>CAZGVY010000025.1:0-17165 GCA_964529215.1 uncultured Mordavella sp. | reverse complement strand
GGTACTGGCAGTACTTTACCCCTGCTGCATCAAACATCCGCATAGATGCCTGTACACTTGGGGTTCCGTCATATTTATTACTGTCGTAGATCACTTCTTTGATCCCGCTCTGGATGATCGCCTTTGCACATTCATTGCACGGAAATAACGACACATACAGCTTAGCCCCTTCCAGGCTCCCGCCCCGGTAATTTAAGATCGCATTCAGTTCACTGTGAACGGTATAGAAATACTTTGTAGAAAGATCATCCCCGCCGTCCCTGACCCAGGGGAACAGATCGTCTGAGCACCCCTTTGGAAACCCATTATACCCCATGGATAATATCTTATTGTCACGGCTTACAATACAGCATCCCACCTGAGTATTCGGATCTTTAGACCGGCACGCCGACAGCATCGCCACTCCCATAAAATACTCGTCCCAGCTGATATAGCCCTCTCTTTTTGTACTCATTACCGTGCCTCCTCGATGATTTTTCATAAGTATAACATTTTTCTCTTTATTTTTCTATATATGCCTTAATTCCTTCGGCAATCGCTCCGGCCACTTTTTCCTGATATTCCTCATCCTTTAACAGCTCCGCTTCTTCCCAGTTGCTCAAAAAGCCGCACTCCACGATAATTGTCGGCGCTTCCGTCCGTTTTAACAGATAATAAGAATCATTTGCCTTTGCCTTGCGGTTATTTTCCGTATTTAGGACCAGCAAAGCTTTCTGCATAAGCTCTGCCGCCTGCTTTCCTTCCTCCGAATGGCTGTAATAAAAAACCTGCGCCCCCATAACGCCTTCCTGATGATAACTGTTCTGATGGATACTGACGGCAAGCGCCGGCGCCGCTTTATTGATCTTAGCCACCCTTGCTTTCATATCCCCTACCTTCGTTATCTTTCCGCTCTGCCCTCCAAGCATCGTATCTGTTTCTCTGGTCATAACAGTCTCTATCTTTTCTTTTTTCAACAGCGCCTCTACCTTTTTTGCGATCGCGAGATTGACCTCTTTTTCCTCCACGTCATTGACGCCAACCTTTCCAGGATCATCTCCCCCGTGCCCGGCATCCACTACGACTAATCGTTTCTGATCCTTTACACTGTCACTATTTACATACCTGCTCACATTCCTGCTGGCAAAAACGAGTCCCGCCAATATGAAAACTGCTATGACAAATTTAATTTTCTGACGCAAAAAAATATCCTCCGGCCACATATCATTTAAATATATGCATGCCGGAGAATATCTATTCATTTCCAGATTCTCAACTATTCTTCTGTATGACACCGCCATACCCTATGATCTTGCCACAGATATTCCTGTCAGCGCCATACATCAGTTCACATACTGAAGGATTACATCCCAGATATCGGATGTCTCCTGTCCCAGGCGCCATGCAGCTGTTCCTGCCAGCCCATAGTCCTTCATCAGCTGAAGTCTTGGCTGTATGGACTGCGCATCTTCCAGCCATACCTTGTACACGCTGCCTTCTGATTCCCATTCAGCATAATTCTGCTGCACGGCATCATCCCACACAGGCGCAGCTCCCGCCATTGCGACTACATCTGCTGCTTCTGACATGCCGTACGCCGTACTTTCAACCTTGACCGGATACTCTGCGTCCTCCGTTCCAGCCTGAGCCTCTAACTCTTCTTCTGTCTTCGGTGTTTCCTTCCAGACTCTGGTAAAAAATGGTACGCCATTGATCACCTTCTCAGCCGGAACTTCTTCAATGGTCTGCTCGATCCCGCTCTTTACGAAATCATAAGAAGCAACCGGCCCTGACTCAGGAGAGCCGCCGTAATGCTCGTCATATCCCATAATTACCACATAGTCGGCAAATACTCCCTGCTCTTTCCTGTGATACTGCTGGTTATATGCCTGCGGAACATAATTGTCTATTGACAGCACCAATCCATTCTGCCTGCATTTTACAGATAATTCCCGGACAAACTGGATGAAATGCTCCCCACATTCTTCCGATATCTTCTCAAAATCTACATTGATCCCGTCAATCCCACTGGAAAGCGCGGCGGCAATCACCTGATTCGTCAGATTCTCACGGCTTGACGTATGGCTTAACAGCTCGAAAGATTCCTCAAACGAGCTGATTCCCCCGTCAAAATCCCGGATAGCCGCCCATACTTCAATCCCGGCCTGATGCGCATAATTCACGAAGTCTGAACCCGCAATGGATTCAATGTTGCCCGTTGTATCTGCAACATGAAACCAGGTAGGTGAAATCGTATTCAGTCCCTTAGACTGTGCGATCAATTCCAGAATACCGCTGTTTGCATCATAATTCGTGACATTACACCACGCCATGTTGATCATATGGTCTCTGTGGATACTTGTATATTCCGGTTCCTCAAATTCCCTGGTAATATTCTCATCCGTCTCTTTTCTCAGATCCTTCTTCCGGATATAACCAATGAATCCATCTTCCGTGCGGACTTTCTTCCAGTCTCCCTCATCCTCTATCACGCGGACGCTTTTTTTCTTCTCAACCTCTGTCAGTACCGGGCTTTTTACTCCCGCCTGATAACGGACCTGGGTATCCCGCTTCGTCTGTGCGGTTCTGACCTTCCCGGTCTCTGTTACGACCATGACCCTGCCTGGATTGTCATATACATCAAAATCCATGTTGGAATACTGTTTTACAAAGTCTAAAGCAATATAAGCTGTACTTCCCTCTGCTTTTAAAATGACATAGTCTTCGCTGTTTTTCTGTTTGGATACCGAATACTCCTGGCTGCCTACTCCCACCGATACTACGTCATCCGGAAGTACATACAGCATAATATTCTCATTCGGATCCCAGTAAAACCGTTCATTGATATAATCGCGCACAATACTGTACTCCAGGTATACTCTTCCGTCGAAAAGCATACCGCGCGGCTCGATCACCTGATTATTTACAATCACAGCAAGCTGATTCTCGTTTTCTATTCCATAATATTTATCTAAATCGGCCTTCTCCTTTGTCGGCCCATAACGTCTCCACAGCAAAAGTGCCGCGGCAATACCTGCTATTATTATAATAAAGAAACTAATCTTCAGCATCAGATTCCGCTTGCGCCTGCGCTTTAACTGCCTTCTTCCACGCCTTCTTCTTTGACTTTGCTTCATAGTCTACCTCCTATTGCTTTTCCTATTATATCAATAAAAGTACCGACCGTCATTATTTATTTCGACATTTTTTTATTTTCTTTGAAGGGCATTTACTTTTCCTGCAGATTAATATGGTAAAAATACAGCTCTTTCAAGTCTCCGTTTTCATTTAAAACATAATCCCTCATATATTCTGTGTCCTCTCTCAGCATATGTGCCTGTACGATCTGCGTAGGGCTGGCGGGGCTCCCCTCCATCTCCATATACACTCCCTTTTTCTCATAGTGACTTAATTCATTAAACAGTTCCTGGTATTCTTCCGCCTCTGATTTCATGGATTCCTCCTTCTCAATGCATGGTTCCCTGCCATAGCGCGTAAAATATAAAGACCGGAAGTGCGTGTGATATATTAACCGGTACAGAAAATATGCCTGCATTGATCTGCAATATACTTCATAACTATGTCCTCCGGGTATCTGCTTAGCATACCCCGTCAGGCATGAGATATCGTTCGTTGAAAAATCTGTTGGAAAAAATGAATTCATCTGATTATGAAAATTGTCGAAAAACTGATGCTCTGAATTTTGTTATTCTCTCATCTGATCTGTTGAAAACACTACCGCATGGGAATACTATTTTCTGTACGACTATTATAGCTCTGTTTTTATGTAAACGCAATAACTTTTTATATTTATTTTATTGAACATTTCCAAGCTACTATGCTATACTATCAAAAAGGAAGTGATAAAAATGAAGATTGAAAAAATTAATGACAATCAGATCCGCTGTACATTAACGCGGGCTGATCTGGCCGACCGCCAGCTGAAACTCAGTGAACTGGCGTACGGAACAGAAAAAGCAAGATCACTTTTCCATGATATGATGCAGCGTGCTGCCTATGAATGCGGATTTGAAGCAGAAGATATCCCGCTTATGATCGAAGCGATCCCTGCTTCTTCAGATTCTATTGTACTGATAATTACTAAAGTGGAAGACCCGGAAGAACTGGATACCAGATTTTCCAGGTTCGCGCCGGCTGCCGGAGGAGAGGCTGACGTCAAACGCGACTCTGCCTCACTGAAACTGGAAGGTGCTGAGAACCTTCTGAATCTGCTTGGTAAGGTCAAGGAGACAATCGCAGCCCTGCCCCAGGAGCCAGCATCAGAAGACACACACAAAAGAACCGATCTCAGGATCTTTTCTTTTGCTACAATAGACAGCGTAATCTGCGCTTCACAGCTCCTTGACAGGATGTACCATGGTTCTAATACTTTATATAAAGATAACGGTTCCGAGATGTATTTGCTGGCAATGACACAATCCAGCCACACGGTCAATGATTTTAACCGTATCTGTAACATGCTGTCAGAATACGGCTCCCTGGAAAATTCCTCCGGGGCGTCTCTTGCATATCTGGAAGAGCACTGCGAAGTACTCATCGCCGCCGACGCGGTACAGAAGCTTTCGCAGATATAAAAAAGACTGCTTGGAGCAGTCTTTTTTATATCTGTAAATATCTCTTACGCATTTAAAATAGCATTCAGTTTCTCCGTCAGCAGATCTGCGTCAAGGCCATGCACCATTGCCGCTTCCTCAATGGATTCTCCCTGAGAGGACGGGCATCCAATACAATGCATCCCAATCTCCATAAGCGCCCTTGCGACATCTTCGATCTTATCCCCGCTGGTCATTAGTAATTCGCCGATCGTAGTTTCTTTATTAATCTGTGCCATATATTTACTGCCTCCTTTGCGTTTACCTTCCGTGGGCAGAGAGATGCTCTTTGTCCACTGAGGGTATTATATCCGTTTTTCCCCATTGTGTAAACATTTAAAACATGATTATTCCCAAAATTTGATTATTTAAAAGTCAAGATACATTTCCCTTTTTTTCGACAATCCACAATTTTTGTCACTTGTGAACAAAACGTATGTTCTTTTATTTAGGCTGAGTAATCAACCAAAATCACCCTTTTTTATGTTGATAATGTTGATAACTTACCAAAAACATCTGTTTTTCCACATGTCTACCCTCATTTATTGTTGACAACTTTATTTTTAGCACTTTACAATTTTTTCTATGTTTTTACATTTTTGTGTAAAATATACAAAGATTCGATTTTTCACAAAATTACATAACAAATTTTTTTCGTAACCTACCGGTCCTGCCGGAAGATACTCTCTCCGAATGCTTTAGCAGCATAAAAAAAACCCCATGTATTTTTTCAAATACACAGGGGTTTTTCATGCTTTTTATCTTCTGGTGTCATAACGGGCACCAGCGGTTCATAAAGTATTCTTTTATATTACACGTCTTACCGTTTTAATGCTCATACAGGTTGCCGGAATAATTCCAATTCCTTTTGACGGATTGATCGCATTCACGATCTGTCCATCTCCCATATAAATTCCTACATGTCCCTCATACAAAATCAAATCTCCCGGCATTGCCTCACTGTAACTTATCCCAACGCCGGCACACTCCTGATCCCAGGTTGTCCTGGGCAGGCTGATACCAAAATTCGCATACACCGCCTGAACAAAGCCTGAACAGTCCGCTCCATTCGTAAGACTTGTCCCTCCCCACACATAGGGGTTTCCTATAAACTGACAGGCATAATTGACAATGGCCTGTCCCATGGATGAAGCATTTGCCGCCCGTTCTTCCGCAAGCCTTGCCGCTTCCTCTTCCGCTTCCCTGGCAAGCCGTTCTGCTTCCTCCTCCTTGGATTCCGCATGCTCCACCACATCTCTGGCATTCTCTGTATCCGAAGCCTCCTCCAGTTCCAGCGCTTTTGCCTGCGCATCCTTCCCCGTAATAATATATTCCGTGTATACGTAACCGGTCACTGTACCGGACTGCACCTTTGTCCAGTCTCCCACCGGACCTATTATTTCAGATGCAGAGCCCGGATACAGCTTTCCGACCCATTCGCTTTCCCTTGACGGTTCGCTCCGTACAAAAAGAAATGTATCTGCATTCACATTTGTGAATGCCATATCAAAATACTCACCTTTTTCTGCCGGTACCAGATAATCTTCCACGGCAATTTCCTTGTCCGCCGCATAGCAATCATTCAGGACCTGCTCGATTCCCACTCCTGGCAAAGACAACTCCGTCTCACCGGCTGCCTCTGCCGTCTCCCCCGGAATGGACAGTGCTCCAATTGCAGTAACCAGAAACAATCCTTTCCTAAGACTCGAATTCATAAACAACCTCCTTTATTCGTCTATGTCTTCTTATCTTTTGTACTTCCGCGGACGTCCTTCCATAAATGAAAGATCCTTTTGTCTCAAATTGTTACAGAATTGTTACAAGCATTACGCTGTTATTATATCAACGCCTATTCAGGATGTCAAGTTTTGGATTCCTAGTTTTTATCGACTTTTTATTATTTTTTTCTTAACATTAAATTAGATAAGCTATCATAATTTGGAAATTTTTGTTACAAAATTATTACATTTTAAAAAATAAAAAAAGCTCTTGACAAACAGCATACTCTGTCATAAAATTAATTATAGTAATCATTATCATTTTTAAAAGGAGTGTCCCATGGCTGCATTAAAATACAGCAGGCAGCGTGAAGTCATTAAAGAGTATCTTTCCAGCACCGACGAACACCCGACTGCCGATACGGTATATATGCATATTAGAAAAGATTTCCCCCACATCAGTCTGGGAACCGTATACCGCAATCTTAATCTGCTGGCTGATATGGGAGAGGCTGCTAAGATCACAGCTTCTGACGGCGCCATACGGTTTGACGGGATCACAGCTCCTCATTATCATGCATTATGTACAAAATGCGGAAGATTATTCGATCTTGATATGAAGATCTCAAATTCTATGAACGCAGAGGCGCAGGCTTCCTTTAACGGAAGTATCCATTCACATTCTGCACTTTTTTATGGAATATGTGAACAGTGCCTCCACAATACCCCTTGATTTATATTGGCACCTTGTGCCGATTTAAATAATCCAATATAATATATTAATAAAGAAGAAAAGGAGATTACTATGAAGAAATTTGTATGTTCAGTATGTGGTTATGTTTATGAGGGAGAATCTGCACCGGAGAAGTGCCCGCAGTGCGGCGTTGGCGCAGACAAGTTTACCGAGCAGGGCGAAGGCTTAAGCTGGGCTGCAGAGCACGTTGTAGGTGTTGCTCAGGGCGTAAGCGAAGACATCATTGAGGATCTGAGAGCAAACTTCAACGGTGAATGTTCAGAGGTTGGTATGTATCTTGCAATGGCAAGAGTTGCTCACAGAGAAGGCTATCCGGAAATCGGTTTATACTGGGAAAAGGCAGCATATGAAGAAGCAGAGCATGCTGCTAAATTCGCAGAACTCCTCGGCGAAGTTGTAACAGACAGCACCAAGAAGAACCTTGAGATGAGAGTTGCCGCTGAGAACGGCGCTACGGCAGGCAAATTCGATCTTGCTAAGCGTGCAAAAGCTGCTAACCTTGACGCGATCCACGATACTGTACATGAGATGGCAAGAGACGAGGCAAGACACGGCAAAGCATTCGAGGGTCTCCTTAAGAGATACTTTGGCTAAGAAAAAACGTGTAATATAAGATTTCTAAGAGGGATGAGCGCGTGAATGCTCATCCCTCTTTTTTGGGCAGAACCACTCGTTTTAGGAATAACCGGGGCTTTCTGCTCTTCTGAACGAAAATTGATATCAGGAAGCGTAATCTTAAAAGGTGCCGTATACTTCATGAAAAAATCTGTAACTTCACTATTGATTTTTACTCCGCTTGGTAATAATATGTATATATGTAACATATAGTTTTTAATACTACTTATCAATATATATGTATTGCCAGGAGGGGTATTATGGAAAAAATGATAAAAAATCACGTAAAGGATCCCGGAAGTGCGATCACTCATTTCATCGGCATGTTAATGGCAATTTTTGCCGCCGTCCCGTTAGTTATACGGGCCGCACATGAACCACAGCGCATTTATGTTATTTCTATTATAATATATGCTGCAAGCCTGATATTATTATATGCCGCAAGCACAACCTATCATACCTTTGATAAATCCGAAAAAATAAACCGGATATTAAAAAAAGCAGATCATATGATGATATCCGTGTTAATCGCCGGCAGCTACACTCCCATCTGTCTTTTGGTCCTGGGCGGCAGAACCGGTATCAGCCTGCTTGCAATTGTCTGGAGTTTTGCATTTATTGGAATCATACTAAAAGCTTTCTGGATCAACTGTCCGAAATGGGTATCCTCCGTACTGTATATTGGGATGGGCTGGACCTGCGTACTTGCATTTACGCAGCTTTTAAATGCGATGCCGCATACGGCTTTTATCTGGCTCCTTGCCGGCGGGCTTATCTATACTGCAGGAGGCGTTATCTATGCATTAAAACTTCCTATATTTAATAGAAGGCATAAATATTTTGGCAGCCATGAAATCTTTCATCTATTTGTAATGGGCGGCAGCATATGCCACTTTGTCGTAATGTACGCATTTGTACTTTAGGATACGCTCTCTGATATATTTTGCATCATGCACCGGCCGTATCAGCGCCGCCATGTCAATATGTGCTGCAAAACTTCCTTTTTTCTTGATTTTTTCTTGATTTTGCCTGCTTAACTTATGTCGAACCCTGTTGACACCGTATTTTGTTTTATCTATAATAGAAGTAAACGCATAAAGCATAGATTAATATAGAGTTCATATAATACATAGAAAGCGAGTGGGTGACAATTATGAAAAAGCATTTGAAGCAGGCAGTAACGGTTCTGTCGGCTGTTATTCTGGCAGGCAGTATGTGCTTTCCGGCATCTGCCCAGGATCTGAGCGAAAATGAATTTCAGACCGAAGCCCTGACACTAGGAATTGATATCAGCATTTCCGGCATGAATGCTGTCCTGGACGGCGGGCAGGCTTCCGCAGATATGCAGCAGCGTGCCGAAGACGAAAACGCCGCCGTATCTGACTGGTTCGCATACATGCAGCTGGCAGGTTACGCCGCCGATTTCTATTATACCCTTACAGAATGCACCAATGGCGATGGCCTGCAGGATCTATTAATTGCTGACCATGCCTTTTCAGAAGATGAAACGATCGCTTTTCATTACAGCGACGGAACCGAAGAAACCTTTAACGGCATCCAGCTTCTGGATCTTACATATCCCTCCCCCATGACCGACGAGGAGTGGGCTTCTATCAAACAGGATCTGGGCTATGCATACGGCGCTTTCCTTCTGGATCATCCTGATATCCAGTGGCTGATCCCGAATCCGGTGATCACCCGCGTTGCCTATGAATGGGTGAATGAGGCCGGCTCTGAAGTCTGCCAGTATAAGGTATTCCTTCAGGCGAAGAATATCAGTACGCATTACGATATCCGTACCGGCGAATTCCGCACTTCAGGCGCCGTAAGCGACGCGGTGGAAGAGATCATAGAGAAAAAGGCCAAGGAAGAAAAAGCAGAGAAAAAACAGGAAAAGAAAATCACCAATACCTCTGCGCCCGCGATTCCTTCCACGAACACGGTTAACGCGTTTGTCAGCGCACCGGCCACTGCTACCGGCAGAAGCCGCAGCTCGGTCAGCGCTCTTGCAGACGACGATTATGTAAAAGACTATCCACGTGCAACACTGCTTATAGGTGGAAATCCTAGCACAAGCTGGCAGATAGGAGAGGTTTTTACCAATGTTGCAGCAGAGTCCACTCTGCGTTATGGACTCTCCTGGGGCAACTTTATTAGCATGGATGAAGATAATGTAAAAGACAATCTTTCGATTACGCTTCCTAACGATACAACATCATACAATGCAAAAACTGAGGGCAGCTTTGTTCTGGCAGACTATACACAGGCAAATCCAGAGTTAGACCGTCGATCTCCTTTTAAATCCGGAGGGGCGCTTCCCTATTGCTTATGCTGGCGGAAAAAGGGCGATAGCACTCTCTATCTGGTAGACCGGGGCAACAACTACCAACTGAGTGTAACTGTCCAGCCCTGTGAGATTACTGCTACAGAAGGCACCTTAACGGTCCGGCGGGATACCGATCTTAATCTCCAGGTTTATGGTGTGCCTTCTTTTGAGGGAACTCAATTTGGCGAGTCAATACCTACTTCCTCATACACAGTCGCCCTCAAAGGTACTGGTAATGTTCAAAATAATACCTGCCAGGTAACCATCTCACTTCATGGCACTGACAGCACAAAATATAAGCTTAAAAACGAAGAATTAACCGTTCCATACGACCCAAGCCAGCTTATTTCGGCAAATGACGTAAAGGTAAGCGTTGACGGCAATTCTTACGTATATACAGGACAGGAATACCGGCCCGGTATTACAGTTATGGTAAATAACCGGACACTGACGCCTACGGTCGAGTATACTGCCCAGTACTACAACAATATTAAGGCGGGAACTGCAACCGTTTCTGTAACGTCTGTTCCAGGATCGCCTTATGTCTGGAACGGTCCTGCCACCACTACTTTCGTGATTGAAAAGGCCAACTGGCCGGAGGCGCAGAAGAAAGCGGCAGAATCCACGATTTACGGCGGAGACGGCTCTTTTGACCTGTACAGCCTGAATCTCCTTGCCCCCGGCGGACGTTCGAATATTGACAATGTAAGAGTTGACAACAAATCCATCCAGGATCTGGAACAGGACAACACTTCAATCTTTGAAACCGACGGCCTGCCTTCTGTCAGCAATGAAGTCCTGTCTTATAAGATCAAGGATTCTGCCGACCTGATCGGGCAGACAGCCGAGATTACGATTCCTGTAGGCTATGCGGAAAACCATGCGGATTACACAATTACCTTTACCATAACCGTAGCCGCCAAAGAACCCCAGCGCCTGCAATTCGGTCAGGATACGCAGAAAAAACCTGTGGGAAATAAGGATACCCTGGAATTAAGCGGGGCTGCAGAGGGCGCTGCCGTTACTTATGAGAGTTCCAACCCGGATGTGGCCACCATAGACAAGGCGGGGAAGATCAATGCTCTTTCAGAAGGTACCACAACCATTACCGCTGTTTCGCCCGCTATCCGGGAGTACGAGGAAGGCACTGCCCAGTGCCAGCTGGTTGTCGTGCCAAAAAGCCATAAAGTCACTACGGTTGAACAGGCAGACGGCGAAGACCGCTACCGGCTGGAAATCGAGAGCGGTATCTCTGAAGCGTCTGAAGCGCTGAAAGAGGAAACAAGCCTGGGCCTGACTACCGGAGCCAAGATAGAGCGCCGTCTTAAGGAAGAATTACAGACGATCAATCCGGATATTGACAATAAAAACATGGCATTTTATGACCTTACTCTTTTCCTGCGCACAAACGGCGACTGGACATGGGAAAAGGTAAACGCCGAGGACTTCCCGGCTAACGGCCTTCCGATCAAGATCCCTTACCCTTCCGGCGTCAGCCCGGCAAACTGGGATTTTACCGTCGTTCATATGTTTGACGATTATTTATCCGGCAGCATGCTTGGAGAGATCGAGAACCCTGCCGTAACAGAGCAGGCGGACGCACTTCAGTTTACGGTAAGCGGCCTTTCGCCGATCGGCGTCGGCTGGGCAGAGCCTCCGGCTGAGGATCCGAACGATCCAGACGACCCTCAGAACCCGGACGATCCTCAGAATCCTAACAACAACAACAATAATAACGTCGATAATAATAACGGCACTAACAATAATAATGGCGATAATAATAATAACGGCACGAATAACACGAATCCTGGTAATACCAATGGCAATGGGCAAACTACCAGTACTACCGATCCAACTGCCAGAGCTGCTGCGAATAACACGACGGGGCAGACAGGCACTGCCGGACAGACGGGAACTGCCACTCAGGCAGGTACAGCCACGGCAAGCCAGGGCGGAACGGTCTCACCTGTAAGAACTGGAGATGCCAATCCGATCCTTATATACGGCCTCCTTTCAGCCGCTTCTATCGCGCTGATTATTATTATATGGCTGATCAGAAGAGAATTAAAGAAATAAACCGGATATTTAAAACGAGGAAAGCGAGTGGTTAAAAGCAATGAAAAAAGGGATAAAAAAAGCGGCATTGTTATTATCTGCCGTGATCGTGGCAGGCGGCCTGCATATTCCAGCGTCTGCCCAGGAACTTAACGACACGGATCCCGGGACAGAATCTGTGTCAGATACCAGCACGGATATTACCAGTACGGATATTACCATCTCGGGCGTTACCGCAACTTTAGATTGTGCAAACACCTTGGAAGCAATGAAGCAGAGCGTTTCTGCAGAGGATATTGCCTCATCCAGCTGGTTTTTGCAAGCGGATCTTACATATGATGCCGCCAGTTTTTACTATGTCCTGGAGGATGGCACAAACGGCGACGGTGTACAGGATTTTAACGATAATGCACTTGTCCGTGCAAACCAGCTCGCTTTTCACTACAGCGATGGTATCGACGAAGCCTTCAGCGGCATTAAAATCATGGATACTACCGGCACGGCTCCCATGACTGCTGAAGAATGGGCTTCCATCCAGGAAAACCTCTGCAAAGCATACAGCGCCTTTTTGCTGGATCATCCGGATATTTCCTGGCTGACAAAGTCGCCGATGATCACAAAGGTATCTTATTCATGGACAGATGAAACCGGTCTTGTTTCTTTCCAGGATAAAATATACCTTCAGTTAAAGAACGATAACTACCGTTATCATATCTGCAGTGCAGAATCACAGGACACGGAAGAGAAAGGATCTGACACACCTTCGTCTGAACCGGATAAGGCTTCTTCCCCTGACAATGATACAGAAGATAACACGGATAAAGCCGCTTCCATCCATCCTGCCAGTACCGGATATACTGCTTTGGCAAATGCGGTTTCCGCAGTAAGCGACGATGGTTCGGCAGCCCTGGCTGCGGATGCCCCGTCTCTGGCTACCCAGGACAAGGCATACATATATCTTCCCAGTTCCTCCGGCTCTTACAATACAAACTGGTTTCTCTCAGACATATTCGCTTCTGTAGAAGACAAGGTTTATTACGGAGACACCTGGGGACAATATGTAGATCTTTCTGACGTAAGAGATCATATCTATCTTACCGTTGACGGAGATTCTGCTCAGCACGAAGCTTCAGATGGAGAATTTATCCTGAAGAATTATCTGGATGCGCAGGTTCTGTCTCAGACTGAACCCCTTAAAGCGGCAGACTTAAACCCTCACTGCCTGTTTTGGGCATATAACGGCAATGAATATCTGGTGGAGCGGAGCGATATCCACATGCATGTACAGGTAAATCCAAAAGTAATCACGGCAGCCCCCGGAAGCCTGCAGATCACGCAGGCCGCTGACGGCTCTAAAAATCCCTCCGGCGAGCCGGATTTTGAAGGGCTTATACCGGGTGAATCCCTGACGCAGAGCGACTGGACCGTTATACCAACAGATAATATCAATGAGGCCGACAAGACCATACAGGTCAGAATAGCGCTGACTGATACCAATGGCGCCAATATAAAATACAGCCTTTCCAACGATGTATTCTGGGTTCCCTATAGCGCAAATCTCCTTGTCGAACCAGAGAATGTTAAGATCATCCTGCTCGACAAGGGACCGTTTGTCTATAACGGCCAGGAACACAGGCCTGCATTTGAAGTGATCGTATTTGACCACATATTAGATAAAAGCAGTTATGAAGCCAGCTACAGCAGCAATATTAACGCGGGGACCGCTACCATCTCTGTCATTTCAAAAACGGATACCGACTATCACTGGGATGGTTCTGTAAGCTCTCCATTTACCATAAATAAAGCTGTATGGCAGCCTAAATATGGCGAAGGCTATACCCGCTATGGTAAAACAGGAAGCTTTAACTTATATGATATGGAACTCCTTGCTCCGGACGCCTCTGTTGATTTGAATAATATTATATTTACAGATTCAAGAGTTTATGCTGCTGATGGAACTCCATCTGTAAGCAATGGGATCCTGCAGTATGAATTTGCAGACTCAGAGGAACTGATCAACCATACTTCAACTATTTTGATACCTGTAGATAGTTCAAAAAATTACGAAGACTATACGATTACATTTATCGCAACCGTATCAGACAAAACGATGCAGGATTTCAAATTCCTTGATGAGGTTCAGAAAAAGCCCGTAGGAAACACCGACATATTAAAGCTGACAGACCCGGCAGAAGGCAGTACCGTAACCTTTAAAAGTTCAAACGAAGATATTGTTTCCATCAACCAGAACGGCAGGATCAATGCCTTAAGAGAAGGAACTGTAACCATATATGCCACTGCATCCGCTGTCGGCGACTATGCTGAGGCTACCACAAAATGCACTCTGATCATTGTTCCGGAAGACCACACTGTTACAACGGTAGAACTTACTGACCGTGATAAGCAGTATAAGCTGGAAATAGAAGAAGGCATCTCCCAGGTATCCGAACCATTAGCGGAACATCCTGAACTGGATCTGAATACACCTGGTAAAATTGATAACCAGCTGCGTGATGAACTGAAAAGAATTAATTCCGAAATTACGGATAAAAATATCGCAGTTTATGATATTACTCTTTTAACAAGACAAAATAATACCTGGGTATGGGAAAGAGTAACAGACGAGGATTTCCCTGGAGACGGTCTTCTGATAGAAATTCCTTATCCGGAGAAAACCGCAGGAGACACCCATGATTTCACAGTCGTTCATATGTTTGACACTTCCTATGGGAACAAACTTGGCGACATTGAGCGGCCTTCCACAGATGAATCGGAGGATATGCTCCGCTTTACCGTACATGCGTTATCTCCGGTCGCTGTAGGCTGGACAGAACAGGCAGATGACCCGGATGATCCAACAGATCCGACAGATCCGACGGATCCGGATGATCCAGCAAATCCGTCCAATCCTGCAAATCCAAATAATCCTGGCAGTTCCAGCAGTGCGGCGCCTACGGCAGCCGGCAGTTCCGGCGGCTCTGGTGGTTCTGGCGGCGGTACAGGTTCCGGCGGTTCTGGCGGCGGCGGTGTATTCTACCGGGTAGCAACCGGCGATACCAGTCCGATCATCGTATATGGCGCGCTTTCAGCAGCTTCCATTGCTTTGATCGTGATCATATACCTTATAAGAAAAGAATTTAAAAAATAATCAGGAAGGGGACGGTTTTGAACTGTCCCCTTCCCATTTTCCAGATATGCATTAGTGGTTATTTCCCGTTTCCATACGAGTCAGCAAATACATCTTTTTAATCGTTCCTTCCAGCCTGCTGCCCAGCCCATATACCACATTACTGATTACATATTCTCCTTCATTCACAAATACTTCGATGAGATTCGGCGCGGCAAAAATATCCAGTTCATACCGCCCGTTCAGCCCCGGCGTAACGCTTATCAATTTGCAGTCTTTTCTTCCGTCAAACACCCTGCTCCGGTCAGTCCATACAGCATCCTTTTCCACCCAGATACGGAAGCCGCCGATTTTCAGTTCTTCTCCCTCAGACAGCTCCGCACGGATCCGGCAGGGCATCTCCGTCAGCCTGCTCTTTTCTGTTATTTCTTTCCCAAAGCATCTGTCCACATTCGGATGTACCCGGAAAAAAATATGTTCTTTTTCAAGTTCAACAACTCTCGGCTGGCACATCATGCCGATCCAGGGTTTCCGGTCCGATGCCTGAACAGTCTCCGGCATACGCATCCATGCCACCATCACCCGCCTGCCCTTCTCATCCACATTGGTCTGTGCAGCATAAAGATCGTGTCCGTAGTCAATAGACCTGCATTCCGATAAAAGCTTCAATTCACAAGTTTCTTCGTCAAAATCCGCTCTTGCACAGACCGCCTGATGTTGATATCCCGGCCCGCCTTCTCCCACATACATGGCCGAGCCCAGAAAGACATATTCTTTTCCCAGGGAAAATATATCCGGGCATTCCAGGATCCTCCCAAACTGTCTCTCCCGAAACTGATTCATATACTGCCAATCCACTCCGTCTTTGCTTCTGTAGAATACCGCACGCCCCATTCTTTCCTTCCAGGTACTTCCCAGCGCCATATAATACATTTCCCCGCTTCTCCACACCTTTGGATCTCTTGTATGCACCGCATCCGCAATTTCCTCATCCTGGCTTACCGGAATCAGCTGTTTCTTTCCCTTCCAATTGTCAAACTGTATCCCATCCTCCGATACCAGCATTGCCTGGCTCGTCTCATACCTGTCATGGGGCGCATGGTGAATGTCCTCCTCATCCTCCTCCAAATACCGCACTGCCGAATAATAGAGATAGAGCTTTCCGTCCTTTTCCAACGCGCTGCCGGAAAATACGCCGTTTCTGTCATATCCCTTGGTCGGAAACAGCGCGATATCCTGATGTTCCCAATGTATTAGGTCTTCACTCAACGCATGACCCCAGTGCATGGTCCCCCATCTCGTTCCATAGGGAAAATACTGGTAAAACAAATGATATTTCCCACGGAAAAAAATAAACCCATTGGGATCATTCATCCAGTTACCCGGAGCCCTCAAATGCAATACATCTCTTACCATATTTCATCCAATCCTTTTCCTGCTAAAATTCAATTTTTATTATAACCCCATCCCAATTCCACTGTCAAAACCTTCTGCCATATCACAAGTTACCTTTCGGTTTCAAAATTCCGGGCCGTCTTAGCCAAAAGCGTCCCCGAAAGGCTTCGGCTTACTGCACGAGGCATTCAGAGACGCTTTTAATGGATGGATTGATTTATTTATTTTACCGCACCGGCAACTACGCCGCCGATAATCTGCTTCTGAAGCACAACATACAGAATCAGGATCGGTATTACACACAGCAAAAGCCCTGCCATGATCGTTCCGTAGTCCGCCGAATATGTACCATAAAAGCTGTAGGTAGAAAGCGGCAGCGTCAAAAGCTTCTTATCCGTCAATACCAGCGACGGCAGAAGGAAGTCATTCCAGAACGCAAGGGAATTTAAAATCACCATCGTTGATATGATCGGCTTTAACAGCGGCAATACAATCTTAAAAAATGTCTGAGAGTGGGTACACCCATCGATATAAGCCGCTTCCTCCAGCGCCATCGGCACATTCCCCTTGATAAAGCCATGGA
>CAZGVY010000024.1:0-17437 GCA_964529215.1 uncultured Mordavella sp. | reverse complement strand
GCGGATGTGGCGGAATGGCAGACGCACAAGACTCAAAATCTTGCGGGGGCGACCTCGTGTGGGTTCAAGTCCCACCATCCGCAGTAAGCAAAAAAGTACTGGATGCCTGTAAATGGGCGTTTCCAGTACTTTTTTTATAGAGAGCATTAAGCTCTCCATTCACGATCAGCCTTGTTCTGATCCGGACGCTTTGCAGGCGGAAGTGAAGTATCATCCTGATAGCACGCAGTCTCGCGGCTGCCGTCATAAGCGTCTTTGGATTTAGTGTAATCAGTCGTTTTTTCAGTCGAAAAAGATGATTTTTCTTTCATGTGTACACACTCCCTTCGGAAATAGGATGTGCAGAACAAATGGGAAATATACAAAGGGATTCAGTAAAGGCAGGAAGGATCATAGAAGAAATAGAGAGAGGGAATGAAATAATGACAAGTAAAATAGAAAAATGGAAGCAATGGGGCTCGAACCCATGACCTCTCGCGTGTGAGGCGAACGCTCATCCCGGCTGAGCTATGCTTCCATACCTGTTATTATAGCATTCAGTTTCGGGATTGCAATAGATTTTGCAGATTTATTTGTTCCCACATATTAAAAAATCTCTTATGGCAGCTGCTATAGGAGATTTTTTACTGTCACGGTTATTCAATTAATCTGCTTTTTCCCTGCGGAACCTTGATACGGCAATACACAGGAGAATCGTTATCAGCATATCGGGAAATGTATTGCCGGTAACGATATCTATCTTCATCAGCAAACGGTAGATAACAAAGCCCGCAAGCCATATTATCAGGTTCTGGGTACTGACTTGGAGGCCGCTTCTGTCCTGTTTCAGTATGAAAAAATCCGCGATCTGTACCGCTATCATCGGCGCGAAGACCGAGCCGATCAGATAGAGGAAATCTGTAATATCATCCATGGGATAGAGGACCGCGGCGAAAGTACCAACAGCCGCCGTGCAGACGGCGGCCCACTTGCCATTAATTCCTGAAAACACCGTTTCGCTGGAAACGCCCGCAGAGTACGCGTCGAGGAAGGTCGTCGTGACTGTGGAAAGCACGATGATAAGAAGTCCGGCAATGCCGAGTCCTGCCTTGACCATTATCTGTGCAACGTCATATTCGTTTGTATATATAGCTGCGCCCATGCCGATCACGTACATCCAGCAGCTTACAAGCCCATATACTACGGCACTGGCAGCAGTGGCTTTTACCGGCTCTTTTGCGGTTCTCGTATAATCGCTGATGAGTGGCAGCCACGACAGCGGCATGGCGACTGAAAGCTCCAGCGCCGCGCCGAAAGATATTCCTCCGTCCGGGACGCCCATAGGTGATCCGCCGCCGAATATCACCTTGCAAAGGATGATGGTTAATATGAACAGCGCCGCCATTGCTACGGTATTGACCTTCCTTAAATTTTTTATACCCACCAGTATCCAGAGAATGATAAGTGCGCCGGTCACGAGGCACCATACCCATGCGCTCACAGGTAGCGCGCTGTTTGCGGCGAGTGCGCCATCATAGATCATGATGGCTGTCCAGCCTGCAAGCTGCAATATATTCAAAAGAGCAAAGAGCAGGCTGCCTTTTTGCCCAAAGCTCAGTTTAACAGTTTCCATAGCACTTTTGCGTACGCTGCCGCCGATCAGTCCGGCAAGAAACAGCATTGAGCAGCCAATCATATGGCCTAAGATGATTGCAAGAAGGCCTTTTTTAAAGCCCAGCGGCGCCAGGTATGTACCCGTGAGTATCTCGGCTATAGACACACCCGCGCCGAACCAGATCAGCCCGTTCTCAAATATTGAAGTGCGTTTTTCCTCCATGTTACAGCGCCTCCTCTGAAAACTTGCCACTCAGCGCGAAAGCGTGGTTCATCGGACCGCTGCCCATGCCTAAATCGAGCATAGCCGAAAGCGCACCTGAAATATAATCCTTTGCTCTCTCAATCGCTTCCTCCAGGGTGTAACCCTTAGCGAGATTGGATGCTATCGCGCTTGAGAGCGTGCAGCCTGTTCCATGTGTGTTGGGATTGTTAATCCGCTTTCCCTTAAACCAGTGGGGTTTCCCGCCGTTGTATAGCAGGTCGTTTGCGTCGTTCAGACTATGTCCGCCTTTGCAGAGCACGGCGCAGCCGTATTCGCAGTTTATCTTCTCAGCCGCCGTTACCATATCTTCCGGAGTTTTTATGGCCATGCCCGCCAAGACTTCCGACTCGGGAATATTGGGAGTGATGACTGCGGAAAGCGGAAGAAGTTCTCTTTTGAGGACATCTATTGCTTCATCGCTTATCAGTTTCGCGCCGCTTGTGGCTACCATAACCGGATCGGTTACGATATTTTCCGCATGATACTCAATCAGCTTTCCGGCGATTTTTTTAATAAGCCTGCCGGAGGATACCATGCCGATCTTCACAGCATCAGGGCGGATATCCGTGAATACCGCGTCAAGCTGTTTGCCCAGAAACTCGTCTGTTACCTCCATAATATCTATTACGCCGGTGGTGTTCTGCGCAGTAAGCGCTGTGACGGCGCTCATGGCATAAACACCATTCACCGACATTGTCTTAATGTCAGCCTGAATACCGGCGCCTCCGCTGGAATCGCTTCCGGCGATTGTCAATGCTGTTTTCATTTCACTGCCTCCATTCTGCTTTTTTAACATTCCTTTTCCTGTATCATAGCGCCACCATTTTTTCGGTTAGCCGTCTCAGATCTGCAGCCGCACTGTACACATCCTTTTGCGCAAAAATCGCGCTTATCACGGCAATACCGCATATGCCGCTCCCGGCAAGGCTCAGGACATTATCCCTGTTTATGCCGCCAATCGCGATGACAGGGATCCTGACAGCGGAGCAAATGGCTTTGAGAGTCTCGAAGCTGACTTCGTCGGCATCCGCCTTTGAACCGGTTTGGAATACTGCACCGACGCCGAGATAGTCAGCGCCCCTTGCTTCGGCGAGAACTGCCTGTCCGACTGTCTGTGCGGATACACCGAGTATCTTATCCTTTCCGATAAGCGCGCGTACGTTTCCCGCTTCCATATCACTTTGCCCGACATGCACTCCGTCGGCATCTATGCTGCGCGCAATATCAACATTATCGTTTATCACAAATGGTACGCGGTAGTGCCGGCACAGTTTTTGTATCCCGGCAGCTTCCTGCAAAAATGATTCCTGGTCCAGCTCTTTTTCCCTGAGCTGGACGAAGCTGGCGCCGCCAAGTATAGCCTGCCTGACCTGCTCATACAGCGGCACGCCGTTTAGCCAGTGCCTGTCTGTTACGGCATACAGAAGAAGGCTGTTTTTATCTAAGCTCATATTTTGCACCTGCTTTCAGGATATTGCCGTCGATGTTGTAAATGGCGTCGATGATGCGGTTGCGATAGGTGGCATTGCCCTCGCCCGGCTGCATAGCAGCAAAGCCTGTCTCTCCGGCGAGACCCATCGTGCAGACGGCGGCTGCCGCTGCCGCAAGCTTATTTTCCAGGTTTGCCGCAACAAAGGCGGTCATCATGCCAGAAAGCTGGCAGCCGGTTCCCGTAATCCGGCTCATCTCGGGTCTGCCATTTCGTATGACATAACACTGCTCACCGCTGGCAACCAGATCTATCGCGCCCGTTATCGCGACAATGCAGTTTTTCTTTTTTGCAAAGTCCTTTGCAAAGTCTGTCATTGCGTCAAGGTTTTCCTCCGTTACCGCGTCGGCCACATCTGCATCGACACCCTTTGTCGTCCCGCTTCCCAGCGCCAGAGCTTTGATTTCGGAGATATTGCCGCGGATCACATCGAAGCGGAGCTCCCTGATCAGCTTCAAAGCCGTTTCGGTGCGGAGCGCGCTTGCTCCCACACCTACGGGGTCGAGCAAAACGGCATGCCCAAGTTCATTGGCTCTGTGCCCGGCAATAAACATGGATTCGATGCTGCGTTTATTGAGCGTTCCGATGTTGATGTTCAGCCCATTGCAGATGGATGTGATATCATATACATCGTCTGGCTCATCGGACATGATTGGGCTTGCGCCGCAGGCCAGCAGCACATTGGCAACATCGTTGACCGTTACATAGTTTGTTATGCTATGGATCAGCACAGATTTTTCTCTTAGATTGTTCATACAGGTTTCAAGCATTTTTATTCCCTCCAATCAAAAAACGGGTATACCTGTTTCGGTATACCCGCCAATTTAAAGTTTCAAACTGTCCCTACGCTGGCATTACCCAAATCAGGTTATACGGGTCGAAGGTGATACCTTCCTCTCAGCCTGTTATACAAGCTCCCCAGTGTTTAATCTGGCCTTATTGTAAAACCCGGGCCTGTAAAAGTCAATAGCCAGGCACAAAACTTTTGCGGATGCCCTTTGCGGATGATATGCTCTGTCTTGAATTATATGCCTGGAAATGGTATAGTAGATAAGCAGTTAAATGAATTGAGATGGTACAGTGATGGGTAAGATGTAAGGCAGACGGCTTTTTTACGCATCTGTGCCCTGCGAGGTGTTATATGGCGGAAAAAATTGTTTTGATAGACGGGCACAGTATATTGAACCGTGCCTTTTATGGCGTGCCGGATCTTACCAATGCAGAGGGTCTTCACACCAATGCGGTTTATGGCTTTTTGAATATTCTGTTTAAGATTCTGGACCAGGAAGATCCGGAGTATCTGACGGTTGCTTTCGATGTGCATGCGCCGACTTTCCGGCATGAGATGTATGCGGATTATAAGGGGACCAGAAAGCCTATGGCGGAGGAATTGAGAGAACAGGTTCCGGTGATCAAGGAAGTACTGCAGGCGATGGGGGTCAAGATCATTGAACAGGCCGGCCTGGAGGCGGACGATCTGTTAGGGACGCTGTCGGTGCGCTGTGAAAAAATGGGAATGGAGGTTTCCATTGTCAGCGGCGACAGGGATCTTCTGCAGCTTGCCACAGACCATGTGAAGATACGGATCCCCAAAACAAAACAGGGACGCACAGAGGTAGAGGATTACTACGCGGCGGATGTAAAGGAACGCTATCAGGTGACGCCGAAGGAATTTATTGACCTGAAAGCGCTGATGGGGGATGCTTCTGATAACATTCCAGGGGTTCCAAGCATTGGAGAAAAGACGGCGGCTAAGATCATTACAGAGTATCATTCGATCGAAAATGCTTATGAGCACGTAGAAGATGTGAAACCACCGAGAGCTTCCAGGGCGTTAAAGGAGCACTGGGATCTGGCGGTACTTAGTAAAGAGCTTGCCACGATTGAGGTAAACGCGGATTTTGCATATGAGCTTAAGGAGGCAGAGCTTGGAGAACTCTATACAGAGGAAGCCTACGGTTATTTCCAGCGCCTGCAGTTTAAGAATCTTTTAGGGCGTTTTGAAATCTCTGCGCCTTCTAATAAAATAGAGGATACATTTGTAAGAGTTACCGGGCGCTCACAGGCGGAACAGATTTTTGCCAAAGCCGCCCAGGCGGACCGGGCCGGTATTTCTATATTGAAAAACAGGAAGGATGCGCTTCCTCTTTTTGCAGCGCAGGCGGGCATGACAGGCGCCGGCCTCTGCTATAGCGGGGATAAGGTATATTGTATTGAGACAGGAGAGGATATTACGGTATCCTGGCTGAAGGAACAGCTGGAGCAGGTATCTGCCAAGGCAGGCCGTACCGTCCTTTTTGATGTGAAGAAAGGGATGGAGGAGCTTCCTGAAATCTGCCAGGAACGCTGTTTTGATGGAACGGTTGCAGCTTATCTTCTGAATCCATTGAAAAATGACTATACCTATGATGATGTTTTAAGGGAGCAGCTGGAAGTATTAATGGAGGATAAGGCAGAGGATTATGTCAAGGCCTGTTATGAGGCATATACTGCATGGAAGACTGCGCCCATTCTGGAGGATAAATTAAAGGCGGCGGGTATGTGGGATCTGTTTACCGGGATCGAGATGCCGCTGGTATTTACCTTGTATGACATGGAGAAAAATGGCGTCAGGGTGGAAGGAGAAGCCCTGAAGCAGTATGGAGAACAGCTTGGCACGAGAATTGCAGAACTTGAAAAAAAGATACATGAAATGGCCGGGGAGGAATTTAATATCAATTCGCCGAAACAGCTTGGCGTGATATTATTTGAAAAAATGGGGATTCCCGGAGGAAGAAAGACGAAAACCGGTTATTCCACGGCGGCGGATGTGCTGGAGAAACTAGCGGAGGAACATTCCATTGTATCTCTTATCCTGGAGTACAGGCAGCTTGCCAAACTGAAGTCCACCTATGCGGATGGCCTTGCAGTATTTATCGGGGAAGATGGGCGGATCCACGGCAAATTTAACCAGACCATAACAGCTACCGGAAGGATCAGCAGTACTGAGCCGAATCTGCAGAATATCCCGGTCCGGATGGAGCTTGGGAAACTGATCCGGAAGGTATTTGTCCCGGCGGACGGGTATGTGTTCGTAGATGCGGATTATTCCCAGATCGAACTCCGGGTGCTGGCTCACTGTTCAGGGGACGAAAAGCTGATTGAAGCATACAGGGAGGAAGCGGATATACACCGTATTACTGCCTCTCAGGTATTTCATATTCCATTCGGCGAAGTGACAGAGCTTCAGCGGAGAAATGCGAAAGCTGTAAATTTTGGGATCGTATATGGGATCAGTTCCTTTGGCTTAAGCCAGGATCTGAGTATTGATAAAAAGGAAGCTGCCAGATATATTGAGCAGTATTTTAAGACCTATCCGGGGATCAAGGAGTTTTTGGACAGGTCTGTGGAATTTGCGAAGGAACAGGGGTATGCCAGGACGGTATTTGGCAGGAGAAGACCTGTGCCGGAGCTAAAATCCAGTAATTTTAACCAGCGTTCTTTTGGGGAGCGGGTTGCTATGAATGCACCGATCCAGGGAGCGGCGGCAGATATTATGAAGATTGCGATGAACGGCGTGAACCGGAGGCTTAAAGAGCAGAAGCTGAGATCCAGGCTTGTGCTGCAGGTGCATGATGAGCTTCTGATCGAGGCTTATGAGCCGGAAGCCGCAGAGGTAAAGAAGATCCTTAAAAGCGAGATGGAACAGGCAGCGGATCTTAAGGTGCCGCTGGAGATCGATATGCATACCGGCCGGAACTGGTATGAGGCAAAGTAAGGGAGGACATTATGAAGGTCATTGGAATTACCGGCGGAGTCGGGACAGGCAAGAGTGAGGTGCTGCGTTACCTGGAGAGGAAACACGGGGCAGTGGCCTGCCAGGCAGATCTTGTGGCAAGGAATCTTGAAAAGAAGAATACCATATGCTACCGTCAGATCGTGGAGCATTTTGGAACAGATATCCTGCAGGAGAACGGGAGAATTGACAGAGAGAAACTGGCAAAAGTGGTTTTTTCAAATGAAGAAGAACGGCGGGCGCTGAACGGGATCGTGCATCCGGCTGTCAAACGGCGGATCCTTAAGCTGATCAGGGAACAGGAGAAAAAGGGAACCCAGTTGTTTGTGCTGGAAGCTGCGCTCCTTCTGGAGGATCATTATGACGAAGTCTGCGATGAGATCTGGTATATTTATGCGGAGGACGAAGTAAGGCGGAAGAGGCTGAAGCTTTCCAGGGGATACGGGGATGAGAGGATCGATGAGATGTTCCGTTCCCAGAAGTCCAGGGATGAATTTTTAGGCAAATGCGACAGGGCGGTGGACAACAGCAGAAGTTTTGACGATACCTGCGAACAGCTGGAATCCATTATGGCTAAGCTGAAGGATGGGAGATAAGGTTACATGAGATTATGCAGTATTGCCAGTGGGAGCAGCGGGAATTGTATTTACGCCGGAAGTGAGACGGCTCATCTGCTTGTGGACACTGGGATCAGTAGGAAGAAAATAGAGGAAGGTTTAAAAGAACTGGATGTAAAAGGAGAAGATCTGAATGGGATCCTGATCACCCATGAGCATTCGGATCATATTCAGGGGCTGGGAGTATTCAGCAGAAAATACGGGATACCAGTCTATGCGACCAGAGGGACCATAGAAGGGATCAGGAGTTATAAAAGCCTGGGAGCGATACCGGACGGCCTCTTTCATGTGATCGGGGCAGACCAGGATTTTGTGCTGGGAGATATCCGGATACATCCTTTTGCCATTTCCCATGACGCCAAGGAACCCTGCGGTTACCGGATGGACTGCAATGACAGATCGGTGGCTGTGGCAACGGATCTGGGAACCTATGATTCTTATATTGTGGAGAATTTAAAGGGTCTGGACGCAGTCCTGCTGGAGGCGAACCACGATATACATATGCTGGAGGTTGGGCCATATCCCTATCCATTAAAACAGAGAGTTATGGGGGATAAGGGACATCTGTCAAATGAATTGTCAGGGCGTCTTCTTTGTGATATACTTCATGATAATCTGAAAAGCGTGATACTTGGGCATCTCAGCAAGGAAAATAACTATGCTGAGCTTGCCTATGAGACAGTGAAGCTGGAGATTACCTATGGGGATAATCCATATAAGGGAGAAGATATTCCCCTGAAGGTGGCAAGACGCGACGGTATGTCGGATGTTGTTACAGTATAAAACAGTTCTCCTTATCAGGGCGGGACTGGCAAGGTGCGGATGACAGCATAAATACAGGGCATATCAGTGGAAAGAACAGGAGAAGGAAGAAAATATGAGAAAATGTGTAATTACCGTAGTGGGGAAGGATACCGTAGGAATTATTGCGAAGGTGTGTACCTATCTGGCTGAAACAGAAATCAATATTCTGGATATTTCCCAGACGATTATCGACGGGTATTTTAATATGGTAACGATTGCAGACGTTTCGAAGGCTAATAAGACGTTTCAGGAGTATTCGGATGAACTGGAGGCAGTGGGAAAAGAGATCGGCGTGATCATCCACTGCCAGAGAGAAGAAATCTTTGAGAAGATGCACAGGCTGTAAATACAGGAAGGATGAGGCTTAGGAACTATGATTAGCGTATATGAAGTGAAAGAAACCAATAAGATGATCGAGCATGAGAATCTGGATGTACGTACCATTACGCTGGGCATCAGCCTGATGGACTGTATCGATTCAGATCTTGAGAAGCTGAATCAGAACATTTATGAAAAAATCGTTTCCCTGGCAGGAAAGCTTGTAGCTACAGGACAGGAGATCGAATATGAATTTGGCATTCCGATCGTCAACAAGCGTATCTCCGTTACACCGGTCTCCCTGATCGGCGCTTCTGCCTGTAAAAAGCCAGAGGATTATGTGGAGATCGCCAGGACGCTTGACAGGGCCGCCAGGGAAGTGGGCGTGAATTTTATCGGAGGGTATTCTGCATTGGTGTCCAAAGCTATGACCACAGGGGATGAGATCCTGATCCGTTCCATTCCAGAGGCGCTTTCCTGTACAGAACGGGTATGCAGTTCTGTGAATGTGGGTTCTACCAGAACCGGCATTAATATGGATGCGGTACGCCTGTGCGGAGAGATCGTAAAGGAGACGGCGGAGGCCACGAAGGAACAGGATTCCCTGGGCTGCGCAAAGCTGGTGGTATTCTGCAATGCACCGGACGATAATCCCTTCATGGCCGAGGCGTTCCTGGGAGTCACGGAGGGCGATGCGGTGATCAACGTGGGCGTCAGCGGCCCGGGCGTTGTGAAGAATGCAATTCAGCAGGTCCGCGGAGAGGGATTTGAAAAGCTGTGCGAAACGATCAAAAAGACGGCGTTTAAGATTACCAGGGTCGGGCAGCTGGTGGCGGGAGAGGCGTCAAGGCGTATGGGGATACCTTTTGGTATTATTGATCTGTCTTTAGCGCCCACGCCGGCGGTTGGAGACAGTGTGGCTGAGATCCTGGAAGAGATCGGCCTGGAACGGGTAGGCGCGCCCGGTACGACAGCGGCTCTTGCCATGCTCAATGACCAGGTGAAGAAGGGCGGTGTGATGGCGTCTTCCTACGTGGGAGGCTTAAGCGGCGCATTTATCCCGGTCAGCGAGGACCAGGGGATGATACAGGCTGTTAAGCTGGGGGCGCTGAATCTGGAGAAGCTGGAGGCTATGACATGTGTCTGCTCTGTGGGACTGGATATGATCGCCATTCCGGGAAAGACCAGCGCTTCAGCAATCTCCGGAATAATTGCAGATGAAATGGCAATCGGCATGGTCAACCAGAAAACTACGGCGGTCCGGCTGATTCCTGTGATTGGAAAGGATGTAGGCGATACTGCGGAGTTTGGCGGGCTTCTTGGATATGCGCCGGTGATTCCGGTCAATGCATATGGCTGCAGTGAATTTATCAATCGGAAGGGACGTATTCCTGCGCCGATCCACAGCTTCAAAAATTAAGGAGGTAGATGAGATGAGCAGAGTAGCGGTTGTTACGGACAGTAATAGCGGGATCACACAAAAGGACGGGAAAAAGCTTGGAATCCGGGTACTTCCAATGCCATTTTATATCAATGGAGAATTATTTTTTGAAGACATTACCCTGACGCAGGAGGAATTTTATAAAAAGCTCTCGGAGAATGCGGATATTTCAACTTCCCAGCCTTCGCCAGGGGATGTGACAGATCTCTGGGACGAGCTGCTGGAATCTTGCGATGAGATCGTTCATATCCCTATGTCAAGCGGATTGTCAAGCTCCTGCGAGACGGCTATGATGCTGGCAGGAGATTATGACGGAAAAGTATTTGTAGTAGACAATCAGAGGATTTCCGTTACCCAGAGGCGCTCTGTCCTGGATGCTGTCAGGCTGGCGGATAAGGGGTTTACCGGACAGGAGATCCGGGATATTCTTATGCGTGAGAGCCTGGAGGCAAGTATTTATATTACGCTGGATACGCTGAAATATCTGAAAAAGGGCGGGCGCATCACACCGGCTGCCGCCGCGGTCGGAACGGTGCTGAATCTAAAGCCTGTGCTTCAGATCCAGGGAGAAAAGCTGGACGCATTCTCTAAGACCAGGGGATTAAAGGCAGCGAAGAAGACGATGCTGGATGCGATAGAAAAGGATCTTACTGAGAGATTTTCCGGAAAAGAGATGGATCTGGATCTTGCATATACCTGCTCAAAGGAGGATGCACTGTTGTGGAAAAAGGAAGTAGAGAACCGGTTCCCAGGATATGATATCCATATGGATCCGCTGTCCTTAAGTGTTTCCTGCCATATCGGATATGGATCTGTGGCGATAACGTGTGCGCATAAAATACCAGAACTTCAATAAGGGCTGGCGGTTATTCCGCCAGCTCTTCCCATCGCTCATATAACTGTTCCAGTTTCTGGCCGATCTTAGCCTTTTCTGACGCGAGTTCCTGACATTTTACAGAATTGGTATAAATATCTTCCTGCAGCATAAGCGCGTCGATCTCTTTGTCCCTGTCTTCCAGGGAGGCGATGCGTTCTTCTGTTTTCCGGAGATCGCTCTGGCGTTTGCGTTCCTTTGCCTGGAGTTCCTTTTGTTCCTGCCAGCTTTGTTTGGAGCTGCTGGCGGCGGTATTGGGATCAGGAACCGCAGAGGGGCAGCGCTGCGGCGCGGACAGGTATGTACTGGCCAGGGCTTCCTTTTTCTCCAGATAATAGTCGTAATTCCCTATATAATTGAGGAAGGTCTGGTTCGTAAGCTCAAGGATCCGTGTGGCCGTCTGGTTGATAAAATAGCGGTCATGGGAAACGAAAAGTACGGTTCCTGTATAATGATTTAATGCCTGCTCTAAAATCTCTTTGGAGGCAATATCCAGGTGGTTGGTTGGCTCGTCCAGGATCAGGAAGTTCGCCTCTGAGAGCATAAGCTTGGCAAGAGAAACACGGCCCCGTTCGCCGCCGCTTAAAGTGCCGATCTGCTGGAAAACTTCATCCCCGGTAAATAAGAAGGCGGCCAGGATCTTACGGATCTGCGTATTGCCAAGCTCTGGATAATCATCGGAAATCTCGTCGAAGATTGTTTTTTCCATATGCAGTACATGGTGTTCCTGATCATAATATCCGATCCTTACGTTCGTTCCCAGGGTAAAGGAACCCTGATCGGCAGGAAGAACCTGATTTAAGATTTTCAGAAGCGTCGTTTTGCCGGTCCCATTATCCCCAATAACTGCCACACGTTCGCCGCGCCTGATCTCAAAGTTTACGTCGGTGAAAAGGGTGTGCGGGGGAAATGCCTTTGACAGATGTTCTACCCGCAGTACGTCGCTGCCGCTTGTAACGGAGGGTTCCAGCGTCAGGTGGATATCGGTACGTACCGTGGCGGGCTTTTCGATGGGGGTAATCTTAGCCAGCATTTTTTCCCGGCTTTCTGCCCGCTTGATGGATTTTTCCCGGTTAAAAGAACGGAGCTTTTCAATGACCGCTTCCTGATGCCTGATTTCCTGCTGCTGGTTCAGATATTCTTTTAAACGGATTTCCCTGAGCTGCTTTTTCTTCTGCGCATAGTCACTGTAGTTGCCGGAAAAGACAGTCAGGCTGCCCATTTCGATTTCGATGACTTTCGTTACGACCCGGTTTAGGAAATACCGGTCGTGAGAGACGATCAATACAGCGCCAAAATAATTTGAAAGAAATGTTTCCAGCCAGGTAATGGAATTTAAGTCCAGATGATTGGTGGGCTCGTCTAAAAGCAGGATATCCGGTCTGGTAAGGAGAAGCTTGCTCAGAGCTACGCGTGTTTTCTGGCCTCCGGACAAGGTATCTACAGGTTTGCCAAATTCATCTTCTCCAAAGCCAAGCCCTTTTAGTACGCCTGTGATCTCGCTTTCATAGGAATAACCATTGAGAAGCTCAAAGGTATTCGTCAGATTATGATAAGTATTTAGCCGCTCATTCAGAGCTTCGCCGTCCAAGTGCTTTAATTCTTTTTCGATGGAACGGATGCGGGCTTCCATCTCGATAAGTTCTGCTTTTGCAGTACGTACCTCCTCATAAATGGTATTCCCGGAGGACAGCTCCTGATGCTGGGAAAGATAGCCGAGATTTTTCCCCTTTGCAAGGGTAATAGACCCGCCGTCGCAGGGCAGTTCCCCCACAAGCATTTTTAAAATGGTTGATTTGCCGGCGCCATTGACGCCTACAAGAGCTGCTTTTTCGTGTTCTTCTATATGGAACGACCCCTGTTCCAGGACCGTATGCTCTCCAAAAGCCTTTCTGATATCATGACATGACAGGATCATGCTGCACCTCCATAGAAATCTTTTATGTTTCATTATACCGAAAATCATAGAAAAAACAACTAAAGTTCGTGCAAAAGTTTGACTTTACATTAACAATACTATATAATAGTAAGTAGTTTTTTTGTTGGAAAGGTGATATGCAGTGGAAGAAAGAGGGATTTCTCAGGCGGTAATCCGAAGGCTGCCGAGGTATTATCGTTACCTGGGAGAATTATTAGAGAGTGGGGTCGAACGTATTTCATCGAACGATTTAAGTAAGCGTATGAAGGTGACAGCTTCACAGATCAGGCAGGATCTGAATAACTTTGGCGGGTTTGGACAACAGGGTTATGGCTACAATGTAAAGTATCTGTATACAGAGATCGGCAAGATCCTGGGATTGGAGAACGACCATAATTTTGTCATTATCGGCGCAGGTAATCTAGGACAGGCGCTGGCGAACTATGGAAGTTTCGAAAAACGGGGATTTGTCCTGAAGGGGCTCTTTGACGTGAATCCGACCTTGAAGGGAATGACGATCCGCGGCGTTCCCGTTCATATGATGGATGAGATGAAGGATTTTATCGGAGCCAATGATATAGAGATAGCGGTTCTGACCATTCCTAAGGGAGTTGCGGTTGATGTGGCGAAGGATCTGGTAGACGCCGGGATCCAGGCGATTTGGAATTTTGCCCATGTGGATCTGAATGTTCCGGATTATGTTATTGTGGAGAATGTTCATTTGTCAGAGAGCCTGATGCGGTTATCTTATAATATTAACCGCTATAATGAAGAACATCGTTCGGAAGGATAAGAAAAGAGACAGACAGGGATGACGTGTAAGGACAGTGTGTGTAAACAGGCTTCTTTACACGTTTTCTTTGTTACTGGCAGGCAGGAAACAGATGGGAGAAAGGGAGAAGCGATGGATTATTTATTAGATGCAGCGCAGATGAAGGCGGCAGATCGTTATACGGTTACAAAACTTGGAATATCTTCTATGGAACTGATGGAACGGGCGGCTGCTTCATGTGTAAGGAGCATGGAGCGGGAGGGATGGGATATGAGCCGGATCTGTATTGTATGCGGCTCTGGAAATAATGGAGGAGATGGTTTTGCGATCGGGCGGATCCTTCTGGGAAAAGGTAAGGCAGTGACGGCTGTGTTTGCCGGCCGTATGGAAAGCCGTACCGGTGAGACTGCCCGTCAGATGCAGCTCTATGAGCAGGCCGGGGGAAGGATCGCGGAGACTTATGAGCCGGGAGATTACAGTATCATTGTGGACGCTCTTTTCGGAGTGGGACTGAGCCGGGATGTTACAGGACATTACCGGAAGGTGCTGGAGCAGATGAATCAGGCCGGCGGGAAAAAGCTTGCAGTGGATATTCCCTCTGGTATATCTGCTTCCACAGGACAGGTCATGGGAACTGCCTTCCAGGCAGATATGACGGTGTCTTTTCAGGAAGAAAAACTTGGCTTATGCCTGTTTCCAGGCTGTGAATATGCGGGAAATGTGGTGGCTGCCGATATAGGCATTGATATTTCCAATGTAACAGACAGCAGCCAGATCTGTTATAGCATCGGGAAAAGGGATGCTGCGGCTATGCTTCCTGAAAGACCGGCCGATTCCCATAAAGGAACCTTTGGAAAACTGCTTTTGATCGCAGGAAGCAAGGGGATGGCGGGCGCCGCTTATCTCAGCGCTTATGGGGCATACCGGAGCGGGGCCGGACTGGTCCGGGTCTATACGGCAGAGGAAAACCGCTGCATAATACAGCAGTTACTTCCAGAGGCAGTCGTTACGGCATACGGATCCTATGACGGGGCTGAATTGAGAAGCATGCTTTCCTGGGCGGATACCGTCTGTATCGGATCAGGGATCGGGATATCAGATACATCCCAAAGTATTTTAAATACGGTCTTGAATCATGCAGAGAATCCTTGTATTATAGACGCAGACGGTTTGAATATTCTTGCCGGGCATCCAGACTGGATGAAAAAGCTCAGGAACGGAGATTATATCCTGACCCCTCATATGAAAGAACTCTCCAGGCTGACCGGAAGGCCAGTCTGTGAAATCAAGAAAAACCGGAGGCAGGTCATAGAGTCGTTTACGGCGGAATATAAGGCTGTTCTGGTTCAGAAGGATTCCAGGACGATGGTGGGAGCCTGCGGCCGGAAATCCTATGTGAACAGAAGCGGAGGCCCGGCAATGGCTAAGGCCGGCGCGGGAGACGTGCTTGCAGGAGTTATTTCGGGTTTGAGAGTCCAGGGAATGAATAGCTATGATTCGGCCGTACTGGGAGTATATCTGCATGGGCTTGCAGGGGATATTGCAGGAGAGCAGTTAGGAAGCTACAGTGTGCTTGCCCGTGAGCTGGCAGATGGCATTGCTTCTGCAATGCAGGAGGTTGAAAGGGAGAAGGACGAAAGCAGATGATGAAACAATATACGCGGGTTTGTGCCAGAATTGATCTGGATGCCATAGAATATAACATAGAAAAGATGAAAGAAAAGCTTGACAGCCAGACGAAGATCATGGCTGTGATGAAGATGGACGGATACGGGCATGGCGCGGTTCCGATTGCCCGGATGCTGTCTGGGAAGGACTATATCTGGGGATTTGCCGTTGCGACTCTGGAGGAAGGGGTTTCCCTGAGACATGGAGGGGTCATAAAACCGATCCTGGCGCTGGGAGCCGTATTTCCAGAACAGAGAAAGGCAATGCTTGAGAATGATATCCGTATGACCTGCTATACGGAGAAAATGGCGGAAGAGATTTCAAAACAGGCTGCAGAGCTTGGGAAAAAGGCGTATCTGCATATTAAGCTTGATACAGGTATGTCAAGGCTTGGATTTCCTGTTAATGAGGAAAGCGCTGCCAGCATTGAGAAAATTGCAAAGCTGCCGGGAATTGAGATGGAGGGGCTCTTTACTCATTTTGCAAAAGCGGATGAAGCGGATAAAGACTTTACAGAGAAGCAATTTGAAAGCTATCTCTGGATGAAGAACAGGCTGGCAGAACGGGGGGTGGATTTCCAGTATTACCACTGCTCAAACAGCGCGGGTATCCTGGATATGAGACATATGGATCTGGATCTTGTAAGAGCCGGGATCGCCGTATATGGACTGTATCCCTCTGACGAAACGAACCGGCAGGAGATCCCGCTGAAACCCGCGCTGGAGCTTGTCAGCCATGTGGCGCATGTGAAATGGGTGGAGGCGGGCACGCCGGTAAGCTATGGAAGCACTCATATCACACGCAGGCCGACAAAGATCGTAACGGTTCCGGTCGGATACGGGGACGGTTATCCCAGGAGCCTGTCCGATAAGGGGTATGTACTGATCCACGGGCAGAAAGCGCCTGTACTGGGACGGATCTGTATGGATCAGTTTATGGCAGATGCAACGGAAATTGAACATGTGGAATATGGCGACAAGGTTATACTGGTGGGAAGAAGCGGCTCTGAGACGATTTCCGTAGAGAGGCTCAGCCAGCTGTCAGGACGGTTCCATTATGAATTTGTCTGCGCATTGGGAAAACGGATCCCAAGAGAATATCTGCGCCATGGGGAGGTGGAGTCCCAGACAGACTTTTTTGAATGATAACAGACGGAATTATAAACTGTGCAGAATACATCCGGAAAAGATGGAAATAATACTTTTATCTTAGAAATCGGAGTGTGAAGAAAAGTGCAGGTTAAAAGAGGCGATATATATTATGCAGATCTGAGTCCGGTGATCGGTTCCGAACAGGGGGGAACCAGGCCCGTCCTGATTATACAGAACGATATTGGGAACCGGCATAGTCCAACGGTGATCTGTGCAGCTATTACATCCAGAATGAACAAGGCAAAGCTGCCGACTCATATTGAGATCGACGCCAGGAAATGCCAGATCGTGAAGGATTCGGTAATACTATTAGAACAGATCCGCACGATCGATAAACAGAGATTGAAGGATATGGTGGGACATCTGGACAGAGAACTAATGAATAAAGTTGATGAGGCGATCAGGGTCAGCCTTGAGCTTCATACATAAAAAGGAGTTAAAGAGATGGAAGACGGCAGTTTGCTTCAGCGTATGAAGCAGATATTTCAAGAAGAAGATGATAAAAAAGAAAAGATCATAGGAGCGCAGGCAGCCAGCCTGATCCGCAATATTATCCGTTACATGGATAAGGATGCAAAAGACATTATGACTCACAGAAGGGACATCGTTGCGGTCAATGAAGAAGATACTTTAGAAGATACCCTGAAGTTTATGCTTGAGGAACCCTATTCAAGATTTCCCATATACCGGGAGGATATAGATGAGATCACCGGAATATTTTATCTCAGGGATGCAATGACCTGTTATCTGGA
>CAZGVY010000023.1:0-17673 GCA_964529215.1 uncultured Mordavella sp. | reverse complement strand
TAGCGCCTGCGTCAATTGCATCGTAGTTCATCTGTACGATCTTATCGCCCTTCTTGCCATAGGTAGCCTTAGCTGCCTTCTTCATCAGGTCGATCGCCTCTTCCTCCGGAATGATGGCCGCCAGCTTGAAGAATGCAGACTGGAGAACCGTATTGATACGTCCGCCAAGACCAATCTCTTTACCAATCTTAATTCCGTCAATGGTATAGAGCTTAATATCATGATTTGCGATAAATGCCTTTACCTGTCCCGGAAGATGCTTCTCAAGTCCTTCCATATCCCATGGGCAGTTCAGAAGGAAGGTTCCTCCGTCTACCAGTTCCTGAACCATGTTATATTTATTCACATAGGAAGGATTGTGGCATGCCACAAAGTTTGCCTTGTGGATCAGGTAGGTAGACTTGATCGGCTTCTTTCCAAAACGCAGATGGGACATCGTAACGCCGCCGGATTTCTTAGAGTCATAATCAAAATATGCCTGCGCGTACATATCGGTATTGTCGCCGATGATCTTGATGGAGTTCTTGTTCGCTCCAACAGTTCCGTCTGCTCCAAGGCCCCAGAACTTACAGTTGATCGTTCCCTCTGGCGTCGTAACAAGCGGAGCGCCTGAATCCAGTGAAAGATTCGTAACGTCATCCACGATACCGATCGTAAATACCTTCTTCTCTGTATTCTTGAATACTGCAACGATCTGTGCCGGTGTGGTATCCTTAGAGCCTAAGCCATAACGTCCTGAAAGAACCGGTACTGCATCAAACTTGGTGCCCTTGAGTGCTGCAACAACATCCAGATATAATGGCTCTCCAAGCGCTCCCGGCTCTTTTGTCCTGTCTAATACGCTGATCGTCTTAACGGTATCCGGAATTGCCTCAACCAGAGCAGAAGCACAGAACGGCCTGTAAAGGCGTACCTTAACAACTCCCACCTTCTCGCCTGCTGCCATAAGGTAATCGATCGTCTCGTCAATCGTATCGCATACAGAACCCATAGCTACGATCACTCTCTCTGCGTCAGCGGCTCCGTAATAATTAAACAGTTTGTAATCCGTGCCAATCTTAGCATTAACCTTGTCCATGTACTCCTGTACGATCGCCGGCATAGCAGCATAATACGGGTTGCATGCCTCTCTTGCCTGGAAGAAGATATCCGGGTTCTGAGCAGAACCTCTCTGGCAGGGATGGTTCGGATTCAGCGCATGTTTTCTAAATGCATCGATCGCATCCATATCCACGAGATCTTTCAGATCCTCATAATCCCATGTCTCGATCTTCTGGATCTCATGAGAAGTACGGAAACCGTCAAAGAAATTGATAAATGGAATACGTCCCTTGATCGCCGCACAGTGTGCAACCGGCGTCAGGTCCATAACCTCCTGTACGCTGGACTCACAGAGCATAGCGCAGCCTGTCTGACGGCATGCGTATACGTCTGAGTGATCTCCGAAAATAGATAATGCATGGCTTGCAAGGGCACGGGCAGATACATTAAATACGCCCGGAAGCTGCTCGCCTGCAACTTTATAAAGATTCGGGATCATAAGAAGCAGGCCCTGCGAAGCCGTATAAGTAGTTGTCAGGGCTCCTGCTGCCAGTGAACCGTGAACGGTACCTGCTGCTCCCGCCTCTGACTGCATCTCAGTAACCTGTACTTCCCGGCCAAAGATGTTCTTTCTTCCCTGGGTTGCCCATTCGTCTGTGGCCTCCGCCATAACAGATGATGGTGTAATCGGGTAAATCGCTGCAACATCCGTGTAAGCATAGGAAGCATGAGCCGCTGCATGATTACCATCCATGGTCTTCATTTTTCTCGCCATTTTTCTTGTTCCTCCTTAAATTTGAAAATGTTTTCCTGCCGGAATGCCTGTCCAAAAAACGGCTGTTTTCCGGTATACCCGAAAGGGTTTAAATAATTTTCCACGTATGTAATCATTATATCTCCTGGCCTGTAAAAAGTCTAGTCATTACCCGCGAATTTTTGTTCCTTTTCCCATACATTTTCCCCGGTCATATAAACAGTGCCGTATCCCTGAAATGGGAGTCCCATTCCGGGTGATACGGCACATACAGTTATCATTTTATGGATTTTCTAATCAGTTTTATATAAAATCATCCAGGGATATCTCGATATCCTCCATGTCTTCTTCCACCGTCTCAGCGTCCCCGGATTCTTCTATCTCCTGCTCCGGCGTATGCTCCTGGCGGCGTTTTCTATGCCTGTGCATCGTCCTCCGCCGTTCAATGCCCTTCCTTGTCTTCACAATGATCACAATGGACGCAACAGAAAGCACGGCAGCCAGCACCCTGGATACCGGCCATCCAATTCCCGGAAGCAGCAGCTGGTCTGTTCTTAATGCCTCGATCCAGAACCTCCCAATCCCATATCCCGCAAGGTAGGTAAGGAATATCTCCCCCCGGAACATCTGCCTCCTGCTGTAAAAAATCAGCAGCACAAGCACCAGCAGGCACCAGACAGATTCATAGAAGAAGGTCGGATGCACCTGGATATATCCGGTTCCGTCAGCCATCTCCATGTGATCTCTCATCAGCTGGGTCACATCGGAGCTTCTCACTGCATCCAGCGGAAGCCTCATGGCAAATAATCCGTCGGTATATTCTCCAAAAGCCTCCCTGTTGAAAAAGTTCCCCCAGCGCCCGATCGCCTGTCCCAGCACAAGACCCAGGCAGGCCGTATCAAGAAGCTTTCCCGCCTGAAGCTTTTTTATCCTTGCAAAAACAAATACAGTGATAACTGCGCCGATCACTCCTCCGTAAATCGCGAGGCCGCCCTGCCGGATATTCAGAATGCTAAGCAGGTCATCTTTATACATATCCCAAGAAAAAATGACATAATAAATCCTTGCGCCGATAATCCCGAAGATCACCGCATAGATCGCCAGATCTACGTAATCCTCCGGGTTCTGCTTCGTTTTTTTCGCCCGGTACATAGCCACAAGGATTCCCGCCAGGATCCCGATCCCGATAACAATTCCATAGTATGCAATATCAAAGCCAAAGACGGACAAAGTCTTTCCGACATTTTTCAAATGAATCCCCAGATTTGGGAAATCGATCGTCTTATGCATCGTGCAATCTTCCTTTCCTGCTCTTTATACATTAAACCGAAAGAGCATAATATCCCCGTCCTGGACCACGTAGTCTTTTCCTTCCAGACGGACGAGGCCTTTTTCCTTGGCCGCATTATGCGAACCGCACGCCATCAGATCGTCATAGCTGACAACCTCGGCACGTATAAATCCCCTTTCAAAATCTGTATGGATCTTTCCCGCTGCCTGGGGCGCCTTTGTACCCTTTGTAATCGTCCAGGCCCGGACCTCCGGCTCCCCTGCCGTCAGATAACTAATAAGCCCCAAAAGGCTGTAGCTTGCTTTGATCAGCTTTTCAAGCCCGGATTCTTCCAGCCCCAGTTCTTCTAAGAACAGCTTCCGCTCATCATCCTCCAGCTCGGCAATTTCCTGCTCGATCTGGGCGCATACGACAAACACTTCGCACCGCTCCTCCCTGGCATAACGCCTGACAGCCTGCACTCCGGCATTGCCTGCGCCGTCCTCAGCAAGGTCGCCCTCTGTAACATTTGCCGCAAAGATCACTGGTTTCGCTGTAAGAAGCTGGAAACTGCGGAAAAGCTGTTCCTCCTCTTCGTCTTCAAAATCTTCAAAATTCTTTGCAAGCTTTCCCTCTTCCAGGTATGCCTTGATCCTCTCCAGGAGCTTTAGTTCCTTAGCTGCCGCCTTATCATTTCTGGCAGACCTTACCGTCTTCGAGATCCTTCTCTCCAGCACCTCAAGATCCGAAAAGATCAGTTCCAGATTAATCGTCTCCACATCTCTCATGGGGTCAATACTGCCGTCCACATGGATGATATTACTGTCTTCAAAGCAGCGTACCACATGAACAATCGCGTCCACCTCACGGATATTGGCGAGAAACTGATTTCCCAGTCCTTCCCCCTTGGACGCTCCTTTAACCAGACCCGCAATATCTACAAATTCGATTGCCGCCGGTATGATCTTCTTCGTATGGTACATCTCTCCAAGAACATTCAGCCGCTCATCCGGCACCGTAACCACACCCACATTAGGGTCAATGGTACAGAACGGATAATTCGCAGATTCTGCTCCTGCCTTTGTCAGAGAATTGAATAATGTACTTTTGCCTACGTTAGGCAATCCCACAATACCGAGTTTCATATATGATAATTCCTTTCCTTCGTTTTATATACCTTATACCTGCGGCGCTTCCCCACTGTCACAGGTCTCCATTAAAATAACCGTGCCGCCAGAGAAATCAATCACCACTTCATCTTCCTCAAACTCATTGCTGACGCACAGACTGTCATAAGGCGTCAGCATATGGTTATATAGCGGGTATTTTGCCCCGCGGATATCAAATCCCCGCACTGTCTCTCCCAGTGGAAATACACTAAAATATGGGCCGTACGCTTTTTCCCTAAACAGATGCGTTTCCCCGCCGATCAGCCGTATACGGTTCTGCGGATCCAGGATCACCGCCTCCACTCCGGCTTTGAAGGGGATCATCAAGCTCTGTACATTGGCCCATAAATGATCGATCCTTCCTCCTGTTGCGCCCAGGATCACCATCTGCCTGCAGCCCAGCGTAACACCCAGACGCACTGCGATCTCCGTATCGGAAGCATCTTTTACCGGATTATATGCACGGATCGGCACGTCTCCGCGCCTCCTGTAATATGTAATGATCTCCTCTGGCAGGCTGTCAAAATCCCCTACGATATAACTGGGAAGAATCCCATGCCGGTATAAAAATTCTACCCCCCGGTCAACTCCGATGATCCAGGAGTCTTCCATATCTGCAAGGGTTTTCAGCGTCATCTGCCTATCCAGGGTTCCCCCGCTTATAATCACTGCGCTTTTACTCATTTTCTCTGAATATCTCCATGCACTTTCTTACATTTTCGCCAATATTCCCGTGAAATATAGCAGATCCCGCAACAAATATATTCGCTCCGGCTTCCATGATGCCGCGTATATTATCCAGATTCACACCACCGTCCACCTGCAGGTCGATCTCTCTTCCAGATTCTGCGATCATGCTGCGGGTCTTTCTGATCCTGTCCATCGATCCGGGAATAAATTTCTGTCCGCCTGCGCCCGGATATACCGTCATGATCAGGATCATATCCACGATCTCCAGATATTCCCGGATAAGCTCCACCGGTGTATCCGGACAGACCGACAGTCCTGCCTCAAGCCCCAGATCCTTGATCCTGATCAGTGTCTTCCTCACATCCGGACAAGCCTCATAATGTACCGTGATCAGGTCTGCCCCGGCCTCCTTAAAGGCCTCCACATACCGGATCGGATCCTGTACCATCAGGTGTGCGTCCATGATCTGGCCGGTAGCTTTCCGGATAGACTTCATCACCGGTATCCCAAATGAAATATTAGGAACAAACATTCCATCCATTACGTCAAAATGCAGGTAAGCCGCTCCATTATCCTCTGTCTCTTTGATTTCCTTTCCAAGCTGGGTAAAGTCTGCGGAAAGAATTGACGGTGCGATCACGTACTTCATCTCTAATATCTCCTTTTTTCTCTTAATTCTTTATACAGATCCAGATAATTCTGGTATCTGGCCGGATGGATCTTCCCTTCTGAGAGCGCCTGCTTCACGGCACAGTCCGGCTCATGTATATGAACGCATCCCTGGAATCTGCACTGTCCCTCCCATGGTGCAAATTCCGGGAAATAGCATTTCAGTTCATCTTCGTCAAAGTCACCGGTATGGAAGGAACTGAACCCCGGCGTATCCATGATATACGTATCCTCATCCACTGCGATCAGCTCAGCATGCCTTGTGGTATGCTTTCCTCTCCGGGTCTTACTGCTCACGTCTCCCGTCTCCATCTCCACCTTGTTCTGAAGGCAGTTGATCAGCGAAGATTTCCCCACACCCGAAGGCCCGGCAACAGCGGTCGTTTTTCCTTTCAGAAGTTCCCTGATCCTTCCGATCTGCCCGCCGGTCCGGGTGCTGATAAACACAGTCTCATAACCAGAATGGGCATAGATCTCCTTAAGCCTTGCCATCTCTGCCTCTTCTCCGATATCCTGCTTGTTAAAGCACAGGACCGCCGGTATCTCTTTGCTCTCCATCATAACCAGGAACCGGTCCAGAAGATTCAGATGAGGCTTCGGTTCCTCCATGGCAAACACCACCAGCGCCTGATCGATATTCGCGGCAGCAGGCCGTACCAGTTCATTCTTTCTTGGAAGGATTGCCCTGACATTCCCCTCTTTGTCATCCTCATCCAGTATATCAATCTCTACATTATCCCCCACAAGCGGTTTCTTCCCTTCCTTGCGGAAGATCCCTTTGGCCTTACATTCGTAAATACCGAATCCTGCTATGTGGACATAGTAGAATCCGGCAATACCTTTTACAATCTTTCCCTGCATATATTATTGACCGTCCCCTGGGTTCTCTGAGCCTGATGAGCTGCCGGTACTTACCGTAAGACTCACCACAGTTCCCTTAGACACTTCCGCTCCCACGCCTGGGCTGCAGCTGATGACACACCCCGCCGGCACACTGTCGCTGGCAACATACGTAACCGTATCGGAAGGAGTTAGTCCCGCATTGATAATCATCTGTCTTGCGTTACTTTCCGACGTACCTACAACACTGGGAACCTTCGGTTTTTCCTCCGGCTTCTTGCCAAGGCTCACCACCAGGCTTACTGCCGTTCCTTTCTCCACCTTGCCGCCTGCTGGATTCTGCCGGATCACCTGCCCGTTCGGAACGCTCTCGTTATTCTCCGCTTCCACCGTAGAGATCGTAAGCCCCGCTCCGGTAATGATCTCTCTCGCTTCTGCCTCGGTTCTTCCTACCACGTTCGGAACTTCTATCTTCTCAGAGCCTTTGCTGACCTTCATCTTGATCTCTGTATCCTTGCCAGTCTTTGTACCCGCCGCCGGATCGGTTCCGATTACTGTTCCCTGCTGCTCTTCACTGTACACTGCCTCTGTGGTGATCTTTGTAAATCCTTCTTTATTCAGCGCCTTCTGTGCAGCTTCCTCATCCATGCCTGCCACATCAGGAACCGTCAGCTCCTCCGTTTTCTTTCCGGAGCTTACGACGATCTCGATCTCAGCGCCTTTTTTAACCCGTTTTCCCTCCTCGGGATCCTGTTCGATCACATATCCTTCATCGTATTTCGAGGATTCGCGCCTGGCCTTGACCTTACACTTCAGTCCCGCATCTTCTAAAAGCTCCCTGGCGTCTCCTTCCGTCTTTCCCACAAGCATGGGTACTTTATATCTTCCTTCGGAATCCTGCTCTAAGACTCCCTGCCCAAACTTCAGGATACCGGTCGCCCTTCCCACAACTACGCCAAGCACGATCAGTATCAGGACCGCGACCACAACCGTGAGGATCTTCACGACCTTGTTCATATGCGGATTCATTTCATCGCTGTCGCCGCTTTTCCTTTTCCGGCCTTCAAAGCTGTCATACTCATCATCGTCGTAATCATCATCATAGCCGTCATCGTCATACTCGTCGTCATCGTAATCATCCTGGCCGTCATCATCTGTATAGGTTCCCCGGATATCATTCAGATCCTGTTCTGTAATAATAACTGTATCCGCATTATTCAGCGGGATCATTTTCACGAAATCGCCTTCAGGATCTACCAGCGAATGCTTCAGATCCTGAATCAGTTCGTTCATATCCTTATAACGCCTCTCCGCGTTCTTCTGCGTACATTTTAAGATGATCTGTTCCAGGCTGTATGGAACGTCTTCTACCAGCTCCGACGGCGGTGTCATCTCGTCCTGCAAATGCTTCACCGCAACCTCCACGGCCGTCTCTCCGTTAAAAGGAACCCGCCCGGTTACCATCTCATAAAGTGTGATGCCGACAGAATAGATATCGCTCTTTTCATCCACATACCCGCCTCTCGCCTGCTCCGGCGACGTATAATGGACAGAACCCATCGCCGACGTACTGACTGTAGTGGACGTCGTAGCCTTTGCAATACCAAAATCTGTCACCTTTACTTTTCCATCATTGGAGATCATTACATTATGCGGCTTAATATCCCGGTGTACGATCTGCTGTTCATGAGCGGCCTGGATCCCGTTGCACATCTGGATCGCAATGCTGATCACCTCTTTGGCGGATATCCTCCCCTTCCTGTCAATATATTCCTTCAGCGTAATGCCGTCCACCAGCTCCATCACCATATAATACAGGCCCCGGTCCTCGCCGACGTCATATACATTCACAATATTCGGATGCATCAGCCCCGCTGCCGCCTGCGCCTCAGAACGGAACTTCTTCACAAAGGTAGAATCCTCCCGGAATTCCCGTTTCAGCACTTTAACTGCCACATACCGGTTCAGCATGTGATCCTTGCCTTTATAGACATCCGCCATGCCGCCTGTTCCGATCTTACTTAATATCTCGTACCGTTTTCCTAAAAAAATCCCATCTTTCACCATAAACTCTCCTCGCTTGCAATAGGTTCGGCCAGTACAACTCCGATATTGTCTCTTCCTCCGTTGCTGTTCGCTCTGTCGATCAGCATCTGCACCGCTTCCACAATATCGCGCGCCCCCTTAACCAGCCCGAACATATCCTCATCTTCTACCATATTACTAAGCCCGTCGGTACACATCAAGATCACGTCTCCCCGCTTGATGCTGTATTCGTAAAAGTCGGCCTCGGCCTCAGTTTTTACGCCCATGGCTCTGGTTATAATATTTTTATCTGGATGATTTCTTGCTTCTTCTGCTTTGATCCCTCCAAGCCTGACCATCTCCTCCACCAGGGAATGGTCCTTGGACAGCTGGCGGATACTGTCATTGATCAAATATAAACGGCTGTCGCCAATATTTGCAAAATGCAGCGTATTGCCGATCACCGTAGCCGCAACCAGCGTCGTACCCATTCCTTCCAGCTTCACATCCTGGCTGGCCGCTTCTATCAATTCCCGGTTCGCCGTCCGGATGATCTTTTTTAAAATAGCCGCCGGCTTCCCCGCGCGGCTTTCCTTCAATTCTCTTTTTACAACTTCCACAGTATATTTAGATGCAAAATCCCCCGCCTTATGGCCGCCCATTCCATCGGCAACCACGAGCAGATTTGGAAAAGGACCAACCGGCTGGTCAGTCGCATATACGTAGTCCTGATTAACCTCCCGCCTTCTTCCGACGTCGGTCATTGCATAATATTTCATCTAATTCTCCTTCTGGGAAGCTGCTGCTTTCAAATATCCCCCGGTCCATGCCCTGCCGGGCGGCGGGCCTTGTCCGTTCCGGCATACTTAAGCCTTAATTGCCCGCAGGCCCCATCAATATCGGAGCCACGCTCTCCTCTTATTGTAACATTAATTCCATGATGTTCAAGTCTATTTTTAAATACAAGTATATTTTTGCTGTCCGGTTTCTGAAATTTTCTCTCCCGGATCGGGTTCACCGGAATCAGGTTCAAATGGCAGTTTTTACCTTTCAGAAGCCTTATCAGCTCCCCGGCGTCCTCCAGAGTATCGTTCACCCCATGCACTAAGCTGTACTCATACGTAATTCTTCTCCCTGTCTGTTCAAAATAATCATCGCAGGCTGCCAGGACGTCCTTCAGGTCATATGTCCTGGCGACCGGCATCAGCTCCTCCCGCTTCTCCTGGCTGGAAGCATGTAATGACAGCGCCAGGGTGATCTGAAGCTTTTCCTTTGCAAGCCTCCGGATATTCGGTACGATCCCGCAAGTGGAAGCCGTAATATTCCTCTGGCTGATGTGCAGGCCATATTCATCGCTGACCATATAGATAAATTTCAGGAAATTATCATAATTGTCAAGAGGCTCGCCCGTACCCATCACTACGATATTTGATATCCTCTCCCCGGAGGTTTTCTGGATCTGGTACACCTGCTCCAGCATCTCATAGCTCTCCAGATTCCTCACAAGCCCTCCCACAGTGGAAGCACAGAATCTGCATCCCATACGGCAGCCTGCCTGTGAAGATATACATACCGAATTTCCATAGGGATATCTCATCAGGACGCTCTCCACCACGTTGCCGTCCTTTAGCTCAAACAAATATTTTTCCGTGGCGTCCACTCTGGAAACCTGCCGTTCTATCAGGGGCATCCTCCCAAGCTCATAGTTCTCCTGAAGGCTCTGCCTCAGCTTCTTTGACAGATTCGTCATTTCGTCAAAATCATCCGCAAGTTTCACATGCAGCCATTCATAGATCTGTTTTGCCCGGAATCCCTTTTCTCCTATAGCCTGTATCTCATCCTGTAATTCACTGTATGTAAAAGAACGTATCTCTCTCTTACCCATCTGCCGCCTCTTTTACCGGAAAATCTTCCCGGCTCTCTCTTCTTTTCTGAACTCTGCAAGATAAAAGCCGTCTCCTTCGTCAATTCCCGGCAGAAACTGCCGGTGCCTTACCAGCCGGAAGTCTGGAAACGCCTCTGTAAACCATTCTGTATTTTCTTCATTCTCACCTCTGTGTACGGTACAAGTGCTGTAGATCAACTTACCGCCTGGCTTTACATACCGGTTTACCACCGAAAGGATCTTTCTCTGAAGCTCTATCAGATCCATTTCCATCTCCTGCGTCATTTTATATTTCAGATCTGTTTTCTTTCCCAAAACTCCCAGGCCGGAACAGGGAAGGTCTGCAACCACGATATCTGCTTTTTCAACGGAATCCGTTCTAAGGCACACCGCGTCCTGGCATACTGCCTCTATATTAACCAGGCCGGATCTTCTGATATTATCCCGTATCAGCTCAGCCTTATACCCGGTCAGATCCCTGGCTTCCACATGTCCGGTACCCTGCAGCTTGTCTGCCAGATGGAGCGCCTTTCCCCCCGGCGCCGCGCACACATCGATCACATAGCTTCCTTCCCTGGGATCCGCCCATTCTGCCACTTTCATGGAATTGATATCCTGCACCTGGAAATATCCCTTCCGGAAGCACTCTGACGCCTCCAGATAATCATACCCTGAAATATATAACGCGCAGGGAACGGTACGGTGACACGTAACCCTGATCCCTTCGTCCTCCAGTCTGGCGGCCAGTTCTTCTCTGCTGATCCTGCTCAGATTGCAGCGGATAGCCGTGGGCGGTTCCTTCAGAAAGTATTGGAGCATTTTTTCCACTGTATCCGCATCGTACTCCTTAAGCCACTGTTTTAAGATCCATTCCGGCATAGAATATCTGACGGAAAGCCATGGACAGATGTCTTTCTTCTCAGGATAATCAATATGTTCCAGGTTCCGGCTGATATTTCTCAGAACCCCGTTTACAAATCCTTTCAATCCTGCAAAGCCTCTTTTTTCTGCAAGCTTCACCGCTTCATTGCAGACGGCCGGATCCGGGACGCTGTCCATATATTTCATCTGGTATACACTGCTTCTCAGGATCGCACAGATCACAGGCTTCATCTTATTTACACGTACCTTTGAAAACTGATCGATGATATGATCAAGCTCTATCATACGTTCAAGCGTTCCCTCGGTAACCCGCGTAATAAATGCCCGCTCTGTTTTTGACAGATACTGATAATTGCTCAGTACCTGTTCCAGCGCAATATGACTGTACTCTCCGTCTCTTATCACTGCAAGCAGGATATCCAGAACCAGCTCCCTTTCATTTACCTTGTTTTTCATATATATATCCTCTAATCGTCGCGTCTTCCGCCCGTCAGGATCAAGATCCTGAGAAGCTGCAGAACTGCCGACGCTGCGCCTGCCACATAGGTAAGTGCAGCCGCTGTCAGCACCTTTCTTACATCCCTCACCTCAGATTCATAGAGCATTCCATTGTTTCCCAGAAGTTTCAGCGCCCGGCCTGAGGCATTAAATTCTACCGGAAGCGTAACGATCTGAAACAAAACTGCAAGGGAAAAAGCCAATATCCCAATATTCAAAAGCATCAGCGACATGTCTCCTCTCATAAAAAGGCCAAGTATGATCAGCGGCCACGCTATACTGCTTCCAAAATTTGCCACCGGGACAAGCGCTCCCCGGATGGACAGAGGGAGATAGCCTTTCGCATGCTGCAGCGCGTGCCCGCACTCATGTGCCGCCACGCCAATTGCAGCCACAGATGTAGAATTGTAAGTTGACTCCGACAGCCTAAGCACCTTATTCCGCGGATCATAATGATCCGTAAGATTCCCTGCAACACGGTCCACCCGTACGTCATAGATCCCCTGGCTCCTAAGGATCCGCTCCGCCGCCTCATGCCCTGTCAGCCGGTTATGGCTCTGCACCCGCGCATATCTGCGGAAGGTAGCATTCATTTTAGAAGATGCGGCCATACAGATGATCACACCCAGCAATACTAACACATACGTATAGTCCAGTCCAAATCCATAATACATTTTTCTTCCCCTTTCACACTTAAAACAGCTGTTATCCCAGGTGTTCCTGATATTCCAAATGGTATCCCCTTAAAAACGCCGCTGTATCCATCCGTTTCTTTCCCGGAAGCTGAAGAGCTTCTATCCGCAAGAGCCCCTCTCCTGTCTGTACGGCAAAGCCTTCCTTGCTGATTTCTGCAATTTCCCCGGGCTCCAGTCCCGGATCAGCTTCTAGCGCTTCCGCTTCCCAGATCTTCATTACCTTGCCTCTCCACATAGTATACGCACTGGGCCAGGGATTTAATCCCCGGATGAGGCGTTCTATTTTCTCCGCCGGGGCGTTCCAGTCAATCTCTCCCAGCTTTTTATCCAGCATTCTAGCATAAGCTGTGGGAGTTTCTCCCTGCCGGATCCGTCTGGCAGCCCCGGACTCTATGTCCTCTAACGTATCTGTCAAAAGACCGGCCCCCAGAACGGCAAGTTTGTCATGGAGGCTTCCGCCGGTTTCTTTTTCTTCCAGCACGATCTCCTTCTGTGCAAGGATATCCCCGGTATCCAGGCCCTCGTCCATCTGCATGATCGTTACTCCGCTGGCCTTTTCTCCCTCAATTACAGCCCACTGGATTGGCGCTGCCCCCCGGTACTTAGGCAGCAGGGATGCATGAACATTCACACACCCATATCTGGTCATATCAAGGATTTCTTTGGGAAGGATCTGCCCGAACGCGATGACCACGATCACATCCGCCTCATATTTCCGGAGTTCCCGGATGCATTCTGGCTTCCGTACCCTTTCCGGCTGAAATACGGGAATCCCGTGTGCCAGCGCCGCCTCCTTTACCGGGGAAAACTGAACCGCCTTCCCCCTGCCCTTCGGCCTGTCCGGCTGCGTAACCGCAAGAACCACTTCATGGCCCGCACGGATCAGGGCCTCCAGCGTCCCCACCGAAAATTCCGGCGTTCCCATAAAAATAACCTTCATTATTCTTCCTCCTCATGCTGCGTCTCATAGAGCTCTCCCTCTACCAGTTCCACATACAGATGCCCGTCCAGATGATCGATCTCATGGCAGAGAGCCCGCGCAAAAAGATCCGTTCCTTCTATTACTACCGGCTTCATATCTTCATTCAGCGCCTCGACCTTCACATACTTGGGACGGGTTACCTTTCCTGCCTTTCCGGGCACGCTTAAGCACCCTTCGTCTCCGGTCTCCTCTCCTGAGGTCTCAACGATCCGGGGATTGATCAGGGTCACCGGCCCTTCTCCCACATCAATCACAACAATCCTTCTCAGCACACCTACCTGAGGCGCCGCAAGGCCTACTCCCTGAGCCTCATACATCGTATCTAACATATCATGGATAAGGATCTTTGTGCGAAGCGTCATTTTCGACACCTCCTTGCAGGTCTTAGTGAGAACCTCATCTCCCATTATCCGTATCTCTCTCAATGCCATGACACTTATCTCCCTTCTTCTAACGTATGATTATAGTAAATTCATTGGATTAAAATCAAACTGGATCCTCAGCGTCTGGAATCCTTTATTCATCTGAATATAGCTTTCCAGATAATTTTTCACTCTTATCAGCATACCATATTCCGGACATTTTAGATAGAGGATCTTTCGGTAAACATCACTTACCTTCCCCACATAGGGCGTCGCAGGCCCGATCACTTCCATAGATTTTCCTCCCGTACGCACTGCGCAGTGTTTCAGATACCCTGCCGCCGTCTCCAGGTGCTGCTCATCCTCTCCCATCATGAGCACTGCCAGGAGATTTTCCACCGGCGGATATCCCATCAGCCTGCGGAACCCGATCTCTTCCCTGTAAAATGCATGATAATCCTGTCTGGAAGCAGTTTCAATACTATAGTGCTCCGGGTTATAGGTCTGGATCACCACCTCCCCGGCCTCCCTTCCCCTGCCGGCTCTCCCCGCCGCCTGGGTAAGCAGCTGGAAGGTCCGCTCTCCCGACCTGTAATCGCTGGAATACAAAGACATATCTGCCGCAAGGATCCCCACCAGAGTAACTCCCGGGAAATCATGCCCCTTTACGATCATCTGGGTTCCTACCAGGATATCCGCTTCTTCATGAGCAAATGCAGCAAGGATCTTCTCATGCCCTTCCTTCTGCCTGGTCGTATCCATATCCATCCGGAGCACTCTGGCTTCCGGAAATTCTCTCTTTACCAGCTCCTCTATCTGCTGAGTCCCGGCTTTGAAGCCTCCGATATGCTTTGACCCGCAGGACGGGCATACCTTCATCATCCTCTCCTCATGCCCGCAGTAATGGCAGATCAGCTTCCCATTGTTATGCGCCGACAGCGCCACATCACAATGGGGGCATTTCACCACATACCCGCAGGAACGGCAGGAGACAAACCCGGCATAGCCTCTCCGGTTTAAAAACAGAATACTCTGCTGTCCCTGATGCAGGCGGTCTCTCAGCTTTTCCCTCAGCACGTCGCTGAATATAGAACGGTTGCCCCTTGCCAGCTCTTTGCGCATATCCACCGTATATACCTGGGGAAGCGGCTGGCTTTTCGCACGCCTGGTAAGCTCCAGCAGGCAATATTTCCCTGTCTGGCACCTGTAATAACTCTCCAGCGAAGGAGTTGCCGAACCAAGGACGACGCTTGCCTGTTCAAGCTCCGCCCGTTTCTCAGCGGTTTCCCGTGCATGATACCTTGGAACCTGTTCGCTTTTATAGGTATTCTCATGCTCCTCATCAATTACAATCAATCCCAGGTGTTCAAAGGGAGTAAACAACGCGGATCTTGGCCCGATCATCACGTCAATTTCTCCCTTTGCGGCGCGCTGCATCTGATCATAGCGTTCCCCGGCAGACATCCTGGAATTCATGATCGACACTCTGCCGCCAAACTGCCGGTAGAACCGCATCACCGTCTGATAAGTCAGCGCAATCTCCGGAATCAGGACGATCGCCTGCCTTCCTCTGCTGACCACCCGCCGGATCATCTCAATATATACTTCCGTCTTCCCGCTTCCGGTAACGCCATGGAGCAGATATGTCCGGTAACGCCCGGCTTCATAATCTCTGGCGAACACTTCAACTGCCTGTTCCTGCTCCCTGGTATAGGAGATCTTAACCTGTTCATCCTCTCTGTATATACGCGGATTACGGTATATACGTTCAGAATCCACTGACAGGATCCCCTGTTCTTCCAATGCCTGTATCACAGAAGCGGTGACAGGAAGCTTTTTTACCGCAAGATCATAATCCAGTTCTCCCGCCTCCAGAAGCGCTGCTGTAAGCCGCGCCCTGGCCTTCTGATTCTTCTTCAGATAAAACTGTAAGCGCTCCCTTCCTTCCTTCTCGTCCAGCAGGAATTTAAGCGTCCGTTTTCTTTTCTCCCTCTCCTTCCGCTTGATCGGAAGTACCGTCTTCAGCGCCTGTATCATCGTGCCCCCGTAGGCCTCGCGCATCCACGCAGCCAGCTTCACCAGCCTGGCTTCGATCGCCACGCCCTCCGGTGCAATGCGAAGCACCGGTTTTATCTTCCCGGCAGCATAATCTGCTTTCTCTGAAAACCCTACGATATAGCCGTGGATCTCCCTGTCTGATTTCCCAAAAGGCACCACAACCTCTGTCCCGGTATCCAGCTCACTACTCAGTTCTTCCGGTACAAAATACTGAAATACTTTATCCAGTTTTTCGTGTGTAATATCTATAATAATATCTGCGTACATTTCCTCACCAATTCTCTGTCGTCCATAGGATAACGGACGCCCTGTATTTCCTGATAATCCTCATGACCCTTTCCTGCAATCAGGATCACATCGCCGGGCCTCCGGTTTTTTATGGCATAACCGACTGCTTCCTGTCTGTCCGCGATCATCCGGTATTGCCCGTCTGTCTTTTTCACGCCGGTTTCTATATCCTTCATGATCGCCTCAGGCGGTTCATATCTTGGGTTATCTGTCGTTATGATCGTAACATCTGCATATTTCCCTGCAGTTTCACCCATTGTAAATCTCCGTTCCCTGGAGCGGTTCCCGCCGCATCCGAAAACCACGACCAGCCGTCCGGGCCGGTATGCCCGGAGCGTCTCAAGACTCTGCCTAAGGCTCATGGCATTATGTGCATAATCAACTAAAATCCGGCAGTCCCCGGTATCCGGCAGAAGCTCCATCCTTCCGGGGATCCGGACCTGCTCAAGTGCATTCCATATCACATGTTCCGGTATCTGAAAATACCGCAGGACCGCAAGCGCCGCAAGCGCATTGGATACATTAAAGGCTCCTGGCATAGCAAGACAGAGTTCTCCATCCATGCGGCCGGTTACCCTGCATCTGGTTCCCAGCATATGCGCTCCTTCTATGTATGATATTTCTGAGGCCAGATAATCCGGCTTCTTCTCTAAAAGCCCCGTTCCATACAGGATCTTACTGCAGGGCGTGCGCCTCCATAATGCTTCCAGATGCAGATCATCCGCATTGCCCACAGCAGTGCCGCACTGGAAAAACAGCTTTCTTTTACACTGCAGGTATTCCTCCATATCAGCATGCTCTCCAGGCCCGATATGATCCGTCCCCAGATTCGTAAATACTCCGATATCAAAATAAATTCCTGCTGTCCGGTGAAGCTTTAATGCCTGCGAAGAAACCTCCATCACCACACTGTCACACCCGGAATCTGCCATTTCTCTCAGATACTCCTGGATCTGCACGGATTCCGGCGTGGTATTACAACAGGTAAAGGTCCGTTTGCCCGTATCGATCCGGACGGTTCCGATCAGCCCGGTCTTGTGCCCTCCCAAGAGCATTCCCTCCCTGATCATGTAAGCCGCCGTCGTCTTCCCTTTTGTTCCTGTGATCCCAATCATCTTCATCCGTCTCGCCGGATAGCCATAATAAGATGACGCCATCACCGCCAGCGCATATCTGGTATCCCAGACTGCCACAACCGTGATATCCTCTGCATATTTCCAGCATCCCTGGCAGGATATCTTCCCATCCTGCTTCTGGCAGTCCGGATCCCATGCCCCTGCCCTGCATCCAGGGCAATTTTCCTGCACGATTATGGCCGCCGCTCCCCTCTCCAGCGCCTGAAGAAGGAACCGGTGCCCGTCTGTCTCGTATCCTTTAATACAGACAAACACATCCCCCTCCCCAACCAGCCTGGAATCACACTTTACCGACTGGATCCCGGTATCTTCTGTTCCCTTTATCATTCGGTAGGTAACCTGTCTCAGAAGTTGTGAAAGCTTCATGCCACAGCACCTCAGCAATAAACCTTATCTATTATTTTCACACAAACAGAAAGTATCGTCAAC
>CAZGVY010000022.1:0-18051 GCA_964529215.1 uncultured Mordavella sp. | reverse complement strand
CTAGGTATTGCCACTGTCAGCGCTCTCTGATGCTTTGCTCAGTTTCCTGTAATCCTTCTTGGAAGGATCTTGCCGCGCTCTGAGATATACTTTCTCAGTTTTGCTACATCCTTGTAATTGATCTCATTGTTTTCCTTACCGCAAAATACACATACTTTTTTTCTTCTGCGTCCGCCGCCTCTTCTCTTGAAGCCGCCCTCTGGACGATTACCTTTATCGTAAGCCATGATGTTTTCCCTCCTAAATACAATAAATTGGAAGTTCTGCACGGCTAAGCTCGAAATCACCTCGCTAAGCTCCACAGAACTAACTGCGTACTAAACCTCGCGCTCCGCTTCCTGCTCGCGCCCGCCAAGTACTTAGTTAAACGGTAATTCTTCATCGATCCCGTCGGGGATATTCATGAAGCCGTCGCCAGCGGGTGCGCTGGGCGCCGGTGCTGGAGCCGCCTGATATCCGCTGCCTGTGTGTGCTTCACTTGCAGCCTTGCTCTCTGCAAATTCCTGGTCTTCAACAACCACATCCGTAGTGTAAACCTTCTGTCCATCCCTGTTCGTATAGCTTCCGGTCTGGATCCGTCCTGTTACAACCACCTTAAGTCCCTGGCGGAAATATTTCTCTGCAAATTCAGCGCTTCTGCCAAATGCCACGCATCCGATAAAGTCCGCTGTCTGTTCACCGTCGTTGTTCCTTCTGAATCGTCTGTCAACTGCAAGCGTATATCTTGCAACCGCAGTAGAACTCTCTCCTGCAGAATAGCGGATCTCCGGATCTCTGGTCAGGCGTCCCATCAAAATTACTTTATTCATTCTATTACCTCTCTATTTTCTATGCCTCGTCCTTCACGCATAAATATCTGAGCACATTATCCATGATACGAATTCTCTGTTCGACTTCGCCTGGAACTGTAGCGTCAGATTCGAAGTGGATGAAATAGTAATATGCTTCTTTCATCTTCTGAATTTCGTAAGCAAGTCTTCTCTTACCCCATTCATCAACGTCTGTCACATTGCCACCGAAACGGGTAACTAACTCTTTTACCTTTTCGATTACCTGTGCTCTCTCGTCATCTTCGATTTTTGCATTGACTACAACAGTTAACTCATACTTGTTCATGCCGTTTGCACCTCCTTTTGGTCTTCTGGCCCTTGTTTATACCCAAGAGCAAGGATATTCGCCTGATCTGTCAGGCAAAATCAAATTAATATATCACAATTTGATATATTACCATAAATACCCTGTCCGCGCAAGCATTTTTACTCCTGTTTGCGCAATCCCTTTGTATTTTTTTCCACCAGCTTCCGGGGGATCATGATCTGATGCCCGCAGCCTTTGCATTTCAGGCGGAAGTCTGCTCCCACGCGCAGGATCTCCCACTCAAAGCTTCCGCAGGGGTGCTTTTTTTTCAGCTTTACAATATCTCCGACTTCATAAATATATGCCACTCCATCATCCTCCGTTATTCCTGATATTTTTCCGATATCTTAACTCCTCTCACCACCATACGGTTATCGTCGCTTGCCGCCGTACAGGTCGATAAGGTCACGACCGTATCGCTTGCCAGCAAAGATACCCCTGTATCATAAGCGCCCGCTATCTTCGTTGCTTCCAGAAATGCCTCAAATTCTTCTGTCGAAGCAAATTCCGTCTGATAAGTCTCCGAAGTTTCCTTGACGATGCCAGCCGAATAGATATGATAGGTAATCGTTCTCCCATCCGGCGTATAAATATAAAAGTACTGGTTGTCCTCCCAGAACGACGCATCCTGATACTTCTCCAGATTGTGGAACATAGAACTGTCTTTCATCCTATGCCCATAGATAATCGTATTCTTATCATTAAAATCCGGCGTATTATAACAATTTACAAAAATCGCGCCTACGGTATTTTCATTTGCCGAAAAGGTTTTATGCAGATACCGTTCATTATTATCCGTCTGCACCAGCGGGTAATTGATCTGTTCCGGCTGCGGATAAAACCGGAGCCATCCAACCGTGTCTGGATTGATTGCCTTAAGCTCCTCAAAATTCACCTTGAACTTCTCTCCATTGCTCTCAACCGCCAGCTCTTTAACCTCATCATATTCTTTTTTCCCCTGATGATAACCGTCAAAAATCTTGTAGAGCTGAAATGCTGAAAAACAAAAAACTGCCAATGCCGCCGTCAGGAGAATCGTACTTACCACTCCGCCCTTTTTCTTTTTTCCCCGTCTTTTATTCTTCTTTGCCATAATAATTCTCTCCGCCATGTTTTTGATATGCCCTTCGGATATAGAATATCACATCCTTTCATTTTTTTATAGATATTTTACAGGAAGTTTATTGACTTTGCTTTTGTTTAGCGTATGATTTTCATTAAGAGGTGATAATTATGCGTGAAAAATTCGCACGTTTTATGGCTGGACGCTACGGCATGGATTCCCTGGGGCGTTTTACCATGTTTTTGACACTTGTTTTCATATTCATCAATTATTTTGGAAGAAGCAGGATCTTCTCCCTTCTTGCCTGGGCTGGCATTATCCTGACCTATTACCGGATGTTTTCCAGAAATACCTATCAGAGATCTTCCGAAAACCAGCAGTTTTTGAACCGGACTCAGAGAATACGCCGCTGGTTCTATACGCAGAAAAATCTGTTTACCCAGCGTAAGACGCATCATATTTACAAATGCCCTTCCTGCCGGCAGAAGATCCGTATCCCAAGGGGCAAGGGAAGGATTGAGATCCGCTGTCCGAAATGTAATACAGCATTTATTAAAAACAGTTAAGGAGCGGTTCTATGTTTGGCTACATCGTTATCAATAAAGCAGAAATGAAATTTAAAGATTTCGACATTTACCATGCTTATTACTGCGGGCTTTGCAAGGTTCTGAAGGAACGGTATAAGAGAGCCGGGCAGCTTACCCTCTCCTATGACATGACCTTCCTGATTCTTCTGTTATCCGGATTATATGAACCGGAAACGGAAGATTCCCGCATAAGCTGTATCGCACATCCATTTCAGAAACACATTGCCAGGGTAAATGACTTTACCGCCTACGCTGCGGATATGAATCTGACACTATCCTACTATAAATGTATCGATGACTGGAGGGACGAGCGCCGGAAAAAAGCATATATCCGCGCACGGCTTCTGCACCCATATATAAAGGAACTCCAGACCCGCTACCCCAGGAAGGTTTCCCTGACCGCAGACAGGCTCCAGCTCCTTTCTGCATATGAAAAACAGAACGAACAGGATCTTGACAAAATGGCCGGAATATTCGGAGAGATCATGTCTGAGATATTTGTATATAGAGCAGATGAATGGGAAACATCCCTCAGGCGGCTTGGTTTCTTCCTCGGAAAATTTGTCTATTTGATCGATGCTTTTGAAGATATTGATGACGATTTGGCAAACGGGTGTTATAATCCATTAAAGGGAGTCTGTAAACGCGCTGACTTTAACGATTACTGCAAGCAGATCCTTACCATGATGATTGCAGAATGTTCCAGAGAGTTTGAGAAACTTCCAATACTTACCCATGCAGAGATCCTGCGCAACATCCTCTATTCCGGCGTATGGTGCCGTTATGAGGCTGTATGCAGGAAACGGCATTTAGGAGAACAGACATGACAGATCCATATCAAGTATTAGGCGTCCCCAGGGATGCGAGCGACGATGAAATCAAGAAAGCATACCGGAACCTAAGCAGAAAATATCATCCCGACGCCAACATTAACAATCCGGACAAGGACGCTGCCGAAGCCAGATTCAAAGAAATACAGCAGGCTTATCAGCAGATCATCAAAGAAAAAGAAAGCGGCTTCGGGGATGCAGGCAGCTTCTGGGGGAATTTCGGAGATTCTGGAGCTTACCGGCAGTCCGGCGCTTCCACAGCGGATCAGGAAGAAGATCTTCATCTCCGCGCCGCCGCCAATTATATCAACAGTATGCATTACCAGGAGGCGCTGAATGTCCTGAATACGATCAAAGACCATTCCGATAAATGGTACTACTACAGCGCCATTGCCAATTCCGGGCTTGGCAATAATGTAATCGCTTTAGAGCACGCTAAAACAGCCTATCAGATGAATCCTGACGATATGCAGTACCAGGTGCTGTTACAGCGCCTGCAAAGCGGCGGGAACTGGTATCAGGCCAGACAGAATCCTTACCAGGCCTATCCCATGGGCGGCGGAAATTACTGTATGAAGCTATGCATCGCCAACCTGGTCTGCAACCTGTGCTGCGGCGGCGGAATGTGCTGCGGCGGCCCCGGCTATTACGGAGGATATATGTAGTATTCCTTCTTCTGGAAACTCAGACAGATATTTCACAGGCGGACGGGCTCTGCCTGTTCTTACTATCTAAGATCATAGGAGACACATATTATGAAATCACTGATTCTTTCAGAAAAACCTTCTGTGGCACGGGATATCGCCCGTGTCTTAAATTGTCATAAGAATATTCCCGGCGCCATTGAGGGAAGCCAGTTCATCGTAACCTGGGCTCTCGGCCATCTCGTGACCCTTGCCGGCCCGGAGGAATATGATCCCAGGTTCAAAGAATGGAACATGTCCTATTTACCCATGGTCCCAGAAGAATGGAAACTGGTTGTGATCAGGCAGACCTCAAAGCAATACCATAATGTAAAGGCTCAGCTATTCCGCAAAGACGTATCCGATATTATCATTGCCACAGACGCCGGACGGGAAGGCGAACTGGTCGCCCGGTGGATTCTTGACAAATCCGGCTGCCGCAAACCCATAAAAAGGCTCTGGATCTCTTCTGTAACGGATAAAGCTATCCGCGAAGGCTTCTCCCGCCTGAAGGACGGGCGCTCCTACGACAACCTGTACCGGGCTGCAAGAAGCCGCGCTGAAGCGGACTGGCTGGTAGGCATCAACGCCACCCGCGCATTAACCTGCAAACACAACGCCCAGCTCTCCTGCGGGCGCGTCCAGACGCCGACGCTTGCCATGATCGCAGAGCGTGAAGCGCAGATCCTCTCCTTCCGTCCTGAGACTTACTACGGGCTCACCTGCCACGCAGGCGGTATCACATGGCGCTGGCAGCAGAAAAAAAGCGGAAGCATGCGCACCTTCCAGAAGGATTCCGTCAGCCGGATCCAGACATTGCTTAAGAATCAGCCCCTTGTTGTAACAGAGATAAAAAAATCTGCAAAGAAAACGCTTTCCCCGGGGCTTTACGATCTTACTGAACTGCAGCGGGAGGCCAATAAACGCTTTGGTTTCTCTGCCAAAGCGACACTGGACATTATGCAGCGTCTTTACGAGAATCACAAGGTTCTGACCTATCCGAGAACCGATTCCCGTTATATCGGAACGGATATCGTACCCACCATCAGGGAACGGCTGTCTGCCTGCAATATCGGGCCTTACAGGAAGTTCATTCCCACGCTGCTCAAAAAACCGCTCCAGATAAACAGATCCTTCGTAGACGACAGCAAGGTCAGCGACCATCACGCCATTATTCCAACCGAAGAATTTGTCCAATTAGACCATATGACAAATGAAGAACGGAAAATATATGACCTTGTTATCCGCCGTTTTATCAGTGTCCTTTACCCGGCGTTTGAATATGAACAGACCGTCCTTACCGGCACGGCTGCCGGCGAGCAGTTCACTGCACGGGGAAAAGCAGTAAAATCAGAAGGATGGAAAGCCGTCTGCAAAAATGAAATATCTGGCGGCGCCGGAGCGGATGAGGATGACGGTTCCTCTGACATCTTCCGCCAGGCAGATCAGCGCCTTCCCCTGCTCAGTCAGGGAACCGTTCTTCCCATTACGCAGACAGATATCACGGAAGGCAGAACAAAACCGCCGGCAAGATTTACGGAAGCAACCCTTCTTTCCGCCATGGAAAATCCGTCAAAATATATGAAGTCACAGGATGCCCTGGCGCGGAAAACACTGGGGGAAACCGGAGGTCTCGGAACCGTTGCCACCAGAGCCGACATTATCGAAAAGCTGTTCCACTCCTTCTTCATTGAAAAGAGGGGAACTGAACTCCATATAACCTCAAAAGGAAAACAGCTTCTGGCTCTTGTCCCAGCGGATCTGAAGAAGCCGGAACTTACTGCCGAATGGGAAATGAAGCTTGCGGCTATCGCCAGCGGTTCCCAAAAGGATACCGCATTCCTCCAGGAGATCAAGCAATACACAAATTCTCTGGTAGAAGAGATCAAAGGCTCTGACGGCATATACCGGCACGATAACCTGACCAATACCAAATGTCCCCGCTGTGGCAAACGTATGCTGTCCGTCAACGGGAAAAATGCCCGTCTTCTGGTCTGCCAGGACAGGGAATGCGGATACCGCGAAACCATTGCCCGGCTCAGCAATGCAAGATGTCCGAACTGCCACAAAAAAATGGAATTGATAAAAAGAGGGGAAGAAGAAACCTTTGTCTGCAGCTGTGGATACAAAGAAAAGCTATCCGCTTTCAAAACCAGACGCCAGAAGGAAGGCGCCGGAGTAACCAGAAAAGATGTGCAGAAATATTTGAAAAAGCAGAAGAATGAGGCGGTAAATACCGCATTCGCAGATGCACTTTCCGGGTTCAGGATCAACTGAACCCGGAAAGTGCATCTGCTGTAAAATTCCCTATATTCTTGCCACGCCGCTTTTTACGGCTGCCTCCGCCACGGCTCTTGCCACCGTATCCTTTACCCGCGGATCAAATGCCGCCGGCAGGATATAGTCTGCGCAGAGTTCTTCTTCTTTTACAAGCGAAGCAAGCGCGTAAGCCGCCGCAATTTTCATCTCGTCGTTGATATCGGATGCGCGCACATCCAGCGCGCCGCGGAAGATTCCCGGAAATGCAAGCACATTATTAACCTGATTCGGGAAATCACTCCGTCCGGTAGATACAACCGCAGCTCCTCCGGCCCTGGCCTCATCCGGGAAGATCTCCGGCGTTGGGTTTGCACATGCAAAAATAACCGGATCCTTTGCCATTGTCTGTACCATTTCCTTTGTCAGCGTACCTGGCGCCGATACACCAATAAACACATCTGCCCCTTTCAGGACTTCCTTTAGCGTCCCCTTCTCTTTCTTCCGGTTTGTGATCCCTGCCATCTCCGTCTTTATCGCATTCAGGCCTTCCCGTCCCTCATAGATCGCTCCGGTACGGTCGGTCATGATCACATCCGCAGCCCCTACGCTCATTAAAAGCCTGATGATCGCAATCCCGGCGGCTCCCGCGCCGCTTGTAACGATCTTGATCTTTGTAATATCTTTTCCTACCAGCTTCAATGCATTCAGCAGGCCCGCAAGTGTAATAACTGCCGTACCATGCTGGTCGTCATGGAAAACCGGGATGCTGCACCGTTCCTTCAGCTTCTTTTCGATCTCAAAACATCTTGGCGCACTGATATCCTCAAGATTCACACCGCCGAAGCTGCCGGAAAGCAGGGCAACCGTATTCACAATATCGTCCACTTCCTTACTTTTAATACAAAGCGGAACCGCATCAACACCGCCAAACTCCTTAAACAGCACGCATTTCCCTTCCATAACCGGCATACCGGCCTCCGGGCCGATATCTCCAAGCCCAAGTACCGCCGTGCCGTCTGTCACAACCGCCACGGTATTCCAGCGGCGCGTCAGCTCATAGCTCTTGTTTATATCCTTTTTTATCTCCAGGCAAGGCTCTGCAACTCCTGGCGTATAAGCCAGTGACAGAGCTTCCTTATCTCCTACAGAAGCTCTCGCAGTTACCTCGATCTTTCCTTTCCACTCATAATGACGTTTTAACGATTCTTTCGCGTAATCCATACTCTTACCTCCCCGGCAATATGCATTTCCTATTTTGAAACATGTCAATTATACTCATTTCCCACACATTTTGCAAGGCCGCGGTCTCTTTTCCTGGCGCTGGCAGCTCCCCCCGGACGCCTCGGCATATTCTCGCGCCGGGCGCGGCCGCCTGCGACATATTACATCTTCGCGCGAGTGCGCATCCTCCCGGAAGGTTTTTATAATATTGGGAACGAAGTTTCCTATATTATAAAAAATACCGCAGCCCTAATGATTTAAAGGGCTGCGGTATTCTAACCAAGAGGCGCCAACCAGATTTGAACTGGTGATAGAGGTGTTGCAGACCTTTGCCTTACCACTTGGCTATGGCGCCAAACGCACACGCGGTCACCGACCGCTCACGTGCGATAATTATTATAGCAGATATTTCCTGCCGCGTCAACAACTTTGATTTTGAAAATTTCCGACTGAAAATTTCCGACAAAACCTGGGAGAATTCTGTTATCCACACGCCATTTTTTATTTCATAAGCGCCTCCACATCTTCCTTTTCAGGCATCGAACGGATCGCTCCCTTTTTCGTAGTGATCAGCGCCGCGGCTGCATTTGCAAAGGAAAGGATCTCTCCCAGATCCTCACCGGTCAGATTCTCAAATCCCCTCTCCAGGATACCATTCAGCGCGCTTCCGCAGAATGTATCCCCGGCTCCTGTCGTCTCAATGGCTTTCACATGATATCCAGGCCGTTCCACACGCATATCCTTGTAATACGCACGGCTTCCATCCTTTCCCAGCGTAAGGAAGATCAGCGGAATATTGTACTTTTCCTGCAGATACCGGATCCCCTCGTCATAATCCTCTTTTCCGGACACAAACTGAATCTCGTTATCAGAAATCTTCAGGATATCACAATAACCAAAACCATACTCCATCATCTCTTTTGCAAGTTCCATCGAACTCCAAAGCGGCGGACGTAAATTTGGATCGAATGAGATCAGGCAGCCAGCCTTTTTTGCTTCTTCCAGCGCTCTTTTCGTAGCGCTGCGCACTGGTTCATCTGTCATAGAAAGTGTTCCCAGATGAAAAATCTTTGCCTGACGGATGATGTTATAATCAGTCTCTTCCTCTCTAAGCATCATATCCGCTCCTGGCTTCCGGTAGAAGGAAAAATCCCTGTCCCCGTCAGGAAATGTATGTACAAATGCCAGTGTTGTGGGAATTTCCTCATCCATTCTAAGACCCTTCGTCTCAATCCCGGCTTCCGCGACCGTTTCCTTCAGAAGCTTACCGAACTGATCGTTTCCTACCTTACCAAGAAACGCCGTCTTTTTCCCAAGCTTATTGAGGATCGCAAGCACGTTGCACGGCGCTCCTCCCGGGCACGCTTCAAACCGGTGATTACCCTGCTCACTCTTTCCATCCATTGCGAAATCGATCAGCAGCTCTCCAAGAGCCGCCACGTCATAAATCTTCTCCATCCTTCCTTCTCCTTCCTCTGACTAAGCCTGTCAGGCCGCGAATAGCAATTACCATCTCTAAAAGCCAAGTTCCTCATTCACCAGGATCACCTTAATACGCCCCGGTACCTTGGAATACCTGGTTACTACAAACTGGCAGCACACCGTATCCGGCGACTTACAGTCCGCACAGGAACCTGTCTTCTTACAGGGTGTCTGGATCCGGAATCTCTGCGCGTTGACCGGAGCCGCTTCATTTCTCGCCCGCGACCAGGCATCCTCCAATGTCTTTACTGCTTTATTTATCCCGGCCACCATGACAACGCTCAGCGGCCCATAGATAATCGCTGCGGTGCGGTTTCCCCTGCCGTCAATATTTACCAGGATACCGTCCTCGGTGACCGCATTGGTCCCGCACAGGAAAACATCACTTCCCAATATAGCGAGCTCGGTCTTCCGCTTTTCATCCTCCGTCTTACAAACATCCCGGTTATATACCTGATAATTGCCGGAGCAGACTGCTGCCTTCAGTCCGATCTCTTCCACCGACTTCGAGCCTCCCCAGCCCACAGAGCTTCCCTCCGGGATCAGCTCCAGCGCCTTTTTCAACGCCTCTTCTCTGGTCTCCGCATAAAATCCTTCCATATTACGCGATTCCAGCCCTTTTATGATCTTCTCTGCAAGCAGCCTGTTCCGGACAGCCTTGTTCTCATTCATATGTCCATCCTCCTATCATTTTCATAAAATACAGCGCAACCATGATCCGTACCCGGTTTTCATTTTTCATTATATCATATCCCAGGATTTCTTTCACCTTGTTCATCTTATAATTTAACGTATTTTTGTGACAATAGACCGCTTCTGCCGTATGCAGGATGCTACAGTCATTTTTAAAAAAGTCCGTTAATATATCCAGATAATCCGTTCCATTCTCCTCATCGTAATGGATCAGATCCCCCAATACTTCTTCTATAAAGTTCTCACCCAGTTCAGGATGCCTCAGATCCGACAATATCTTATACATCCCCAGTTCTTCATAGAGCAGGATATTCGTTTCAATTGCCGTTTTTGTCAATTGATACGCCGTCATTGCATGCTCATAGCTTTCCTTCAGGCTCCGCAGCTGGAAAACCTCTGTGCCGATCCCCACATATACCTGCGGGTCAGCGCTGCAGATCTTCTGCAGCACCCGTTTAAAATACTCCTTATCCTGTTCCGCCACCATGATCAGGAGCCGCCCGTTTTCCTCTACAGCAATACCTCTTTCCAGGGAATACCGGAGTTCTCTCTCTATCTCCTGAAACCGTTTATTCCCATCCTCCGACTGATATGCGTTACAGCTCAGTACAGCCATCATATATCCCATATTCCTGTAAAAGCCATTATATTCAAAATAAGGCAGGTATGCATCCTCATTATCCGGATAGTAAATTGCATTTTTCAGAGCGGTATTCAGGTTCGTTTCTCTCTGCTCATTCTTCAGAAGTACCGAAGCAAACAGGCGCATCACATCCAGGTACGGTGTATTCCACCCGGCTGCAAATAGTGGAAACTGGTTCTGATTGCAGTACTCCAGTGCTTTCTGCGAGTAGGTCTTTCCGTCATGCAGGGATAACACCAGCCCTCCGGCGCCCGCTTCGATCAATTTCCCGATAAAATCCAGCAGCCACGCCTCAGACGTATACTGGAGGCCTGCATTGAATATCAATTCGTTTCCGTGAAGCAGCTTAACAAATTCAGGATTTTCTACAATATGCGTCCATTCGATGATCTTATGAAAACAGCTGTCTGTCACCAGCCGGATATCATACAATGGTTTGATCTCAAGGTATAGTTTTTCCAATGCTACAGCCATAACCGCCTCCTTCTTCCGCCTATCCCGAGGTACAAAACAGCCGCAGGATACGCTACTACATTTATAGTGTATCATGATTGTGCTCAGAGCACAATCATTTCTGGAATTTCTGTATTATAAAGCTATATACTGGCATCAGAAAAGATGTTATATTGTATAAAGAACATAATCAATCGATTGATTGTTACCCCGAATCGTGTTCAATTCCAATCTCCAGATTGCTAAAAGGCCGCGCATCATGCGCAGCCCTTTTTAGTTGCAGTATCTCCGGCAGGCGCCGCCACCAGCAGCTTCTGCCATTTTATATCATCAGCTTCTTTTTAAAATTTCTTCCAGTATCTTCTCCGCTACATTTACCTTAGGCATCCGTTCCAGCGCCTGCACCGCATCCTTTGTAATGATCGTGACAACATTCGTATCGGTGCCAAAGCCCGCCCCCTGTATCTTCAGGTTATTTGCAACGATCATATCTGCATTCTTCTTCACCAGCTTTTCCTTTGCATTCTCCAGAAGATTCTGGGTCTCCATGGCAAACCCGCAAAGGAACTGCCCTTCTTTCTTATTTTTCCCCAGATGCCACAGGATATCCTTTGTACGTTCCAGCTCGATCGTCAGCTCATTGTCTGTTTTCTTCAGCTTCTCTTTGCCGGGCTCTTTCGGCCTGTAATCCGCAACGGCCGCCGCCTTGATGATAATATCCATCTCCCCGCTTCTTTCCGTCACCTCCCGGAACATGTCTTCCGCAGTCGTAATCGGTACTACCTTTACAAACAATGGCGGAACCAGCGATGTTTTCCCGCTGACCAGCGTAACATCCGCTCCCCGCAGGGCACAGATCTCCGCAATGCTGTATCCCATCTTACCAGTAGAATGATTCGTAATATAGCGGACCGGATCAAGAAGCTCCTGCGTCGGCCCCGCCGTCACCAGTACCTTCTTTCCCTTCATATCCTTCTCGTAGGCACACGCCATCAGCACATACTGCTGCAGCACCTCCGGCTCCGGCATCTTCCCGGTCCCAATATCTCCGCAAGCCAGCCTGCCGCTTGCAGGCTCGATCACGGTCATGCCGAATTGTCCGAGTTTTTCCAAATTATTCTTTGTCACCGGATTCTCATACATCCCTGTATTCATAGCCGGTGCGACCAGTTTCGGACAGCTGCAGGCTAACACTGTAGTCGTCAGCATATCATCCGCTATCCCATTCGCAAGCTTGGCGATCACATTGGCTGTCGCCGGTGCGATGATCACCGCATCTGCTTCTTTCGCAAGCGCCACATGCTCTGTGCTGTATTCGTGGTTCCTGTCAAATGTATCCGTCAGGCACCGCCGGTTTGTCAGCGCCTCAAAGGTAAGGGGCGCAATAAATTCCTTCGCGTGCTCCGTCATAATAACCTGTACGTCTGCGCCGGATTTTATCAAAAGGCTTGCAAGCGCCGCACTTTTATAGGCGGCAATCCCCCCTGTTATTCCCAGAATGATCATTTTCCCTTTCAGCATTTTACCACCTCTTTGCCGGAAAATATTACACACATTTTCATTACAAAAAATATAATTTCTCCCAATTCTAACACACTCTGTCCGGGATATGCAATACCATTTTCCGTTAAAAAGTCCTTTGCAGAATCTATTTTTATTATTTTGAAACCGGTGAAAAACATAGATAGAATAAAAAAACAGATCGCTGCAATCCGACCTGAATTTTCCCGAAACTAAAAGATTTTAAAAAGGCGCAGACCAGATTTGAACTGGTGAATCAGGGTGTTGCAGACCCATGCCTTACCACTTGGCTACTGCGCCTTATGACTCCACCGGGAATCGAACCCGGGTTACCGCCGTGAAAGGGCGATGTCTTAACCGCTTGACCATGGAGCCCTGTTATACCGTAAAGAATCATTCCCTGATTCTCACGTGCGATAATCATACTACCATACTCCAAAGGCTTTTGCAAGCACTTTTTCTTTTCCCGCAAAAGCTATCTATGCATCCCACTGCTTTTCACAATTCAGAAATGCGCTAAGTACGCGTTTCCTGAAAATATGCCACCAGCAGATCTACCATCCGCCCGTAGCTCCTGATCCCATCATCCTGTCCGTTTGCCTTCAGGTAATTGTCATTCACTTTCTCCGATACCTCTGCCACTTTTCCGTCATAGGCAGCCCAGAATTCATGATTCGCCTCAAGATCAAGCTCCACTTCTTCTGACAATTGTTCCCTGACCTCTCTCCACGCTTCCGCATCGGCTCCCCGCAATGCATTCATACAATGGATCCATCCCAGCAGGCTTCCGCTGTACCGGAATTCGGCAGATCCCGACTCCATACATGCCAGATACGCAATAAAGTTGGCTTCCTCCTCCTGCATAAAGCCTCTCAGATGGGACAGTTCGTGACATGCGGTAAACGGAATATTATAATCCGGCATATCATTATTATAGTTAGCTTCAACGGTAAAAGGCGCATAAATACCTGTCAGGTTCTGGACTGACAATAGCCACGAACCGGCAAGCGCTTTGGGCTTCGGATAATATCCTTCCATACTCTGATAATGCTCTCCCAGCCTATGCATAGCCTGCACCGCCAGTTCCCTCTCCGAACCGTCCAGCACCATCAAACCGCCGGCATCCCGTTCTGCCTGCCCTGCATATGTATTGACATCCTGCGTCAGGCTCTCACATACCCTTTGCAGTTCCTCTACGGAATATGCCTCCCTTTTGATCCCTTCACACTCTGAAAACGGCCGTCTCTGATAATTTATCCCGCAGTTCAATGTATACAGAAGAAATAGGACCGACGCCGTAAGCCATATGCCGGAAAAATAGTGCGCTGTCAGTTTCCCTCTTTTTCCCATGCCCTCCGGGTGACCCGCAGCAGGTGTCCCGGCAGAGCCGGCGGACTTCGTCCGGCAAGGTATACTCCAAAGTATCCCGTAATGCATGCCCTCCGGGCCGGCGGGCTTCGTCCGGCAAGGTATTATCAGGCGGATCAAAAGGCGTACAGCAAGAGCCGCCGCCACAAGTATTACTACATACAAAAGTATTTCCGCGGCAGATACCGGAAATATCCCGGATATCCTCCCCACACATCCCACTATTACAGGATATATGTGCGCCGCATACCACTGTGCCATTCCCTTTATTTTTCTCGCAAGAAATAAAAGTAAAAAAGAGGCTGAAAATAATACAGCCCCGCAGTAAAACCATGTCAGATTGTGCTTTGCTCCTGCTTTCATGCATCTCACCGCCCTGTTATCATCCGTCCCTCCGGGCCGGCATACACCCACATTTTTCTATAAAAAAACGGTACACCTCCGGCTCCTGGTAAGAAGATATCATAACGCTGACCTTCTCTTTTTCCTCTATGAGAAGATAAAGCCCTGTCTCATCCTCTTCAAACCACATGCGGTAGGGCACCGGCCTTCTTTTCCCAAGCTGATACGGCAGTTTGGTAACGTCAAATCGGTACGCGTCCCCCTCTTCCGCAAACTGATAGCTCAGGTTATCCCCGAATTGCGGAGTTTCCAGAAGCCCGATGATCTCATCCTTTGTTTTGCTGCATTGAAAGACCATTCTGGTTCTTTCTTTCCTTAGAAATCCCATCTTTTCTCCCTCTTTGCCCGCCGCGTCATATCCTTATTTACGCTTCAGCCACGCAAAACCATGTCCCGGAAGCTTCACCTGATGTATATCCACCTGGGTTCTATCCAGCAGGCTGCAGAAATCTCCTGTTTCCGGTATATTGATCTCCTTTTCCCAATCTCCAAAGTTAAAGACTCCTACCATCCGGTCGCCTTCCTTATCTCTGGCAATGCACAACACAGATATATCCGGTATATCAATAATCCATACATCGGAATCCGCATCAAATACTTTTTCCTGTCTGCGGATGCTCTCCAGCTGATCCAGGCTCTGAAATATTTTCCCAGCCACCGTATCCGCGTCTTTTCTATTCCCCGCCAGCTCCCATTGGAAACTGCCCCGGTGGATATACCGGGAATCCTCCCATTTCACCGGGTGCTCCTTGTAAGAATAATCGTTGACCTGGCCCACTTCGTCGCCGCTGTACAGCATAGGGATCCCCGTCTGCATCAGCATATAAGCATGCAGCATCACATCCAGGCGGATTGCATGTTCCATCTTCTTGGCATTCCCCTCAAAACCGGCGCTCTCTATCCCGCACATAGACGCTGTCGTCCCGCAGAATCTTGCATCCCCAAGAACCAGGTCTTCATTATACAGCTCTCCCCGGCTCTCGCTTCCTTCGGTTCTTCCTGTAAAGTAATCGTTCAGATACCTCTTATGAGAGACCTCCTCCATGCCCCAGTTTTTCAAAAGATTATAATCCAGCCCCCAGCCAATGTCGTCATGGCAGCGGAGATAATTCAGGAATGTATAGGCTTTCGGCAGGCCATTTACGATGTTCATCTGGTTTTTTAAAAGGCGCACGTCTCTTGTAGCTACCGTATGCCAGGTAGATGCCATCGTCGTCACATTATAAAGCATATGGCATTCCGGCTTCTCCACGGTTCCGAAATACGGCGCCACCTTTTCCGGCTCCATAACCACCTCGCCCAGAAGCACAACCCCCGGACAAACGATCTCACTGATCATGCGCATCATACGCACAATGGTATGTACCTGCGGCAGATTCCTGCACTGAGTCCCAAGCTCCTTCCAGATATAAGGAACCGCATCAATCCGGATAATATCCATACCCTGGTTGGCAAGATACAGGAAATTATACATCATCTCATTAAACACCCGCGGATTGCCATAATTCAGATCCCACTGATACGGATAGAAACTGGTCATCACATAATGCCCAATATCGGGAAGCCATGTAAAGTTCCCCGGCGCCGTCGTGGGAAAGACCTGAGGCACCGTAGCCTCATACTGGGCGGGAATGTCATAAGTATCATAAAAGAAATAACGGCTCATATATTCCCCGTCTCCCTGCCTTGCCCGCACAGCCCACTCATGCTCCTCGGACGTATGGTTCATCACAAAATCCATACACAGGTTCATACCCTTGCCGTGGCACTCCTCTGCAAGCTCCGCCAGATCTTCCATCACTCCGAGATCCGGCCTTACCTTTCTGAAATCTGCTACCGCATATCCTCCGTCAGACCGGCCCTCTGGCGTATCCAGAAATGGCATCAGATGAATATAATTCGCGTTACAATCCTCTAAATAGGAGAGCTTTTCTTTAACACCCTTCAGGTTTCCGGCAAAATTATCAATATACAGCATCATACCCAGCATATCCTTCTGCCGGAACCACTCCGGATCCATTTCCCGCTTTTTATCAAGCTCCTTCAAACTGGCTCTGCGGTTCTCATAATAATACCACAGCTGCTGGCAAAGTTCCATAAACATACTGTCATTTCCATACAATTCCATATAAAGCCAGCGGAGCTCATCGTGATGGCGCTCCATACGTTTCTGAAATAGCATATCTTTTTTAGCCATATCATTCCGCCTCTCTATCTTTCTTTTCTCTTGTAATTACATTTCCCCTGATCAGCGCATATAAAATCTTTGCCGTCCAGGCATCTGCTGTTTCCTTTTCTGTAACAGGTTACTTATGCATGATAATATTTCTCAACAATCCCCTTCATTTCTTCCCATTTCTGCTCCATATCTTCCACCAGTTTAAACTGCGTCCGGCAGCGGTCCAGATTATGCTGCTCCCTGTGTATCTTAAAATACTTATCTCCCTGAAGATAATCTGTCAGGAAACGCATCCCGCACTCAAAAGTCATCACCTTGGCTCCCATAGGAAGCAGTTCGATCTCTCTGGCAGTAAGCCTTCCGTCGCACCCTTCTATAAATCCTCTGGTATAAATGTCAAATAATTCCATACTGCAGGATACCTTATCCAGATCCGTCTCATCCTCCAGGGCCGTGCTGGCGCCAAAGCGGATAGAATCCCCAAAATCGTTCACCGCAAGTCCCGGCATAACCGTATCCAGATCAATCACACAGATCCCTTTTCCCGTTACATTATCGATCATAATATTATTTAATTTCGTATCGTTATGGGTTACGCGCAGCGGCAGCTCTCCCCGCTCCTGACATTCGCCCAGATACAGCGCAAGTTCCTCTCTGTCCAGCACAAACTGTATCTCCTTCTGCACAGAAGCCGCCCGCAGCGCCGTATCCTCCTGCACCGCCTTTTTAAAGGTGGCAAATCTTGCTTTTGTATCATGAAATCCCTCAATCACCTCGTAAAGCGTATCCGCCGGGTAGTCTGCCAGCATCTTCTGAAAATGTCCAAAGGCAACGCCACTTTCATAAAATTGCGCAGGATCCTCCACCGTGTCATAACTGGTCGCGTCTGTGATAAATACATAAGAACGCCAGTAATCCCCAAATGTATCCTGATAGTAAGGCTTTCCGTCCAGCGCCGGTATTACATTCAGCGTCTCCCTGTCCGGGTCTCCTCCCGCCCGTATGATCTGTTCCCTGAGATACGACGTCACCCCCGTAATATTTTCCATGAGCTCAACCGGGTTTGAAAATACTTTTTGATTCATACGCTGGAGGATCACCTTCATCCGGCCCATTTTTTTCAACGCAAACGTCAAAAGAAACGTATCATTAATGTGTCCGTGCCCAAACGGGATATCCCCGACCAGCGTCCCTTCATACTGAAAATGTGCAATCGCTTCACTTTTCTGCGCTCTTATTATTTTTTCCATAACAATCCTCCCATACTTCATACACAATCCTTATTCCGATACCATAAACAATCCATACTTTCTAATTGTATTTTATAATAAAGATATCACAATTGCAAAAGATATTTATGAAGGAATTATTTTGATTTTTTCTGATGTATTACCAAACTCTTTAAAATCTTCTATTACACTTTGTTCATTTAGGAAATGAATATTCCACTGCAGTTTATCAATATTCTGTACATCTGTATCGTAAATTAACACTGCAACCGTCTCTTTCTTCAGTGGTCTTATATGTGCA
>CAZGVY010000021.1:0-18497 GCA_964529215.1 uncultured Mordavella sp. | reverse complement strand
GTGAAACAGCGGGATGAGCTGATAGAACAGAGAGAGCAGATTGACGAGACGCTAAGGCGGCTGGAGTATAAGATCTCCAGGTATGAGGAGGCCGTCAGGACCGGGAAGCTCCGGTGGGATTGACCTATCCGGCAGCTTATATTGTATCAGATGAAAATATGAATGAATAAAAAGGAGAGTGGATCATGATTTACAAGAATTATCAGGACATGAAATTATCGGCGCTGGGAATGGGCGCGATGCGGCTTCCCGTCATTGACGGGGACGATGCAAGGATCGATGAGGCGGCGGCAAAAGAGATGGTTGCATATGCGATGGAGAAAGGGATCAATTATTATGATACTGCATGGGGATACCACAACGGGAACTCTGAACTGGTTATGGGAAAGATCCTGAAGGAATATCCAAGGGAGTCTTTTTATCTTGCGACGAAGTTCCCGGGATATGACCTGTCGAATATGGACAAGGTGGAGGAGATATTTGAAAAGCAGCTGGAGAAGTGCCAGACAGAATATTTTGATTTTTATCTGTTTCATAATGTATGCGAGATGAATATTGAGGAATATCTGAATGAGAAACATGGGATCTATGATTATCTGATGAAGCAGAAGGAGAACGGGCGTATCAGGCATCTGGGCTTTTCTGCACATGGAAGTTATGAGGTCATGAAGCGTTTTCTGGAGCGCTATGGGGAGTCTATGGAATTTTGCCAGATCCAGCTGAACTATCTGGACTGGACGTTCCAGGATGCAAAGGGAAAAGTTGCGCTTCTGAAGGAATACGGGATTCCGGTATGGGTTATGGAGCCGGTGCGGGGCGGTATGCTTGCAAAGCTGAAGAAGGAGAAGTTTGCAGGGCTTAAGAAACTCCGGCCGGATGAAAGCGCCGCAGCCTGGGCGTTCCGCTTCCTGCAGACCATACCTGAGGTGGTAGTGACGCTTTCCGGCATGTCGGATATTGAGCAGATGAAGGAAAATATTAAGACCTATGAGACGGAGAAACCGCTGAACGAAGAAGAAAGGAAAGCAATAGAAGCGGTTGCGGATTCTATGATACGCGGAACGGCGGTTCCGTGTACGGCGTGTCATTACTGTACATCCCATTGCCCGCAGGGGCTTGATATTCCAAGCCTTCTGGCGCTTTATAACGAGCACAGCGTGAGCGGGGGCGGGTTCATCGCGCCGATGGCTCTGATGGCAGTGCCGGCTGAAAAACAGCCCTCTGCATGCGTGGGGTGCAGAAGCTGCGAGGCGGTCTGCCCACAGCAGATCAAGATATCCGAGACGCTGGCCGATTTTGTAGCAAAGCTTGGTTAATAGAATTAATATTGCCGGATAGGGAATCTGCCTGTGGCGGGTTCCCTGCATTTATGAAGGAGGATACTGTATATGAATTACCGTGAATTGGGAAATACCGGATTGAAGGTCAGCGAGATCGGTATGGGCTGTGAAGGTTTTAAGGAGGATGCCTGTAAAAATACGATGCGGCTGTTTGATGTGGCAGAGAAGTATGGCATTAATTATTTTGATCTGTATGCGTCTGACCCGGAGGTACGGGCGCATGTGGGAGAGGCTTTGCGGGGAAGGCGGGACAAATTTATTATCCAGTCCCATATCTGCTCGGTCTGGAAGGACGGGCAGTATGTCAGGAGCAGGAATATTAAAGAGGTAAAAGCTGCCTTTGAGGATTCCCTGAGGCTTCTGCAGACCGGTTATATTGACGTGGGCATGATCCATTACTGCGATTCCCTGAAGGACTGGGAGGAGATTGAACATGGTCCGGTGATGGAGTATGCACTGGAACTGAAGAAGTCCGGCGTTATCAGGCATATTGGCCTTAGCAGCCATAACCCGCATGTGGCTTTGAAGGCGGTGGAAACCGGTTACATAGAAGTGCTGATGTTCAGCGTGAATCCCTGTTATGACCTGCAGCCGGCAGATGAAGATGTAAACCAGCTCTGGAATGAGGAAAAGTATGAGGATCCGCTGGTGAATATGGATCCTGACAGGGAGAAGCTATATGAGATCTGCCAGAGTAAAGGTGTGGGAATTACTGTTATGAAGGCCTTTGGCGGCGGTGACCTGCTGGATGCAGGTCTTTCGCCGGCAGGAAAGGCGCTTACGGTGAAGCAGTGTATTCATTATGCCCTGACCCGCCCGGCAGTCGCTACAGTTCTTGTGGGAGCGCATTCGGCAGGGCAGCTGGAGGAAAGCCTTGCCTACGAAACGGCGCCGGATGAGGAAAAAGATTACGCAGCAGCGTTTGCTTCTTTTCCAAAGATCAGCTGGGAAGGCCACTGCATGTACTGCAGTCATTGCGCCCCCTGCCCGGCAGGGATCAGCGTGGCAGATGTGACAAAGTTCCTGAATCTGGCAAAGGCGCAGGGAAGCGTGCCGGAGACGGTAAGAGAGCACTATGAAGTGTTAGAGCATCATGCCGGAGAATGTATCCAGTGCGGAGCCTGCGAGACCAGATGCCCATTTGGAGTTTCAATACGGGAAAATATGAAAGAGGCAGAGAAACTGTTCGGGAAATAACGGTATTGCCGCATAAGTGCAGCCTTGTTAATACTTAAGACTTTCTGAAATATTTTTAAATTTCTTGACAAAACAGGCTGCAATGGCTATCATAGTCAATAGTTCAGGTCAGGATACGTATTCTCTGTTAGAGACGGAGAGACCGTAGAATGGCTGATAATGGCTAAGAAAAAGAGGAGTACGCATAGGGAATCCGGCAGAGAGAACTGCCCGTCGGCTGGAAGGTGGTTTGGGAGGAAACATGCGGAAGGTAGCTTTGGAGCTGGACGGCTGAAAGATGAATAGGCGGTCCCGGAGTCGTTCCCGTTACAGAATATGATGAGAGCTGTAGAAAGATTCTCTGCAGAATAAAGGTGGTACCGCGATTTATCATCGCCCTTTATGTGATATAGAGGGCGATTTTTTGTTGCCAGGGCATTCGGAAAAAGCTACCGGGCACATGCTATATTCCGCCTCTGTAAAGTAATAGGAAAAGGAGAAAGGATAGAGAGATTATGAGTCAGAATTTGGAAAAAACCTACAATCCTAAGGCGATTGAGGACAAGCTGTACAGCAGATGGTGTGAGAAAAAATATTTTCACGCAGAGATTGATAAGAGCAGGAAGCCCTTTACGACGGTGATGCCGCCGCCGAATATTACCGGTAAGCTGCATATGGGACATGCGCTTGATAACACGCTGCAGGATATCCTGATCCGCTATAAGAGAATGCAGGGCTATAATGCACTCTGGGTTCCGGGAACGGATCATGCGGCGATCTCCACAGAGGTTAAGGTTACTAACCAGCTGAAGGATGAGGGGATCGATAAAAAGGAACTGGGCCGGGAAAAATTTCTGGAGCGCACCTGGAAGTGGAAGGAAGAATATGGAGGAACGATCAAATCCCAGCTTATGAAGCTGGGAAGCTCCTGTGACTGGGACAGGGAGCGTTTCACCATGGATGAGGGCTGCTCAAAAGCTGTTGAGGAAGTATTTATCAAATTATATGAAGAAGGGTATATTTATAAAGGATCCAGGATCATTAACTGGTGTCCGGTATGTAAGACGTCTCTGTCGGACGCTGAGGTAGAACATGAGGAGCAAGAGGGACATTTCTGGCATATTAAGTATCCGATCGTGGGTACGGACGATTATCTGGAGATTGCGACTACCCGTCCTGAGACCATGCTTGGAGATACGGCAATCGCAGTTCATCCAGATGACGAACGGTATCAGGATCTGGTCGGAAAGAAGGCGGTTCTCCCATTGGTAAACAGAGAGATTCCGATCGTAGCGGATTATTATGTCGATAAGGAATTTGGGACGGGTGCGGTTAAGATCACGCCGGCTCACGACCCTAACGACTTTGAAGTGGGCAAACGTCACAATCTGCCGGAAATCAATGTGATGAACGATGATGCGACCATCAATGAAAACGGGGGGAGGTTCGCAGGGATGGACCGCTACGAGGCGCGGGAGCAGATGGTGAAGGAGCTTGAGGAACAGGGGCTTCTTGTGAAGATCGTTCCCCACTCCCATAACGTAGGCACGCATGACCGCTGCCATACGACCGTAGAGCCTCTGGTCAAGCAGCAGTGGTTTGTCAAAATGGAGGAGCTTGCAAAGCCCGCGGTCCAGGCGGTGAAAACCGGTGAATTAAAATTCGTCCCGGAACGGTTTGATAAGATATATCTGCACTGGCTGGAGAATATCCGCGACTGGTGTATCTCCAGGCAGATCTGGTGGGGGCACAGGATCCCTGCGTATTATTGTGATGAATGCGGCGAGATGGTAGTGGCAAGGGAAAATCCAGGCGTGTGTCCCAAGTGCGGATGCGAACATATGACTCAGGATGAGGACACGCTGGATACATGGTTCTCATCGGCTCTCTGGCCATTTTCAACACTGGGCTGGCCGGAACAGACCGAGGATCTGGAACACTTCTATCCTACGGATGTGCTGGTGACAGGATATGATATTATCTTTTTCTGGGTTATCCGTATGGTATTTTCAGGATATGCACATACAGGAAAATCACCGTTCCATACCGTACTGATCCATGGCCTGATAAGAGACTCCCTGGGACGTAAGATGAGCAAGTCCCTGGGGAATGGGATCGATCCGCTGGAAATTATTGACCAGTACGGCGCCGACGCTCTCCGTATGACGCTGGTAACGGGAAATGCGCCGGGCAATGACATGCGCTTTTATACAGAACGGGTAGAGGCAAGCAGGAATTTTGCGAATAAGGTATGGAATGCTTCCCGCTTTATATTGATGAATTTAAATGATAAACAGCTGAAAAAACCGGCGGGAGATAAGTTCCGTCCGGGAGACAGATGGATCATGTCCAGATGCAACAGCCTGGTGAAGGATGTAACCGAGAATATGGACAAATTTGAACTGGGAATCGCATTGTCCAAATTGTATGATTTTATATGGGATGAATTCTGCGACTGGTATATTGAGCTTGCAAAATACAGGATCTATCACGAAGAGGAAGATCCGGAAAGCGCAAACGACGCACTGTGGACGCTGCGGGAGGTTTTAAAGAAAGCGCTGAAACTTCTGCACCCGTATATGCCGTTCGTTACGGAAGAGATCTATAGCAAGCTGGTGCCGGAGGAGGAATCGCTGATGATGTCCCAGTGGCCGGTTTATGATGAACAGTGGAAGTTCCCGGCTGCGGAGAGGGTTGTGGATCACTATAAAGAAATTATCCGCGGAATAAGGAATATACGTGCAGAGATGAATGTGCCAAAATCCAGAAAGACAAAGGCATATGTGGTCTGCGGGGACAGGGAACTGTGCAGGGGGCTTGCATATCTGAGCGATGCCGCGCAGTCGATGGCAGCGGTAAATGAGCTGGTGATCCGGCATACAAAGGAAGGAATCGCCGAGGATATGGTATCGGTTGTCGTGCCGGATGCAACGGTGTATATTCCGCTGGAGGAGCTGGTTGACTTTGAACAGGAGATCGAACGCCTGACAAAAGAAGAGACAAGGTTAGGCAAAGAGATTGCCAGGGCAGAGGGTATGCTTGGCAATGAGAGATTCGTGAGCAAAGCGCCGGAGGCAAAGGTTCAGCAGGAACGGGACAAACTTGAAAAATATCAGCAGATGCTGGCGCAGGTACAGGAAAGGCTAGCGGGATTAAAAGCAAGGGTTTAGACTGTATAGAACGGGCGCACGGCCGGGAAGTGGTATATGAGATTCTGTAAGTAAGGGGATATTATGAAAAAGATTAAGCTTAAGATACCGGAACAATTGAAAAAAATCAAAAAACCGGATATAAAGGGAACGATCCATAAGCTGAAAAATCTGAAAAAAGAAGATATTGCCGCATGGAGAAAGGAAAAGAAGGAGCGGAGGGCGCGTATTCTTGAGGAGCGCAGGAACAGTGCGTTTGCGAGAAAGATGAAGCCGGTTTATTTGTGGATGAACCGGCTGTCGCCCCTTTTTCATGCATTGCTGGCATGCCTTATCAACCTTGCGATCGAGGCGATTTCCAGGCATTCGCTGTTTGAAGCCTGGGATTATATGGTGGGATCCCCTCTAGTGTTTTTGTATAATGCATTTATGATCTTTGCAACATTTTTCATTGTATATCTGTTTAAGCGGAGAGTATTCGTGCGGATCATCATCAGTGTACTCTGGCTGGTGCTGGGAGTGTGCAACGGATATATGCTGATGAAGCGTGTGACGCCATTTAATGCACAGGATCTTAAAGTAGCTATGGATGCGGTTTCCCTGATCAATAATTATTTTAATCCTATGGAATTGATCCTTCTGGCGGTGGGGATCGGAGCAGTGATCGTATGGATCATTTCCATGTGGCGCCGGGGCGGGCAGTATGAAGGGAAGGTGCGCTGGTGGCTGGCGCTGGCAGGCATTGTGGCAAGTTTTGCCGCTTATCTTGGACTTACAGAAGCTGCCCTGGATCAGCGGGTGATCTCTAACTATTTTGGAAATATCGCTTTTGCGTATGAGGATTACGGGCTTCCCTACTGTTTTATGGCCAGTCTTTTCAATACCGGTATAGACGAGCCTGCAGGATATAGCGAGGAGACAATAAGGGAGATCAGCAATAACTATGAGATAGTAAAAAATGAGACAGATAGAGAGAAGGATCAGCTTCCCAACATTATATTCGTACAGCTGGAGTCCTATTTTGACGTTGCAGAGGCAGAATTTTTTACCACCTCCGAGGATCCAAGCCCGAATTTAAGAAAGATGTATGAGAATTATTCCTCCGGATATTTTAAAGTTCCTTCTGTGGGTGCGGGGACGGCAAATACGGAATTTGAGGTTCTGACCGGTATGAATATGCGTTTCTTCGGACCGGGCGAGTATCCGTTTAAGACCTATCTGAAAGAGCGCACCGCAGAAAGTGCGGCTACAGCCCTGTCTGCGCTTGGATACGGCACGCACGGGCTGCATAATAATGGCGGTAATTTCTACAGCCGTGCAAGAGTATATAACAATATTGGATTTGATACCTTTACCAGTAAGGAATTTATGAATATCCTTCAGACCACGGAAAATGGCTGGGCTAAGGACGAGATCCTGATCGATCATATTGTGGAAGCGATGGATACGACTAAGCAGCAGGATTTTGTATTTGCGGTCAGCGTACAGGGGCATGGGGATTATCCAGAGGAACAGATCATTGAAAATCCCAAGATCAGGGTAGAGGGAATTAAGGACGAAGGCATCAAAAATAAATGGGAATACTATGTGAACCAGGTATACGAGATGGATGCGTTTGCAGGAAAGCTCGTAGAGACCATGGAAAAAAGAGGAGAGCCTGCGGTCATCGTATTTTATGGAGACCACCTGCCGACGATGGGACTGAAGGCAGAGGATCTGAAAAGCCGGTATCTGTATAATACCAACTATGTGATCTGGGATAATATCGGACTGGAGAAAGAAGACCGTAATGTTCCGGCTTATCAGATCATGGCAGATGTATTTGAACGTCTGGGCATTCATGCGGGAACGGTATTTAACTATCATCAGGAGCGCCGGGAAACGAGAGATTATCTGGCAGACCTGGAGCTTCTGCAGTATGATATCCTGTATGGCGGGCAGTACGTCTATCAGGGACGGCCGCCGATTACAGAGGGTCATATGCAGATGGGAGTTAAGGACACGAAAGTGACAGACCTGATCGTTCATCTTGACGAAGGCTACAGCTTGTACGGGCAGAATTTTACCAAAAGCAGCAAGGTGTACATTAACGGGGAAAAGCAGAAGAGCAGTTTCCTGAATAATACGCGGATTGAGCTTCCGGAGGCAACTCTTGCGGAAGGAGATGTGCTGACGGTCAGTCAGGTCGGCTCAAGCAATACGGTTTTCAGAACCTCCTGTGAATATATTTATGAGGACGGCAGATTAGTTGAACAGCCGGGAACCGGAACTGGCATTCCGGGGAAATCCTGGCTGGAAACGGCAAAAAAGGAAGAATAAGGTAATGACGGCATATCAGGAAGCAGTTAGCTATATAGAAGATATCCCAAAGTTTACAGAAAAGCATACGCTGGAGCATACAAAGAGATTCTTAAGAGCTCTTGGAAGTCCGGAAAAAGGGAAAAAGATCATTCATGTTGCGGGAACTAACGGAAAGGGATCTGTCTGCGCTTATTTACAGGCAATGCTGATGGCGGACGGGAAGCGGGTTGGCTTTTTCACTTCGCCTCATCTGGTGAGGCTGAACGAGCGTATCCGCCTGAACGGGGAACCAGTCAGCGACAGGATCTTCCAGAAGGCGTTTGAGACTGTAAAAGATAAGGTTCATCAGATGAGCGGGGAGGACTTCGCTCATCCGTCCTATTTTGAGTTTCTTTTCGGTATGGGTATGGTGATCTTCCAGGAACTTGAGCCGGATGTGATCATTCTGGAAACAGGGCTTGGAGGACGGCTGGATGCAACCAATGCGGTGGAACATCCTGCGCTTACGGTCATTACCTCCATCAGCCTTGACCATACGCAGTATCTGGGAAATACGATTGCTGCCATTGCAGGAGAGAAAGCGGGCATTATGAAGGAAGGCGTTCCCCTGGTTTTTGACGGGAGTAATGAGGAGGCGGCAGAAGTCCTGAAAAAGTACGCGGCTGTAAAGGGCGTCAGGTGTAGAGAAATCACGAATCACGCGTTCGAAATCAGAGAAATTACAAACAAACATATTGCATTTTCCAGGGTAAATGCTTATGATGGTAATATCGTCTGGAGGCTTTCCAATTCAGGGATTTATCAGGCGGTGAACGCGTCTGTTGCCATTGCCGCTATGGAGCAGATCACGGATGGGCGTGCAGGGAAAGCGCAGTATGAACGGTGGAGTAAGGCTCTGGCTCAGGTGGTGTGGGAAGGCCGTATGGAAGAAGTGCTTCCTGGCGTGTATCTGGACGGAGCGCATAATCCGGGCGCTATCGAGGCGTTCTGCGACAGCGTATGGATGCTCTGGAAGGAAGAACGAAAGGACTGCAGAAAAGAAGAAAAGAAGGAGCCTATGCCGGTTATCCTTTTTTCGGCAGTCAGGGATAAGGAATACGAAGTGATGATCGGGACACTTGCCCGCCGGATTCCGGCAAAGGCATATGTGGTTACGGAGATAGCGGATGAACGGGGAGTTCCGGCTTCAGAGCTTGCACGGGTTTTCGAGAGATATACAGAGCGGCCAGTGCTGGCGGAAAGAGACTTTCAGGCGGCATGGGAGCGAGCTATGGAACAGAAGGAAGAACAGGGAAAGATGTACTGCCTGGGTTCACTGTACCTTGCAGGAATGGTTAAGGGCAGGATCCTTGGAATGAAATAAGCAGCAGGAGACTTCATTTGGAGAAGACAGGAAGGAGTAGGGAAATGCTGAACTTTGAAGAAGAATTAAAGCGGTTCCAGCCGTGTCTGGAAGTACAGGATATCGAGGAAGCAGTTTATCAGGAGGATCTGGCGGATATGACTGATCTGCTGCGGGAGGTCATTGAACAGACAAATAAGTAGAACGCAGAGGGATTTTGTGTGCTGCCCCGGAGGCGGCATAGAATTACGGAGATTATATGGAATATACACAGAAACTGATCTATCAGTCTAATTACTGGTACAATGACGGGCTTGATAAAGCAAAGATCCGCGATATGTCGGGGGCAATTGTGTCTTTGAAGAAGAGCCTGCAGTTTAACAGTGAAAATATTGCGGCAAGAAATCTCCTCGGGCTGGTTTACTATGGCCGCGGAGAGGTGGGGGAGGCTCTGGTTGAGTGGATCCTGAGTAAAAATATTAACCCTCATGATAATATTGCCAGCTATTATATACAGAAGATACAGGAAAGCCCGGCAGATCTGGATACGATCAACCAGGCGATCCGCAAGTATAATCAGAGCCTGCAGTACTGCGGGCAGGGCGGCGAGGATATGGCGATCATACAGTTAAAACAGGTCGTAAGCGCCGTTCCCAGTTTCCTGAGAGCCTATCAGCTTCTGGCTCTTCTGTATCTGCACACAGAGCAGTACAGTCTGGCCAGGCAGGTCTTAAGAGAGGCAAACAAGCTGGATACCACAAACGAGCTGACGCTTAGATATGTCCATGAACTGACGCAGAGCCGCCGCAGGCAGGAGGGGAAGCCGCAGAAGCCGGGGAAAAAACCGCAGACAGTTACATACAGCATCGGGAATGAAACGATCATCCAGCCTGCATCTGCGGTTCTGAAGGATAATACAAGCAGAATGACGATCATTAATATTCTGATCGGACTTGCAGTGGGGATCGCGGTCATGTGGTTTCTGGTCATGCCGGCGGTGAACCGGTCTACCTCTGCCAGAACCAACAAACAGGTGGTTGAATTTAGTGATAAGATCGCAGAGGAGGAAGCGCAGATCGCAGCGCTGAAGACCGAACTTGAAAGTTACCGTGCCGTCAGCGAAGAAACGGAGAGCGCGCAGCAGACCGCCGCTTCAACCAGAGACAGCTATGAGGTTGTTATCGAGATGTATTCTCATTTCCTGAATGATGATATCAGCGATGCCGCCATGGTAGAACAGATATTAAAGGTAAATCCAGACGCATTGGGGACCATTGGAAGAGAGCGGTATGAAGAGATGCGGGAAACGTTGTTTTCGCGTTATGGGGAGACTTTGTACTATACGGCAAGAGAGAATTTCAGCGCCGCCAATTATGCGGAGGCAGTTGCGAATCTGACGACGCTGATGCAGATGGACGAGGGATACAGCGGAGGAGAAGCGATGTTCCTGTTATCGAGAGCTTGCGAGGCCAGCGGCGATACGGAGCAGGCTGCTAAGTGGCGGGAAAAGGTAGAGAAAGATTATCCGAACGTAGATACCTCTAAAACCGGCGGGGCAGAAGAAGATTATGAGGATGACTATGAGGACTATGACGGGTATGACGATTACGACGATGAGGATTACTGATGCTTTTTTACAGGGTATCGCAGGAATGTGCAGGCTCTGACCGGGAGCAGGATAAATAAAGAAAGATACGAAAGAGAAGGATATGCGTGAGGTGCATATCCTTTTTTTGGCTGTTAAAGTATCCGTATACCGGGCAAAGCCAGATGAGTAAGCGGCGGGACCGGAGAAACTGCAGCCTGGGGAAATATAAAGTAAAGGGGACGGTTATATGAAATATGAAGTGCAGGAAAACTGCCTGACGATCTATCTGCCGGGGGAGCTGGATCATCATGTTGCAGAGGAAATTAAACGGGAGGCGGACCGCCTGATCGAACGGGGGCATGTCCGCTATGTGATATTTGATTTTGCAAATACAGACTTTTGCGACAGTTCAGGGATCGGGGTGATCATGGGAAGATATAAGAAGGTATGCATGTTTGGCGGAGAGGTCTGGGCCGCCCACGCAAATGACAGGATAAAGAAGATACTGAGGATGTCTGGAGCGGCAAAGATTATGCAGATATATGAGGAGGATTATTAAGATGAAAGAGATTATCAATGGTATGACAAATGAGATGAAGCTGGAATTTGACAGCCGCTCCGCAAACGAGGCATTTGCAAGAGTAACGGTTGCCTCCTTTATGACGCAGCTAAATCCTACTCTGGAGGAGGTATCCGATGTGAAAACCGCTGTTTCTGAGGCCGTGACAAATGCGATCATTCATGGGTATGAAAATCACGTGAATAAGATCCAGATCACTGCGGGTATTGAGGGAAAGACGCTCCGGCTGGAGATCACGGACCGGGGTGTGGGAATCCCGGATATACAGAAAGCAATGGAACCACTGTTTACCACGAAACCGGAGCTGGAGCGTTCGGGCATGGGATTTGCATTTATGGAAGCATTTATGGACGAGCTTACCGTGGAATCAGAACCGGGTAAGGGAACCACTGTCAGAATGAGAAAGGATATCGGAAAGGACAGGGAACTATGGACCACACAATCGCTCTGATCAGGAAATCTCACGAGGGAGATGAGAGAGCGAAGGCACAGCTTGTAGAGGAGAATGTGGGCCTGGTCTGGTGCGTTGCTAAGCGGTTTTATAACAGAGGAGCGGAGGCTGAGGATCTGTTTCAGATTGGCAGTATCGGGCTTTTGAAGGCAATTGATAAATTTGACTTAAGCTATGATGTGAAATTCAGTACTTATGCAGTTCCGATGATATCGGGAGAGATCAAGCGCTTTCTCAGGGACGATGGAATGATCAAGGTAAGCAGGTCCCTGAAGGAGCTGGCACATAAGGCGTATGGCTGCCAGGAAGAACTGAGGAGAAAATGGGGGCGGGAACCTACGCTTGGAGAAATCGCAAAAAAACTTGCAGTTGAGAAGGAGGATCTGGCGGCAGCGCTGGAAGCCAGCTCGGAGGTTGAATCCCTTCATAAAACCATATATCAGAAGGACGGCCATGAGATCCAGCTTATGGATAAGCTGGAGGAGAAAGAAGAGAGAGAGGAGCGGATGCTGAACCGTATGCTGCTTGGGGATCTGCTGAACCATCTGGAGAAAGAGGAACGCCAGCTGATCTATTTAAGATATTTTGGAAATAAGACACAGGCAGAGGTGGGGAAAATGATGGGTATATCCCAGGTGCAGGTGTCGAGGTTTGAAAAGAAAATATTGAAACGGATGCGGGAGGCATTATAGTTTCATTTGTACAGGCAGAGAAATTCTGCCTGTATATTTTTTCTGATTAGATCCATACTAATCAGAAATGGAAAGCAAGGAGGACGTCTGCATGGATAAGGCCAGAAGAAAACTCAGGGTGTGTCTGGTGGTTGTGGTAACAGCCGCTGTGGTTATGGGGCTGGTGTATTACTTTCATGATGTAAAGAACGGCGCCGGGGTCAGCGGCGGGACACTGATCACGATCGCGGGGTATCCGGCAAAATGCACCGGCGAAACGTTCTGCCGGATCTTGAAGGGTGGTATGCTATGGCGGTAGTGAATGAGACAATATATATAAAAGCAGATAGCTGCGTGGAGGTAACAAAATCCTGTGTGACGCTTGGAGACCTGGTCCAGATGGAATGCGCCAATCCGGTAGTTGTGCCAAAGCTTAAGACGGTAAAGGTTTTAAAATTTTCAGAACCGAAAAGCGGGCACTCCAATAGTGGCAGTCACAGAACGGTGGTGTCTGTCCTGAAGATCATAGAATGCATCCACGAACAATATCCGGGGATCAGTGTTCAGAATCTGGGAGCACAGGATATCATCGTGACCTATGAAAACCAGAAAACGGCAGGCAGGCTGGTTCACTGGCTGAAGATCATCTGTGTGGTACTGATATCATTTGCAGGATCTGCATTTTCTATTATGGCTTTTAACAATGATGTGGATACCAGCAGATTATTTAATCAGATCTACGAGCTGGTTACAGGACGGGCTTCAGACGGATTCACCCTGCTGGAGGTGACTTACAGTATCGGCATCATGATCGGGATCCTGGTATTTTTCAATCATTTTGGGAAAAAACGGTTTTCTGTGGATCCTACCCCAATGGAGGTGGAGATGCGTTTGTATGAAAATGATCTGCAGACTACGCTGGTAGAAAACTATTCCAGAAAGGGGAAGGAAATTGATGTGGGTACGTCAGATATTGCTGGCGGTCATCGGGCTTAGCTCCGGCATGATCGTAGCCAGCGGCCTGTTTTCTTTTATAGCGGGACTTGGGGTCGTCTCGGATTTTGCGGACCGGACACATACAGGAGAGCATGTACTGCTCTATGAGGATGCTGTGATATGGGGAGGGATCCTGGGAAATATTTTTTTCATTTTTCAGGTCCAGATTCCGGGGGGATCCTGGATACTTCCCGTATTTGGAATTCTGGCGGGAATTTTTACAGGCTGCTGGGCAATGGCGCTGGCGGAAATGCTGGATGTATTTCCTGTTTTTATCCGGCGTATGAAATTGGTACGGTGTATCCCATGGGTGATCCTGGGAACCGCAATAGGAAAAAGCATTGGAGCGATACTATTTTTTTGCCAGAGATGGGGCAGATAAGGAGGAGTAACATGGAGGCAGCAAAGGAACAGGAACAAAAAGCATATCAGGAATATGTGAAACAGAAAACGCCGGTGCATAATCTGTGGGCAAATATGGCGAAGGCATTTGTAACAGGTGGGATTATCTGTGTGATTGGCCAGGGGATCCTTGATTATTGTGAAAAGGCAGGGGTGGATAAGGAGATAAGCAGCGGCTGGTGCGCTATGATCCTGGTCTTACTATCGGCTATCTTAACAGGGCTTAATATTTACCCGCGTATCGCTAAGTGGGGCGGAGCCGGGGCGCTGGTGCCGATTACGGGATTTGCAAATTCTGTGACGGCTCCGGCGATCGAATATAAGAAAGAAGGACAGGTCATGGGTATCGGATGTAAGATATTTACCATAGCCGGACCGGTCATCCTTTACGGGATTGTTACAAGCTGGCTGCTGGGATTTATATACTGGATATTGATGAAGGCAGGCGTAATGTGATGCGCAGGAGAATGGAAGGAATTTGGAAGAAGGTGGAGGATCTATGATTCAGAAAACGAAGGGCTCTCAGAGCATTGCATTTGCAGAATCCCCATATATCATGAGCAGTGCGTCTGTGGTAGGAAAGAAAGAGAGCGAAGGACCTCTGGGGAAGTATTTTGATCTGGCAGACCCGGAAAATCTATTTGGGGAAAAGACCTGGGAGGCGGCGGAAAGTACGATGCAGAAAAAGGCATGTACCATTGCGCTGGGAAAGGCGGAGCTGTCAGCGGAGAAGGTGAGATATCTGTTCGGAGGGGATCTGCTCCGCCAGGGGATCGCAACCTCCATGGGAGTGGAGAGCCTGCAGATCCCGCTGTTTGGCTTGTTTGGGGCATGCTCTACCTCCGGGGAGGCGCTGGCTTTGTCATCGATGTGCGTGGCGGCCGGATACGGAGAGTATATGCTGGCTGTAACTTCCAGTCATTTTGGAACGGCAGAAAAGGAATTCCGGTTCCCCTTAAGCTATGCCAGCCAAAGGCCTCTGTCAGCGCAATGGACCGTAACAGGCAGCGGGGCGTTCCTGGTGGGGAATAAGAAAAGCCATGTAAGGATCACAGGGCTTACCATAGGGAAGATCGTAGATTATGGATTGAAGGATTCCCAGAATATGGGGGCGTGCATGGCTCCGGCTGCGGCGGACACGATAGCTGTGAACCTGCAGGATTTTGAGAGAACGGAAGAAGAATATGACCGGATCATCACAGGAGATCTGGGATATGTGGGACAGAGCATCTTATTTGACCTGATGCGGAAAAAAGGGCTGGATATCATGAAGAATCATATGGACTGCGGTATGGTTATTTTTGATCAGAAAAAGCAGGATACCCATGCCGGAGGGAGCGGCTGCGGCTGTGCGGCTACCACATTGTCGTCTTATATCCTGCCTAAAATAGAGCGGGGTGAATGGAAAAGGGTGCTGTTTGTGCCGACCGGGGCGCTGATGTCTACGGTGAGCTATAATGAGGGTGAGAGTGTACCCGGAATTGCACATGGAATTGTATTAGAGCACGGGTAAGGAGGGGGATCGTTATGGATTATATCAATGCATTCTGGATAGGGGGGCTGATCTGCGCACTTGTGCAGATCCTGCTGGACCGTACGAAGCTGATGCCGGGAAGGATCATGGTACTTCTGGTGTGTACGGGGGCAGTTCTGGGATTCTTAGGGATCTATCAGCCCTTCCAGGAATTTGCAGGAGCGGGTGCAAGCGTACCGCTGCTTGGGTTTGGCAATACGCTGTTCAAGGGAGTGAAGGAGGCAGTCCGGGACGAAGGTTTTATCGGTATATTTATGGGCGGTTTTAAGGCAAGCGCGGTAGGCATTTCCGCGGCCTTGATTTTTGGATATGCTGCGTCATGGATATTTGAACCAAAGATGAAAAAATAGAGTTATGGCTTATACGGCAGTTTTATGCTTAAGGAAAAAGGGTTGTGATCCGTATCCGGAGGCGTAAAACTGCCGTAAATTTATATTTTATAAATTGAGAAATCATAAGCAATATGGTACGATAAAAGAAACAGAAGATGTATAGGGAAGGAGAACAGAAAGATTATGGAGAATAAAAGGCCGGAAGGAATGGAGCGGATTACAACGAAAGGATTGGCGGATGCATTTATTGCAGCGCAGATGAAAGAGATTCAGGAACAGGTTGGCGGTAAGAAGGTTCTTCTGGCTCTTTCAGGTGGCGTGGATTCTTCTGTGGTGGCGGCGCTTTTGATCAAAGCAATCGGGAAGCAGCTGGTCTGCGTACATGTGAATCATGGGCTTTTGCGGAAGGGTGAGCCGGAACAGGTGGTTGAAGTGTTCCGCAATCAGATGGATGCGAACCTGATTTATGTGGATGCGGCAGACCGTTTCTTAGATAAGCTGGCAGGCGTGGCGGAGCCGGAAAAGAAAAGAAAGATCATCGGAGCAGAATTTATCCGTGTGTTTGAGGAAGAGGCCCGCGGCCAGGAAGGGATAGAATTTCTTGCACAGGGAACCATCTATCCTGATATTATCGAAAGCGATGGCGTGAAGGCACATCACAATGTGGGAGGACTTCCGGAAGATCTGCAGTTTGAACTGGTGGAGCCGATCAGGCTTTTATATAAGGACGAGGTACGTGTAGTAGGAAAAGCGCTTGGGCTTCCGGACAGTATGGTTTACCGCCAGCCGTTCCCGGGCCCGGGACTCGGCGTGCGCTGCCTGGGAGCGATCACCCGTGAACGTCTGGAGATCGTACGGGAATCCGATGCGATCCTGCGCGAAGAATTTGCGAAAAATGGCCTGGAAGGTAAGGTGTGGCAGTATTTTACGGCAGTGCCTGATTTCCGCTCAGTGGGTGTTGAAAAAGGAGCCCGTACCTTCGCGTATCCGGTGATCCTCCGCGCGGTAAATACTGTGGACGCTATGACGGCAACGATTGAAGAAGTACCGTATGCGCTGCTGGGGCGCATTACAGAGCGGATCACCCATGAGGTGCCGGGAGTCAACCGCGTGCTCTACGACCTGACACCGAAACCGTGTGGGACGATCGAGTGGGAATAGGCGGGATGACCGGGAGCTTATAATGAGCTATCAGCCGGAGGTAATATATTATGTCCATACAAACGAAAAGCATTTTTAGATGATACCGCTCGAAAAGGAATCCGAATTTTGGAGAGGGTGAGAAAATGAAGCTGAAGAATGTTTTGATTGTTGTTAGGGATATTGAAAAGGCCAGACAATTTTACCATGAATTGTTTGGCCTTGATATGGTGTTTGACCTTGACGGCAATATGATTCTGACCGAAGGTCTTGTGCTGCAGGATGAAAAGATATGGAGCCAGTTCACCGGAAAAGAAATTATTCCGGAAAACAACGCTTGTGAACTATATTTTGAAGAAGAGAACATAGAAGCGTTTGCTGAAAAACTGGAACGCTTGTATCCTTCCATACAGTATGTCAACAGGCTTATGACACATAGCTGGGGGCAGAAAGTAATTCGTTTTTATGATTTGGATGGTAATCTGATCGAGGTAGGGACGCCTGTGTAAAAAGAGCCTTTGTACGGAATACATGACAAGCGTATGATTTTACTCAGAGAAAAAACGGGGCATATAGGAGGAGAATGGTTTTGAACAGGACAAAGTATGCATTGGCTGCATTTGACATGGATGGGACTTTGCTGAATAGGAATAATGAGATTACGCCGGTGTGCAGAAAAGCAATTGGGGACGCGTTTGCTGCGGGAAAAGAGGTTGTGTTATGCAGCGGGCGTTCTCCTTCGGAAATGGCTGACTATTTCTCGGTGCTGCCAGACTTGAAATATGTTATAGGAGAGAATGGAGGGATTCTTTACGATGTTCGGCAGGGGCAGATGATCTGTTCTCATCCATTTGACAGGGAAACGTCGGTGGAACTGTCAGAGTATCTGATCTCTGAGGATGTACTGGCAATGTGTATGATAAAAGGAAAGGCTCATGTAGGTGAACCTCAGTGCCGCCGTGTGGCAGACTATCTTCCGCCGGTTTTTCAAAAGCTGTTTGATGAGCGGATGGTACATGTTTCAGACATGAAGAAGCTGATAAGGGAAAATGCGGACTCGGTGGAGAAGTTTAACATATACTGCAAAGACCAGGAAACAAGAACGGCGAAGCTTAATAGTATCAAACATCTTAGCAGCCGGGTCAGCCTTGCAGGGGCGCTTGGATTAGATATTGAATGTACGAAGGCTGGAGTATCTAAGGCGGCAGGTTTGAGGGATATTGGAAAATATCTGGGGATCCCGCTGGAGGAGATGATCATGGTGGGAGATAATATCAATGACCTAAAGGCGTTAGAGGCAGCAGGCCTGGCTTTGGCTATGGGTAATGCTGTCGCTGAAGTGAAGGAGATGGCAGACGCTGTGCTGCCGGACAATGAGCACGACGGCGCTGCCTATGCGATCCGGCAGTATCTGCTGCCATAACCACTGTGACTACATGGCTGACTACAATATTTAAACGGAAGAAAAGAAAATGCCGGAAGCCTTTATTTTCAA
>CAZGVY010000020.1:8806-19487 GCA_964529215.1 uncultured Mordavella sp. | reverse complement strand
CCCTCTATACAGACGAAGCAGCATTCCGATGAACTACCAGTTTACGGAAGCTAAGCCACTCAGGAATGCCTTCGTGGCTAAGATTCCGTAGCCTGCTATTTCATCTTCATTAAAAACGCTTCCGAATTGTCTGTTTAGAGGGTATTTTCTGTTTCCATACACTGTTTACCGGCCATCCAGCAAACTGGTATTATAATGTCTGCTGTTAATAAATTGATAAAAGGACACCTCTTATCAATGCAGTTAGAAGACGGTATTATGAACTAATATACCTCCGCCAGGCCGTCAGGCAGCCAGATAACCAAATGGCATGATGCCGGCTTATAAATCAGCAGGTAAACAGATGCCATCCGTGACAGATAAATGCTGCATGGGTATTTCAGGGGCGTTCTTAGCGGAGGCAAAATCCACTGCTTACGGATACTTAGACGCGAAGGCTTTCCTGAGCGTCTTAAGTGTAGTTAGCAGTTAGTTCGCCGCAGCGCTGCCCCACCCATGCAGCATTTATCTGTCATGGATGGCAGCGTCCGAACTCATTTAATATGTCCGTCAAGTATACCATAACAGAATTAGCAGTTCGTTAAGCATAAAAAAACAGCCTCACCGGGAACCCCCAATAAAGCTGCTTTTCATTATCATTATTAATTTCCCTTTATGCTCCGGTTATTTTGTCATCGGATTCTCGCCAAATACCTTCTTGTATCTGCCGATCAGATACAGGGTAGCAAGTACCTGAACCGCCGCAAGTACAAACATCAGAACCATCAGGGTGTAAACTGCCTTACTCTCGCCGGAGATGATCGTCAGCCGTCCTACAACTACAGGCATCAGGTAAGAAGCTGCTCCCATAAAGGTGTAGTAGATACCTGTGTTACGTCCCTTTGGTCCCGGAACGAATTCCTGTACAACAGAAAGTCCTGTCTGAAGGGCGCCGCCTGCGCATCCAAAGCCAAGCAGAAGGATTGCAATGTAAACGATCGCCACCTGATGAATGAACAGTACGCCAAGCAGGGCAATTGCAGTCATCACAGAGTCAATGATCAGCACCTTCAGCGGATGCCATTTCAGCTTACTCATCATCACTGCCCAGAAAGCAACAGCTACGATAGAACCAACCTGGTACATGGTGGTAAAGGAAGCTGCCTGCATCTCAGACAGTCCGCAATATGCAAGGCCGAATGCCTTGGTATACTGCTGAGCGCCGTACATAACTGCCATTACAAGGAATGCATAGAAATATGTAAGAAGCTTTGTAGCTGCTCCCGGTGCAACCAGAAGTCTTGCCTTTGCTGCGTCAATCTCAGCCTGATCAGCCTTCTTGCCGCCTTTTCCTTCCATCTTTGCCTTCTCATCGTCATATACGAACTTCGCCATACATGCCAGGACAAGAACAACAACAGAAAGTACCAGCGGAAGAATGATATTAATCTGAAGATTTCCTGTAGCAACACAGATGATCGGGTAGAAGATACTGGAAGCTGCTACGAAGAATTTGATCATGATCAATGCAGTACCAGGCGCCGCCGGATACGCTTCCTGTACAGCCGGATATCCAGATGCATCCCAGAAACCAGAGGTAGCCACACCTGCCATCAAACCTGCAAATGCTGCAACCGTTGCATTGGTCGTCATCAGCATCGTTGCAAAGCAGACGATATACAGCGCAGCCCCGCCGATCATCAGTTTCTTACGTCCTACACGGTCAGAGATCTCTCCGCCGATCCACACAGATATAAATTTACCGAAACCAGTCCATGCAATTGCTGTGGAAACAGCAGCAGCTCCTGCCGCATATGCTGCGGACTCCGGATCAGACATATCAAATCCCCACTTAAGTGCGAAGTTTACCTGGTTCTGCGAGAAGATCAGTGCCTGCATACCATGCGTAAGATAAGCCATGTATACAGTAACCATAGAAAGGATATATTTTTTCGCTTTCATTCCTCTTTTCTCCTTTTTCTTAAATTTTTATTAATATCGTTAAATAAATAATAAACAATTTCACGCAAAATGTCTAATAGGTTTCCTCCCTATTTTCCATTCATTTTATCTATACATGGTTTGGGAGCCAAGAGCTCCTGTAAAAAGCCCTTTACCCCCCTCAGGCCATAAGTATATATGATTGGTATTTTCCGTTATTTTGCCTGCTCAGCCTGGAACTTCTGATACTCCTCTACCGGCATCTCTTTTCCGGTATACAGCTCATAGTTTACAGCGCCCTGCCATAAAAGCATTCCCTTGCCGCCGATAGCCTTCGCACAGCCTGCTGCTTCCGCATCCAGGATCAGCTGTGTTTTCTCCGGATTGTATACCGTATCTGCAACCACCAGGTCTTTTCTGAGAAGTGCGGTATCAACCAGGGAGATCCCATCCTGTGGCTTCATGCCAACAGATGTTGCATTAACCAGGATATCACAGGCATTCACTGCCTCTGCAAACTTAGCCTTTTCCTCAAGTTTGGTAACCGTTACCTTGCAGTCCGGGCACTCTTTTGCAAGTTTTGCCATCGTATTTTCCGCCCTCGCAAAAAATTCATCATCTCTGTTGAAGATCGCCACTTCTGCCGCTCCCTCCAATGCAGCCTGAACCTGGATCGCTGTTGCGGCTCCGCCTGCACCTAATACGACCATTTTCTTGCCCTTTACCTCAACACCATTGACCGCCAGATTCTTAACAAATCCAACGCCATCTGTAATATCCCCGTACAGTTTGCCGTCTCTGTTTACAAATACATTGCAGGCTCCAATGATACGGGAAGCCGGTGACAGTTCATCCATCAGCTCTGCCGCAATATTCTTACAGGGCATCGTAAAGTTGCCGCCTCTTAAGTTCCACAGCTTTACGGTATCCAGCGTCTGTTTCATACCGTCCACATTCACATCAAATGCCATGTATGCCAGATCCAGCCCGTCATGCTGGAAACAGAAGTTATACATTGCCGGGGATCCTGAGTGTCCTACCGGTGTTCCAAAAAGTGCCAAAAGCCCTGTATGTCCGTTAATTCTCTTTTCCATTTTATTATCTCCTTATTTCAAAAGTCCGCCCTTCCAGGCTCCATATCCAAAACAATCTCAATCTATCCTCTGTGTCTGAGCCGCTCCTATTATATTTAGAGCTTCATTGCTGCATCGTAAGCTTCCTTTGTCGCATCCAGCGCCCGGCGGGCTCTCGTAGCGTCCCCGACCACATGTACCTCAGGCACGATCTCACGGATCTCATCAGCAAAATCGTATACTACATTTGGTCCTTCCCTGTGTGTATAGCGGGAACTGAAGCCCATGGAAAGAACAACGGTATCGAAACCTCTTGCCTCATAAAGGGTCTCGTCCGATTTGTCAGCTGCATTCTTGTAGCTTACGCCGTCCGGGAAGATCTCGGAAACTGCCGCGCTTGTGATCTGCTCGATCCCATATTTCTCAAATGCATCCATCAGGAACACTCTATGCTCGTGGATCACATCTGGCCCGATCGCGTCTCTCATCTCGATAACAGATACTTCATGTCCCTGCTCTGCCAGGAATTCTGCCGTCTCTGCTCCAACCATACCGCCGCCTACAACTAATACCTTGTGACCAACCGGACGGTTTCCTTCCAGGCAGTCAATACCATGAACAATCTCAGGACTTGTGATACCCTTGATAAATGGAAGGATCAGTGTCTCTGAACCAGTAGCCAGGACAACCGCATCGGGAGTATCTGCTTTCAGCATTTCAGCAGTTACCTTTGTATTCATCTTGATCTGAACGCCGGCTTTCTCACATTTAACAATATAACTGCGGATCATACCTGTGATATCGCCTTTTCCCGGAGGATAAGCAGCCAGCCTCATATTACCGCCAAGCTTGTCGGACGCCTCAAATAAGGTAACGTCATGTCCTCTTCTCTTTGCTGTAAACGCAGCGCACATACCGGCAACGCCGCCGCCGATCACATAGACCTTCTTCGGCTTTTCTGCCGTCGGGAATCCCTCGGACTCACGGCCAAGCTTCGGATTGGTCAGGCAGCATATCGGATTGCCCTGATACATATTTGCAACACAGCCCTGCAGGCAGGCGATACACGGAGTCATATCCTCCAGCCTCTCCTCCATCGCTTTCTCCGGCATATGAGGATCAGCCAGTGACTGGCGGCCAAATGCTACCAGGTCAGCCTTGCCCTGTTTTACCATCAGCTCTGCAAACTGCGGCTCTGTATACCGGCCCACCGTAATAATCGGAACAGATACGGATTTCTTGATGTTCTCCACAAGCTCTGCTGAGAATCCGCCGTGGATACCCGTAGGAGCCCACATATACTCGTCCTTCAGATGAACCGCACGGGAAACATGAAGGCCGTCGATCCCACAGTCTTCCAGATAAGCTGCAACTGCACACATATCATGATTATCCAGCCCGCCGAACATATCCTCTGTACTGTTGATACGTGCAAGAACGGCGATCTTCCCTTCTGTTTTTGCCTTAACTTCTTCAATGATCAGACGGGAGAAACGCATTCTGTTCTCAAAAGAACCGCCAAATTCATCAATACGCTTATTGGTTCTTGGAGACATAAAGGAATTTACCAGATAACCATGAGCCATATGGATTTCTACCGCATCGACTCCGGCCTTCATCGCACGGACAGCAGCTTCGCCATAGCCTTTTACCAGCTGGTATACCTTTTCGGTTGAAACTTCCTGCGGGATATCCTTCTTCTCAGATGCCTGGATCGAGGTAGCCGCTTCGATCGGCGCGCCTGCATTTTTCGCATTTCCCTCCGGTCCTGCATTCTGAAGCTGGATAGAGAGGCGTCCGCCCTCTGCATGGACTGCATCCGCAATCTTCTTCAGGCTCTCAATGCTGTCATCATTATAAAGACATGGTTTTCTCGGGCCTCCTTTTGCGCCTTCATGTACAACGGTAGCCTCTATCGTGATCAGGCCAAACTGTCCCTTTGCACGCTCCGTATAATATGCAATAGACTGCTCTGACCATGTTCCGTCTGTATTAGCAAAATTATTTCCCATCGGCGGAACCACAAAACGATTCTTCACTGTCATAGGTCCAATCTGAATTGGAGAAAACATATTTTTAAATTTCATCTTTTTTCCCTTTCTTTGTTATATTCCTGTCTATTTTTTAACACACGCCCAAAAACACATTCCGGACTTACCTTTCTTCATTTTTCCAAAAGATAAGCCCGTAATCTAACTTATTAGTCTTCTAAAAGCTCTGGCCAGGTCTCTGCAAGAACTTTCTTTGTATTTTCATATGTATAAGCAGCAGCCTCATTCAGCCCGCGTCCAAGGATCTCGTCAGAAATAACCTCAACGCCTACTGCCTTCGGATCAACACCTGCTTCCCTGATCATCTTAACAAATCCTGCCGTATCCTTTGCGCCTGTTCCAGGAGCAAGACGGTCATGCATGGATTCATCTCTTAAGATAGAAGCTGCATATGGCCTCTCATAAGCGTCATTGATCTGGATCGCAACTGTCTTAGCAGCCTGCTCCTTTGTAAGGATATCATACGGCTGGTTCGCTCTTACCCAGTGCCAGGTATCAAGGATCAGTGCTGCGTTCTCTGCTCCGGAAGCCTGGATAACTGCCCATGCTTTCTTAAGATCCGGAAGTCCTGAATATGGCATAGGTTCAACCCCGATCACTCTCTTGCCGGCTCTCTGGCAGAGTTCTTTCAGCTTCTGTGCTGTATGCTCTACAGAGTAGTTCTCCATCAGCCCGCAGTTGATGTGGTTCACTCCAAAGAGATCGCACATATGGAAACACATCTGCTCCTTATACTTCTGCTCATAAGAACGGTTATCCTCTGCCCACTGTACAATGTACTCAACCTCTGTACATTTCATTCCATGCTTGTCAAGGATCGCAAGGATATCCTCATCAAAAAGCCCCTCGTTCAATGCGTCAACATACGTCTCTGCACGGAGGCCGATCCCGTCATATCCCGCCTCCTTTGCGGCAATCACGCGGTCCTCGAATTTGCACTGATCTCCCAATGTCCATGAACTGATTGTAATTGGATGTTTTTTTGACATGATTTTAGTTCTCCTTCCATTTGTTAAAATCAAACATTTTTTCGTAAATATTTCCGTTCAGCCTTGTCATATTTACTATGCTATTATTATAATCCATCGTTAAATTAAAAACAAATTGTAAATATAGCCTGAATCAATAGATTTTCTTTATGGTTTATGGTAAAATGATGACTATACAAATGAAGAGGAGGAAAATTATGAATCTGTATCACTTAAGATACTTCGTAACGCTTGCCCATCTGGAGCATTATACGAAGGCTGCAGAATTACTATCAATTACACAGCCGAGCCTCAGTCATGCAATTTCTTCTCTGGAAAAAGAGCTCGGAGTCAAGCTGTTTGAAAAAGAAGGCCGCAATGTGGTACTTACAAAATGCGGCCAGGCTTTTCTGCACGATGTGGAGCAGTCGTTAGACATCCTGGATTCCAGTATCAGTAAACTTCAAATGACCGGAAGCGGAGAAGGGCTTATTGATATCGGCGTTCTCCGGACCCTGAGCACCAACCTGGTACCAAAGATCGTACGGAATTATCTGGATTCCCACCCTGACCGGCAGATCGACTTCCGCTTTCATAATTCCACCGGACTTACTCCAGATATCATTGCCGAACTAAAAGAACGTAAATTTGACATTGCTTTCTGTTCTATGATGGACAATGAACCAGCCGTCGAATTCATCCCTATCGCCAGGCAGGAACTCGTCCTGATCGTGCCGGAGGATCACCCGCTGTCCGGCGAAGATCACATTCATCTGGCCAAAGCTATCAGCTATCCCCTGATCGGTTTTTCCAGGCGCAGCGGCCTCAGGCCTATCATCGACAAGCTGTTCGAGCAATGCGGCACCAGACCCGGATATGCTTATGAGGTCGAGGAGGATCATGCTGTGGCAGGACTGGTCGCCGCTCATTTCGGCATAGCTGTGGTGCCTAACATGCCAATTCTCAACTATATGCCCGTCAATGTCATACATATCGCCAAGCCGAGCTGGGAACGTATGTTTTACATGTGTACCTTAAAGAATGTATACCAGGCCCCCGCTGTTTTGGAATTCAAGGAATACGCAAAAGAACACGCCACACTTTAGTGCGCGTGTTCTTTTCATTTTATCCGCCGGCTCATCAGTTCCAGGGCTTCGCAGTATGCTCCGGTTTTCCCTGGCGCATCATCAGATCGCCCACAGCCTCCGCCGCATCCTTTCCCTCAAAGAGGACCGCATTTACCTGCTCTACGATCGGCATATCGATCCCATACTTCTGTCCCAGCCTGACTGCCGCCTTGGTGGAATACACACCTTCCACTACCATGTTCACTTCATCCATGGCCTCCTGCATGGTCTTCCCTTTTCCGATCAGATAACCCGCTTTCCTGTTGCGGCTGTGTACGCTGGCACAGGTTACGATCAGATCTCCTACTCCTGTAAGACCGGTAAAGCTCTCGATAGCTCCCCCCATCTTTACGCCAAGTCTTGATATTTCATGGATCCCCCGCGTGATCAGCGCAGCTTTCGCATTATCGCCATATCCAAGTCCATCCGCGATACCGGCGGCTAATGCGATCACATTCTTCAGCGCCCCGCCAAGCTCCATGCCAAGCATATCCGGACTGGTATACACACGGAAAAATTCATTCATAAACAACCCCTGGAGATACTCTGCTGTCTCCCTGGTCTTTGCGCCGATCACCACGCTGGTGGGCAGCTCCCTCGCCACCTCCTCTGCATGGCTGGGGCCAGAGAGCACGGCCACATCTGCCAGAGGAAGTTCTTCCTTAATCTGCCTGGAAAGCGTCAGAAGCGTGCTTTCCTCAATTCCTTTTGCCACGTCAACGAGGATCTGGCCTTCTCCAATATAAGGCACAAGCCGTTTTGCCGTTGCCCTTACGGCGGTAGACGGGACAGCCATCACCAAAACGTCTTTTCCCTCCGCCGCCGCCTTAAGATCAGCAGTAAATGTCATATCCTCCGGCAGGCGCACTCCCGGCAGCTTACTCTTATGCTCTCTTGTCCTGGCGAGTTCTTCTGCCTCTTCCTCCCTGTAAGACCATACGCTTACCTTATGCCCGTTTTTATGCAGCAAAAGCGCCAGAGCCGTACCCCAGCTTCCTGCACCTATCACTCCGATGTTTGTCATATTGTCCTCCTTGATCTGGTTTTTAAGATTTCCCGCCTACACTCAGTTTATTCTCTGTTCCATTCATCAGCCTCCGGATATTTGCCCTGTGCTTAAAGAAAGCAGATATCACTAAAAGGAAAGCTATTCCGTAGATCTCATATAAAGGCGTCCCCGTAACCTCATAGTATCCGGTCTGCCCCAGTACTACTACGGAAATAAAATACACTACCACCACCGCCATGGAGCCGGCCGATACATACCTGGTACCCGCTACGATCCCTGAAAAAACGGCAAAGCACAGGATCACCGTCCAGATGTTCGTCGTACTGGCGATCAGCCCGGCAGTCACGGCAATTCCTTTTCCTCCTTTAAAATGCATATAAAACGGATAATTATGTCCCAGTACAGCTCCCATACCTGTATACATAAAAAGCACCGGCAGGATATCCCCATGGGAATCTCCAAAAAGCATACGGACAAGCAGCACTGCAAAAATGCACTTAAAGGCGTCGCCAAAAAAGGTGATCACACCCGCCTTCCATCCCAGAGTCCTCAGCGCATTGGTCGCCCCTGCATTTCCGCTCCCCATTTTCCTGATATCCACATTCTGGCTTTTCCCGTACAGGTAGCCTGTCTGTATCAGCCCAAATCCATAACCTATTGCCAAACATATCAACCGTTCCATCTCTAACGCTCCTTCTCTTTTCTCTCACGGATAAAAAATCTCAGAGAGGTACCCTTAAACCCAAACGCTTCCCGGATCCGGTTCTCCAGATACCGGATATAGGAAAAATGCATCAGCTCCCTGTCATTGACAAAGATCACAAATGTAGGCGGCTTCACCGACACCTGCGTGATATAGTAAAGCTTCAGCCTCCTTCCCTTATCTGACGGCGGCTGCTGCATCGCCACTGCCTCCATCATGATCTCATTCAGCACGCCTGTCGCCACGCGCAGCGTCTGATTGGCGATCACCATGTCTATACGTTCAAACAGCTTGGGAAGCCTCTGTCCGGTCTTTGCCGACACATACATGATCTCCGCATAGGGCATAAAAGACAAAACCTGCCTGATCCTGCTCTCATATTCCCGCATGGTTTTATCATTCTTCTCGATCGCATCCCATTTATTGACTACGATGATGATGCCTTTGCCTCTCTCATGGGCGATGCCGGCAATCTTAGCGTCCTGTTCCGTTACCCCTCCGGCAGCGTCGATCACCACCAGAACCACATCCGCGCGCTCCACTGCCGTCACCGTCCGGATCACGCTATAACGTTCAAGTTCTTCTTTGATCCTGCTCTTTCTCCTGAGCCCGGCAGTATCGATAAACACATATTTCCGGCCATCGTATACGATCTCCGTATCGACCGCGTCCCGCGTAGTTCCCGCCACATCCGAGACGATCACCCTCTGTTCTCCCAATAATTTATTGATAATAGAGGATTTTCCCACATTTGGTTTGCCGGCGATCGCGATCCTCGGCCTCTCATCCTCTGCTTCGTCCCCAGACTGTTCCGGGAAATGCGAGATAACCTCATCCAGCATATCCCCGATCCCAAGCCTGGACGCCGCAGACACCGGATATGGTTCTCCGATTCCCAGATTGTAGAATTCATAAACGTCTGGCATAAACTTTTCAAAATGATCCACTTTGTTTACCACAAGAACTACTGGTTTTGCCGATCTGCGGAGCATATCCGCTACCTTTGCATCAGCGTCCGCCAGCCCCTGTCTTACATCTGTGATAAAAATGATCACATCCGCCGTATCGATCGCGATCTGCGCCTGTTCCCTCATCTGGGATAAGATAATATCTTTGCTCTCAGGCTCAATGCCTCCTGTATCAATCAATGTAAAATTCCGGTCCAGCCAGCTTACATCCGCATATATACGGTCTCTCGTAACGCCCGGAGTATCTTTCACGATTGAGATCATCTCCCCGGCCAGCACGTTGAAAAGCGTGGATTTCCCTACATTCGGCCTGCCAACGATAGCTACTACTGGTTTTCCCATACATTTCCTCCTTCATAATATGATCAAATACCAGAAGATATTTTTACTCTTCTGATACCAAGCGTTAGTATTATATCATATTTCTCTGTATTTAGTTGACCTTTTTCACTAAAAAGTGGTATAAATAGTATAGAGTCCCTGTGGACGATCATATTACGCGTATTTTATCCATCGGAGACAGGTAAACTTAAAACCGGGCCATACACCGCCTGGTTCTGAATAATTTACAGATATAGGAGAAAGATATGACAAGCATTAAAGATCTGGAGCAGGCGCTTCCGGTTGCCCCATTGAAAATTGCCGCTTTGGAAAGCTGCAAAGAGCTTGGTCAGAAGGTAAATGACCATATTGTTGTTTTTCGGAAGGATTCCTTCACAGATGAAATGAATTCTCCCCTTTTCTCATCCTACCACTCAGACAATTATCTGATCGACTGCCACTGCTCCCGCTTTGGAACCGGCGAAGCAAAGGGATCTATCGGTGAATCTATCAGAGGCAGCGATCTGTTTCTTATGGTAGA
>CAZGVY010000020.1:0-8796 GCA_964529215.1 uncultured Mordavella sp. | reverse complement strand
ATGGTAGATGTCTGCAATTACAGCCTCACATACACGGTAAACGGCTATGTGAACCATATGTCTCCAGACGACCACTATCAGGATCTGAAACGTATTATCTCAGCCGCAAATGGCAAAGCCCACCGTCTGAATGTACTGATGCCTTTCCTATATGAAAGCCGCCAGCACAAACGCACCAAGCGGGAATCCCTTGACTGTGCACTAGCCCTGGAAGAACTGATGCATATGGGCGTGGAAAATATCATCACCTTTGATGCCCACGATCCCCGTGTCCAGAATGCGATCCCTTTAACCGGTTTTGATAATTTTTCTCCGCAGTACCAGTTTATCAAGGCGCTGCTGAAAGCAGAGCCTGATCTCCGGATCGATAAAGACAGCTTGATGATCGTAAGCCCGGACGAAGGCGCGATGCACCGCGCTGTTTATCTCTCTAACATACTGGGCGTAGATATGGGGATGTTCTACAAACGCAGGGATTATTCTACCGTTATAAACGGGCGCAACCCGATCGTAGCTCATGAATTCCTTGGAAGCGATATCCGCGGCAAGAATCTTATCATCATTGACGATATGATCTCCTCGGGCGAAAGCATGCTGGATGTAGCCAGGCAGCTCAAAGAACGGGGCGCCGCCAGGGTATTTGTATGCACGACTTTCGGACTGTTCACAGAAGGCTTCGGTAAGTTTGACGACTATTACAACAAAGGGTATATCAGCCGCGTCATTACCACAAATCTTACTTACCTTCCTCCGGCTGCTTATGAGAAACCATATCTTGTGGTCGCAGATATGAGCAAATTCATTGCCCTGATCATCGAATCACTAAATCACGATATGTCCATCAGCCGTGTGCTGAATCCGACGGACAAGATACACGCCCTTCTGGAAAGGCATCAGAATATTTATCATTAACAGACTGAATTAATTTATAAACGGGAAACAGCGTTTTCATCCTCCGCTGTTTCCCGTTTCTTTGCAGCCTATTCTGCCAGAGTCTCCTCCTGAAGCTGATCCAGCTTCTCCATACATGTATCCACCGTCTCCCCGTTCAGCAGCTCTCTCACAAGCAGGCAGATATTCCCCCACTGTTCCAGCTTCATACCGGCATTAGAACCCAGTACATATATATCCTCATTCACCTTGTCATCCAGAGGCTTCAGAGCCGGGACACACTCCACATGTACATTTTTAGACGGAGAAATCACCTGATTTGTCTCAGCATACAGAAGCAGTGATTCGTCTGATGTGATATAATTCAGCACATCCCTGGTATCCTCCATATGCTCCGCGTCAGAATTTATTCCATATCCAGACATAGCCATTACCGGCATCTGCCCTCTATCACTTGGGAAACCAATGACCTGCAGGTCAAAATCCGTCTTTCCGTAAGCGGTCTCTGTATTAGCCGCTCCCCAGTATGCCATAACAACCGGCGTTTTCTGATCTCTGAAATCCTGTCCTTCCCCGTCGATCGCCTCATAGGTATATGCAGTCCCGGCATCAATATACCCTTTGTCAATCATTTCCTGGAGGTATTCAAATCCTCCCCTCAGATAATCGCTGTATTTTCTTTCCCCCTTATTGAGCGCCTCTATCTCTGCCTCTGTATTGCCGCCGTTATACAGATCCGCATATCCCTGTGCAAATACAAAACACTCCAGCCACCACCGGTTTGCACCGACCGGCGTCTCAATTCCATTCTTCTTAAATACCCTGCAGCATTCCAGAAGATCCTCCGGCGTCTCAGGAAGCTCCAGATCATATTCATCAAACATATCCTTATTCACAAATAACCCGTAAACGACTACTTCCTGCGGAATTGCTACAAGCTTCCCGTCTACCGTATTCGATATGCGTACCACGTCTCTCAAATTCTCTGCATTGTCAAGATCTGACAGATCCGCAAGTTTCCCTTCCGCCCCCAGCGCCTGGATCGTATCAGGATTCAGCAGATACAGATCGTCCATGTCGTTGTGTACCCGTTCGAGCACCACATCGTCATAGGTCTTTTCCTGATAATTTTCTGCCGTATAGGTCCGGTATTCCACCGTTACCCCAAGCTCCTTTTCCGCTTCACTGACCGTCAGGTCAAACGCTGTCCGGGCAACATTCGCTGCATTCGGATTCGACTTTTCCATCGGTCCAAACAAATTGACCGGCCTTATTTCTTCCTTCTTCGGTTCTATCAGATTCTTACTGGCGTCTGTTTTCCCTCCGCAGGCGGCAGCTGCTAGTACAAGCATCCCTGCCAGACAGGCAGCCGTACATCTTTTTAATATCTCATTTTTGTTCTTTTTCATGCTTGGTCTCTCCCCCACAGATATATTGATTCAGTGTTTTTTTCAACAGGTCCATATCAATCGGCTTCGCAATATGAGCATTCATTCCTGCATGAACAGAGTCTCTGATATCCTCTGCAAATGCGTTGGCCGTCATTGCAATGACCGGTATCTCTCCGGCGTCCTCCCGCTCCAGGGAACGGATCGCCCTGGTTGCATCATAACCGTTCATCTCTGGCATTTGCACATCCATCAGAATCGCGTCAAATTCTCCCGGTTCCCCGCTGGCAAAACGCTCCAGCGCCAGCCGGCCGTTTTCTACGATCTCGCAAGTCACCCCTTCCATATCCAGAAGCTCTTCCAGGATCTCTGCATTGATCTCATTATCCTCAGCTACAAGCAGATGCATACCTTCAAGGCTCCTGATCTCCTCCGTGTCTGTACTACGATCACGGTCTTCCTCTTTTATCTGCATCTCCATGATCTTCTCTTTAAATGCAGATACAAAGAATGGTTTTGCAAGAAAAGCACAGTTCCCTGCGTGGAGGATCTCTTTTCTGACCACGTCTCCGTCATAAGCAGTCAGAAACAGGATCGGTACCGTTTTCGAAATCAGGGTACGTATCTGTTTTTCTGTCTCGATACCGTCCATGCCGGGCATCTTCCAGTCAAGAAGAATGATATCATAGGATTCTCCCTTTCTGGAAGCTTCTTGTAGAAGCTCCAGCGCTTCCTTCCCGCTAAAGGCTGCATCCACCGTAATACCCTTGTCCATCATTAGCATCTGAATGCTCCTGCAGCAGTCTGCATCGTCATCCACCGCTAATATCCGGGATATCCCGCTCTGTTTCCAGAACTGTCCATCCGCCTGTCTTTCCGGTATACGGAGTTCCAGATCTACTCTGAACAGGCTCCCCTTTCCTTCCTCGCTGAACACATCAATATGCCCGCCCATCAGTTCTACGATGTTCTTTGTAATCGCCATACCAAGCCCTGTGCCCTGGATCTTATTGGTAGTACTGTTTTCAGCCCTGGTAAATGCATCAAAAATAATCTTTAAATAATCCGGCGACATTCCATAGCCGTCGTCCTCTACCTCTATGCGGATATGTTCATACTGGCTGGAACGCTGCTCTAAGCCGATGATCCGGAAGGCGATATGCCCGCCTTTTGGCGTATATTTTACCGCATTGGAAAGAAGGTTAAGCAGGATCTGATTGATCCGCGTTTCATCCCCCACCAGATATTCGTGTTTGATTCCCGTCACAGAAACGTCAAAGCTCTGCCCTTTCTCCTTCGCCATAGGACGGATGATCGCATCCACGGAAGAAACCAGGCTTTTCAGGGTAAATTCACCCAGCGTCAGTACCACCTTGCCACTCTCGATCTTCGACACGTCCAGCACGTCATTGATCAGTCCCAGAAGATGCTGGCCAGACGCAGTTATCTTTTTTGTATACTCTCTCACCCGTTCCGGGTCATCCGCATCCTTGGCAAGCAGCGTGGTAAAGCCTAAGATCGCATTCATTGGCGTCCTGATATCATGAGACATATTCGATAAGAAAGTTGTTTTGGAATTGCTTGCGATCTTCGCTGCCTGCAGCGCCTCAGCAAGCTGCCTGTTGTGTATCTCTCTTTCTTCCTCCCTCTCTTTACGGAGCCTGTTCTGCTGTTTCTGGTTCAGGTAGAAAAGGATGCAGCAGCATAAAAAAGCGGCCAGCATTACGATTACTACGATCATGATATTCTGGTTCACCGTACGGCCTTCCTGCTGGATCGCATCGATCGGTACATAGCCGATCAGGTAAATAGAGCCTCCATTGACCGCCCACATATAGATGAGCGAATCTCTTTTCTGAATATCATGGTAAAACATAATATTTTTTCCGTTTTTGATTCCTTCGCTCACTTGTTCCTGAACATCTGGTTCAAGAATACTGTTAGCCCGGTAAAAATCATCCAGATTCAGATGTCCCGCGTTGCGTTCCCCCACCCCTTTAGGTTTCAGAACGAGCCTCTCACTGTCAGCATCCATGATATAAAGCATCGCGCTGCCATTATAGAATTCTTCCGGCAGTGTATCTTCAAAGGAATCATAGATATACTCAATATACAGCGTTGCGATCTCCTGGTCCTCCCGTATCACCGGGCACTTCATCGTATATGCCCAGGTCCCCATATCATTCACATAAGATTCGGAAACCGGCAGTTCCCCGACTGTTTTCCCCGCCGAGAAATCCAGCCCTTCTTCTGTAAATACCTCCCCCGAGCTATCGATCCCTTCTGTTTCCCCGGAAAAGATCAGCGACATCTTTACCATTGTCTGATTTTTTTATAAGAGAGGATAAATCTCTCCATGTTATCTTCTATTATGAGCTCATCCGCAATCAGCTTCTGGAATTCTGCTTCCTTCTGCAGGATCGTCTCTATCGTCCCCTGGACCAGATTCAGGCTTTCATTCAAATTCCCAATTGCCGACGCAGACATTTCCTCTGTGGTCTTGCGCGATATCCAGAATACGGCCATACACAAAATACAAAAAACTAATATAACCGGTATAACCAATGCCCGTCTTTTTTTTATCTGATCTTTGTTTTGTCCTGACCTCATCTCACACTTCACCTTTTACACGGAATCTGTATAGCATACTGTCATATGAATACTTTTCACCGTTTTATAATTCTTTCTATACTATATCATTATTGCATATTTTAGTCAAAGCCCAGTGTAATGCCCCGCTGATAATTATACAAACAGCAAGAGATGCTCTGTATAAGCATCCCTTGCTGCCACTCCTCTATTCCTTATTAAAATCCGTATAAGCTTCTCCATTCTTTAATACAAGTCCTCTGGCTTCCGCCAGCTCAGTCACTGTCACAAGCTGATATCCTTTATTGATGAGCTTTGGGATCAATTCGATCGCCGCGTCCACAGACGGGCTATGTATGTCATGCATCAGGATGATGTCCCCGTCATCCGCATTGGTCAGTACGTTGTCGACCGTCATCTGCGCATTCATCGTTTTCCAGTCTAAAGTATCAATATTCCACAGGATCATCGGCATACCCACATTCGCGCTTACATAATCGTCATAATCTCCATAAGGCGGCCGCATCACCGTTGCCGGCTGTCCGCATGCCTTCTTCAGAAGTTCATTTGTTCTTCCGACCTGGCCGGCACCGCCGTCACTCTCCTGTGTCAGCTGCGGATGGTCGTAGGAATGATTCCCGATCTCACACTTCAGCTTCTTCATCCGGCTGATCTCATCCTTGTACTGATCCACATTCTTTCCCTGCATAAAGAACGTAGCATGCGCGTCATACCGTTCCAGTACATCCAGCAGTTCGCCAGTCCGTTCACCCGGCCCGTCGTCAAAGGTAAGCGCCATCATAGGTTTATCCGGATCCAGCTTACTTTTTCTGGAAACCAGCTTGCCATCATCCGCAAATTCACATGTGGAGGAACCTACCTCCTGCTTTCCTGTCAGCATAACGCCCTCATCATTAAAGCAGTACAGTTCGTCACCTAATTCCACCCACCCTGTGGCCATGATGCCGTTTGAACCCAGATAACATTTCCCCCCGTCCTTCTTCTTCCAGGTATCCTTTTCCATAATACCCGTTTCCGTAAAATGGTACTCCTGTCCGTTGATCTCCTGCCATCCGGTGACTTTCTTCCCGTCTCCGTCAAAATAATACTGTTCCCCTTTCGAAGATACAAAATCATTCTCTACGTAGGTGCCGTCATAACGCTGGAACTTATCCTTTTTCCATTCCCCAAGCTTATTTTTCACCAGCAAATGCCCGTTTGAGACCGTCATATATACGATGTCTTTCCAATCTGAACGGAGCTTTCCCGACAATTCGTCTGAGAATTTGATCTTAAGAGGAAATTCCCCTTCCTCTTTCCCATCTGCTTCACAGCTTAACGTATATCCCTGCCCCGTATTCAGCGCCTGGATCAGATCCCGGACGCGGTAGCCGGAAGATTCATCCAGCATGACATCCTTCTGCGCCTCCGCACAGCTTGCGAATGCAGATACCGCCGGAACTGCCTCATCCTGCAGAATAGATATGTCATTTACAACCATTGTGATCTCTGCGCTGGTCTCTTTCCCGCTTGCAGAGGCCATTTGTACAAACAGCATTACAAAGACACACATACACACGGCGCCTATCAGCTTATACATGGTCCTGTCGTGATGCTTCAGTACAGGCTCCGCGCCGTTTTTTGCATTGTTTTTCTGTTTTTTCCCTGTCTGTCCGGCATTCTCAGACGTTTTCCCTGCCTGTCTGGTTTCTGCCTGTTTTCTTTCTGCCTTTTTGGCGTCCGTCTGCTTTATCTCTATATCCTGTGCCCGTGGCCGTCTTCTTCCTCTATGGTACTTTTTCTTACTCATCTGTGCCTACTTCCCTCTGTATAGCTTCTACTATATACCCAGGAAAAGTATATCATCCCATACCTAAGTATTCAAGAATAGAAACGAAATCTTCATAATAATTACTTAATGACCCTCACCCGGAGAACTCCTTCGATCGCCAGAAGATCCTCTGTTACCGTCTCTGGGATATAGGAATCCACATCGATCATCGTATAAGCAAAATTGCCCTTGCTTTTGTTCGTCATATCAGCAATATTCATATTATCCCTGGCAAGTACCGATGTAAACTGTCCGATCATATTGGGAATGTTCCTGTGAAGCAGCGTGATCCGCTTATTATCCCCCGGATCTCCCATATCGCAGTTAGGAAAATTAACAGAATTCCTGATATTGCCATATTCCAGGTAATTACGCATCTCCTTTACAGCCATTTTTGCACAGTTATCCTCTGCTTCTTCCGTGGATGCCCCCAGATGAGGGATCACGATCGCGCCTTTCACACCTGCGATTTCCGGCGTAGGAAAATCTGTTACATAGTGCTTAAGCTTGCCGGCAATCAATGCATCTACCACGGCTTCATTTTCTACCAGGATATCTCTTGCAAAATTCAGGATCACTGCTCCTTCCTTCATCAGGCTGATCGCATTTGCGTTGATCATCCCCTTCGTACTGTCCATCGCCGGCACATGAATCGTAATATAATCACAGTCCCTATAAATCTCGTCTACCGCCCTGGCATGATGAATACTCCTGGAAAGTTTCCATGCAGAATCCACCGATACATAAGGATCATATCCATATACATCCATACCAAGGTTCGTAGCCGCATTCGCCACCAGCACGCCGATCGCACCCAGTCCGATCACACCCAGCTTCTTTCCTTCCAGCTCGCATCCGGCAAACTGCTTTTTCGCTTTCTCTGCATCCTTGGCAATGTTACCGTCTTCCTCATTCTCCTGTACCCAGCTGATGCCGCCGATGATATCTCTGGAGGCCAGAAGCATCCCTGCGATCACAAGTTCCTTCACGCCATTCGCGTTAGCCCCGGGCGTGTTAAATACAACGATCCCTTCATTGGCACACCGCTCTAACGGAATATTATTCACCCCTGCTCCAGCTCTTGCGATCACCTTCAGGTTCTTTCCGAATTCCATATCATGTAAAGAGGCGCTCCTGACCAGGATCCCGTCCGCATCTTCCGCACGGCTCACCGGTGCATAATCATAAGTAAAGTTCCCCAGGCCTACATTAGAAATCGCATTCATGCAATGATATTTATACATAATTACAGATTCTCCTCCTCAAACTTCTTCATAAACGCAGTCAGAGCTTCCACGCCTTCTATCGGCATAGCATTATAAATACTTGCACGCATCCCGCCTACGGTTCTATGCCCTTTTAAATTCGCAAAGCCGGCCTCCTGGGATTCCTTCACAAATTTTGCATCCAGCTCTTCATTGCCTGTTACAAATGGCACATTCATCAAAGAACGGTCCTTCTTCTCCACCGTCCCTTTAAACAGCCTGCTCTCATCCAGGAAATCATAGAGGATCTTAGCTTTTTTCTCATTATATTCTTTCATTGCCCCAAGGCCGCCCCTGCTTTTCAGCCATTTGAATACCTTGCCGCAGATATAGATACCATACGCTGGCGGCGTATTATACAGAGAACCCGCGTCCGCATGGGTCTTATATTTCAGCATCGTAGGGGTACCTTCCAGCACATCGTCCGTGATCAAGTCCTCGCGGATGATCACGATCACAACTCCGGCCGGCCCGATATTTTTCTGAACTCCGCCATAGATCACCCCATACCTGGACACGTCCACAGGTTCAGACAGGAAACAGGAAGAAACATCCGACACCAGGATCTTCCCCTTTGTGTTGGGAAGCTCTTTGTACTTTGTTCCGTAAATCGTATTATTTTCACAGATATAAACATAGTCTGCGTTCTCTGATACCGGCAGGTCAGACACATCCGGTATATAAGAAAATGTCCTGTCCTCGGAGGAAGCTATTTTATTAACCTTTCCATATTTCTGCGCCTCCTGGTAAGCTTTCTTTGCCCACTGGCCTGTCACAATATAATCGGCTTCCCCATGTTTCATCAGATTCATGGGAATCATAGCAAACTGCT
>CAZGVY010000019.1:0-19567 GCA_964529215.1 uncultured Mordavella sp. | reverse complement strand
GATCCAGGCGAATCTGGAAGCGGGGAAGCCTTATGTGATCCGCATCAATATGCCGTCGGAGGGAACGACGACTTTTCATGATGATATTTACGGGGATATCACAGTTCCTAATGCAGAGCTGGATGATATGATCCTGATCAAGTCAGACGGCTATCCGACGTATAACTTTGCCAATGTGATCGACGATCATCTGATGGGGATCACTCATGTAGTACGTGGGAATGAATATCTGTCTTCTGCGCCTAAGTACAACCGCCTGTATGAGGCCTTTGGCTGGGAGGTACCGGTCTATGTACACTGCCCGCTGATCACCGATGAGACACATAAGAAGCTGAGCAAGCGCTGCGGGCATTCTTCCTATGAAGATCTGCTGGAGCAGGGCTTTGTATCTGAGGCTATTGTGAATTATGTGGCGCTGCTTGGGTGGTGCCCGGAGGATAACCGGGAGATATTCTCATTAGAGGAACTGGTGAAGGTATTTGACTACCGGCATATGAGCAAGTCCCCGGCGGTATTTGACGTGGTGAAACTCCGCTGGATGAACAGCGAATATCTGAAAGCTATGGATTTTGATAAGTTTTATGAGCTTGCAGAGCCTTATATAATAAAGGCGCTGGGAGACAAGGCGCCGGAGCTCGATCTGAAGAAGATTGCTTCTCTGATAAAGAGCAGGATCGAGATTTTCCCGGATATCCGGGAGCAGATTGATTTCTTTGCCGGAGTAAAAGAGTATGATACGGCTATGTATTGCCATAAAAAGATGAAGACCAACGAAGATAATTCGCTGGAGCTTCTGAAAGATGTGTTGCCGGTACTGGAAAAACAGGAAGATTTCAGCAACGACGCACTTTTTGAAACGCTGAAGAAATATGCGGAGGAGACGGGGAAAAAGACCGGATATGTGATGTGGCCGGTCCGCACGGCAGTATCCGGGAAACAGAATACGCCGGGAGGCGCTACGGAGCTCATGGAGGTACTGGGGAAAGACGAGTCTCTCGCCCGTATACGGGCGGGGATCGCTAAGCTTGAGGCCAGATGATCTATGGGGCTGAATAGGGAGCAGGAGAAAGCGGCTGCGCATTACAAGGGACCATGTATGGTGCTGGCGGGGCCTGGTTCAGGGAAGACATATACGATTGCCAGAAGAATTCAATATCTGATTGAGCAGTATAAGGTAAGGCCAGAAGAAATTCTGGTCATTACTTTTACCAGGGCGGCGTCTTATGAGATGAGAAGCCGGTTTGCCCGGCTGATGAAGAGCGAGAGTATGCCGGTAACCTTTGGGACGTTTCACGGCGTATACTTTGGGATCTTGAAATGGGCGTTCGGACTGGATGCGGGAAATATTCTGACCGAGGATAACAAATATCAGATGCTCCGTCAGATCCTGTATGATCCGGGAACCGGGTTTGAACTGGATTTTACGGATGAAAAGGAAGAGATCCGGGATCTGCTGGCTGAGATCGGCAGTGTGAAAAATCAGGGCATGAAGATAGAAGATTATGAATCTGCCCGGTATGGCCCGGTATTTCAAAATATTTTCGAGGCATATGAAAAGCAGCGTAAGAGGATGCGCAAGGTTGATTTTGACGATATGCTGCTCTTATGTCATGAATTATTTAAAGAGCGTCCGGACGTTCTGAAACAGTGGCAGGCACGTTTCCGGTATATATTGATCGATGAATTTCAGGATATTAACCGGATTCAGTATGAGGTGATCCGTATGCTCGCCCTGCCGGAGAATAATTTATTTGTGGTAGGGGATGACGATCAGTCCATCTACCGCTTCCGTGGGGCAGATCCTGAGATCATGCTTGGCTTTGAAGCGGATTATCCCGGTTCACAGAGGTATCTTCTGGAGAGGAATTACCGCTCCAGCGGGAATATAGTCAGAGGGGCGCTTAAAGTGATCGAGGGGAATCAAAGGCGGTATAGCAAGAAGCTTTTTACAGAGAATGCAGACGGGCCATGCATCCATATCCAGGAGCTGAAGGATTCCCGGGAGGAATGCCGGTATCTGATCCAAAAGCTCCGGGACCTGGACGGCAAAGGAATCGCCGGCCGCCAGATTGCAATACTTTACCGGACTGGAAATGATGCAGGAATGCTGATGGAAGCGCTGACGGAATGCCAGATTCCTTTTGTGGCAAAGGAACAGATACGCAATATCTATCAGCATTTTATCGCAAGGAACCTGATGAGTTATATGAGGCTGGCATCCGGAGAACGGGAAAGAAGGCTGTTTTTAGATGTGATGAACGCGCCGGTCAGATATATCAGCAGAGACAGTATGGAAGGTTCGTCCGTCAAGGTATGCTTTGAAGACCTGCGCAGGTTCTATATGGATAAGGACTGGATGCTTGATCGGATCGACCAGTTTGAAATGGATCTAAAGATGCTGGAAAACCAGACGCCCTATGCTTCGATCCAGTATATACGCAGGCATATAGGCTATGACGGATATCTGAAAAAATATGCAGAAGACCACCGGATCAAGGAGGAAAGCCTGTTTGAAATACTTGCCGGGATCGAGGAGCGTGCGAAGGACTTTCAGTCGGCAGGGGAGTGGTTTGCATATATAGAAAACTATACAAAGACGCTAAACGAAAGAAAAAACCGCCGGTCACAGGAAAACGGCGGGATCCGTCTGATGACAATGCATGGAGCGAAGGGCCTGGAATTTGATACGGTTTTTATCATGCAGTGTACAGAAGGGACAATTCCTTATAAAAAAGCGAAGTTAAAGCCGGAGCTGGAAGAGGAACGGCGGATGTTCTATGTGGCAATGACACGGGCAAAACGGGAGCTTATCATTACCTATGGGAAAGAAAAAAACGGGAAAGAGACGTCCCCTTCCCGTTTTGTCAGCGAATTGCTTGCTGGAATCTGATATATCCGGACAGGGGCAGTTTAGTCTGTCATGGAGTCCATCCATCTGTCATACCCCTCGGAAGCAAGCTCATATTCTTCGTCATCCTGGATCATCTGAAGCTCCGGATCGTCTTCCCCGTGGCTGATATAGCGGTAGATATAAGCGATATCCTCCAGGGATCCGTCCAGGGGTGCAAGGGCAATATAATCCCTGCCGGCAGCCGTATAGATGGTAAGGATCTCACATTCCAGTTCTTCGTCATTATCCAGAGTCAGCGTTACGGTTCCAGTATATTCTGGAGTATCGTATCTGTTATCCATACCGTATTCTCCTTTTTTATATTTGATGTCTTTCATTCTATCAAATGATATTATACTAGTCAAATACTACAAAATGTTGTAAGATAAAAATGAATTTGTAAAAACTGCTGGAAACGGAGTGGATAAAAAGTTATCCGGAAAATCCGGGAATGATAAATTGCTTGGGAGGAATAGATAATGAAAAAGAGAGCTTTAAAAGCACTTGGCATTCTGCTGGTTGGGATTCTCGCATTATTTGGCTGTAAAAAGGCGGTGGGAACGCCGGAGGATAACGCGGCATCTTCAGAAGACTCTGCCGATAGTGAAGAAGACCTGGGGTACAAGTTTGGATTCAGTGCGATCGATATGGAGAATCCTTACTTTATAACGCTGGAAAGTGCGATCAAGGAGATCCTTGACGAAGAAGGATATACATTGATCACAAAAGATCCGGAAAGCGACGCCCAGCTGCAGACGGAGCAGATTCTGGAGATGATCGACGAAGGGATCGATGCGATCTTTATCTGCCCGGTGAACTGGGTAGAGATCACAGACGCGCTGGACGCGCTGAAAAAAGCGGATGTAAAGATCATTAATGTGGATACCCAGGTCAAAGAGATGGATTATGTGGACGCATATATTGGTTCGGATAATGAAATTGCCGGATTTATCTGCGGCAAGGATCTTCTGGAGAGACGGCCGGATGGAGGAAAGATCCTGCTCCTGGAATGCCCGACGCAGAATTCGATCAACGACAGGATTACAGGATTTGAAAAGGCAGTTTCTTCAGCGGACGTGGGATTTGAGATCGTAGACCGGGCTGATACAAACGGGGAATTTCAGAAAGCCCTGGAGATCACGCAGGAGATGCTGGAAAAACATACAGATATTGATGTGATCATGTGCGGGAATGACCAGATCGCGGTGGGAGCTACTACAGCAGTCAATCTTGCAGGTATGAAAGATGTTATTATATATGGGGTAGACGGTTCTCCTGATATCAAGAAGGAACTGGTTAAAGCAGATACGCAGATCGCAGGAACCGCAGCCCAGTCGCCGATCAATATAGGAAAGGAGGCCGCCAGGACAGGGATCGCGATTTTAGACGGAGAAGACTATGAATCCGAGATCTACGAAGAAGTGTTTATGATCAACAGTGATAATGTGGAGATGTATGGAGTCGATGGATGGCAATAAGGAGAACATAATATGAAATGGGTACAGGGAAAACCATTACCTCTTGGGGTGTCAGTTACTGGAGAAAGGACAAATTTTGCAATTTCGGTTCCATCAGGCAGCAGCTGTGAACTATTACTATATAAACCAGACAGAAACGAACCGTTTCTGACCTGTGAATTTAAAGAAGATGCGGCGGTGGGAGAAGTCCGCTGCATGGCAATCGACGGATTGGGAAAAGAGAATTATGAATATGTATACCGTATCAATGGGAAATACTGCATTGACCCGTATGTGAAAAGGATCGTAGGACGTGAAAAATGGGGAAGCCATGGGGAAATGTCTGACGGAGAGGTGCGCGGCGTACTGACAGGAGACGATAACGGATGGGAGGAAAACTGGCCGGCCCGCCTTCCGGAGAATCAGGTGGTTGCCTACAGCCTGCATGTGAGAGGTTTTACAAAGCATTCTTCATCAAAGGTGAAACATAAGGGTACGTTTCTGGGGGTTGCCGAGAAGATTCCGTATCTTCTGGAGCTTGGGATCAATCAGATCCATTGTATGCCTGTATATGAGTTTGAAGAATGTGAAAAAAACCGCATTAATTACTGGGGATATGGCACAGGATATTATTTTGCGCCGAAAAGTGCATATGCTGCTTCCGGCGATGGGATAAAGGAGCTAAGAGAGATGGTTGGATCCTGCCACAGGGCAGGGATCGAGGTGGTGCTGGAGATGCCTTTCGATCATGGGACTCCGAATTACCTGATGGAAGACTGTCTCCGGCATTACGTGATGAATTACCATATAGACGGATTTATTCTCAATCCGTCCGTTGCCCCGATGGATGCCATTTACAGGGATCCGGTACTGAAGAATACGAGGATTTTTACGCACAGGGATGATTTCCAGAATGTGATGCGCAGATTCTTAAAGGGTGATGAAGGTATGGTGGGCGGAGTCATGCACTGGCTGAAGTATCATGACGGCAGGAGCTATAATTATATCACAAGCCAGAATGGGTTCACTCTGAATGACCTGGTTTCGTATGACAGTAAGCATAATGAGGGAAATGGAGAGGATAACCGGGACGGGCAGGATTATAATTTCAGCTGGAACTGCGGGGCTGAGGGGCCAAGCAGGAAAAAGGCGGTAAATGAGCTCAGGAAGAACCAGATCCGCAATGCATGGATGCTGCTGCTGCTTTCCCAGGGAATGCCCTGTATTCTTTCGGGTGACGAATTTGGCAATACCCAAAAGGGAAATAATAACGCTTACTGCCAGGATAATGAGATCTCCTGGCTGGACTGGGGGCGTTTGAAGAAGCAGGAAGAAAATTATCTCTTTGTGAAGCGGCTGATCGCGCTGCGGAAAGCGCATCCGGTGTTCAGGCAGAAGGAACTGCTGCGTGGGATGGACGTGATGAGATGCGGGATACCAGACGTGTCTTATCATGGTGAATATGCATGGCGTACGCCGGATGAAGTGAGCAGCAGGCAGCTTGGGGTTTATTACTGCGGAGCCGTTGCCGGGGATGAGGACTATTTTGTGATCTATAATATGCATTGGCTGGAACATACCTTTGCACTGCCAGCTCTTCCAGCGAAAAAAAGCTGGTATGTGACCGCATCTACCAAAGAGGGTGTTTTAGAGACGGGCAGGCTGCTGGAAAACCAGCACGATATGAAAGTGGAGAAGCGTACGGTGCTGGTGCTTACAGGAAGGTAAACAGATGGGAAAAATAAGGGAAAAAAGATGGGGGCTTACAACATTCCAGTTAAAAATAATAGCGATCATATCTATGCTGACTGACCATATAGGGGCGGTTCTTTATCCGGAGGAAAGGATCTTCCGCTATATTGGGAGGTTAGCTTTCCCTATATTCTGTTTTCTTCTTGCAGAGGGGTACTATTATACGAGAAATGTCAGGAATTACCTGTGCAGGCTGGGAATCTTTGCGCTGCTGTCAGAGGTTCCTTATGATCTGGCGTTTTGCAGGTCATTCTGGGCGGTGGAAAAGCAGAATGTATTTTTTACGCTTTTGATAGGTCTGGTTATGCTTTGGATCCTTGATAAGGAAAAAGAGACCATAATTAAGACCGGTGTTGTGATACTTGCCATGTGGGCGGCGGAGTTTCTGCATACGGATTATGGATTCCGGGGGATTCTTCTGATCGCTGTTTTTGGAATGACAAGAGACCATAAACAAATCGGGGGAGTCCTGGCGGCCGGATGGAATTTTCTATGGCAGAATCCGCTGCAGTATGCCGGGGCTCTGGCGGTGCTTCCGATCGCAGCGTATAATGGAAAGAAGGGAAGAAGTATGAAGTATTTCTTTTATCTGTTCTATCCGGCGCATCTGCTGATACTGTATCTGGCAGCGGAAAATTTTGCAAAAAGGCCTTATTTGTAAGAGCTGTTTTAGAGGGATCAAAGATAATAGGAGAGAGGTTTATTGTATGAAAGCTTTGGAACATCTGCGGACGATCAATCATCACAAGTTATTGGTTATGAAGGGCTGTTTTAAGGTAGGCCTGTATAAACAGGGGCTGCTTCATGACCTGTCAAAGTATTCGCCTTCCGAATTCCTGGTGGGCTGTAAGTATTTTCAGGGGAACAGGAGCCCGAATAATGCAGAGCGGGAGGCTACGGGGGTATCCACCGCATGGCTGCACCATAAGGGACGTAATAAGCATCACTATGAATACTGGATTGATTATACCACTGAGAAGGAACGGCTTCTTGCAGGGACAAAGATGCCGACGAAATATGTGATCGAGATGTTTATGGACCGGGTAGCGGCCTCTAAGACATATCAGAAGGAGAACTATAAGGACTACCATCCGCTGGAATATTATGAACATGGAGCGGCAAAGCTTGGCAATATGGTACATAAGGATACTTCCGCGCTGCTGCATCATCTATTAAAGATGCTGGCGGAGCAGGGAGAGGAGAAGACCTTTGCATATATTCGGAGGATTGTTATAAAGAATAAGAGGAAGAAACGGTTTATACACCGGTAATAGTAAAAAGCGTAACGCCGGCAGACAGGGTGATACGCTTTTTGTCTTCCTATTTTACCGGCGAAACGTTCTCCGGCTCTGGGGATATGTGGGAGCGCGGTGCCCGTGATGTAAAAAAGTGAAGGAGGTACGTAAGGATGCATGAGCTGACAAGATTGATCTATGAGGATATGAAACCAGCCCTTGGAGTGACCGAACCGGGGGCAATTGCGTATGCGGTCGCAAAGGCAGGAAGTTATGTGAAGGGAGAACCGGAGAGTATTCATGTAGTGCTGAACAGCGGTATGTATAAGAATGCTTTCACCTGCGGGATTCCAAACAGTACGCAGGTGGGAAATGTATTTGCAGCGGCTTTGGGGTTTGTAGCCGGAAATGCAGAAAAAGGACTGGAAGCCCTGGCGGACGTGAAGCCGGAGGATAATGAAAGGGCGGAGGAGCTGGTAAAGGCCGGGAAGGTGAGCGTTTCCTTAAGCGGGATTACAAGCAGGATATTTATCGAGGCTTCAGTGAAGACACCGATGGAGGAGGCGGTGGTTACGATCCACGGTTCTCATACGAATATTACAAGGATCTGCGTAAATGGGAAAACAGAATTTGAGACAGAGGAGGAGCAGGCTGAGAGGGATAAGAACACAGAAGAAGTAAGGAAGGATGAACCGGGGGAGCCTGAGAAGCAGACAAAATGCCTGATCCATGAATACACGTTAAAGGAACTGTGTGATTTCGTATCCTCTGTGGATATCCGGGAGCTGGAATTTATCTGGGAAGCTTACCGGGTAAATCTGGAGCTTTTCCGGGAGGGGATCCGCAATCCCAGGACAACATTTGCAAAATATCTGCTGAAAAAGAATGGCGGAAGGGTGATTTCTGATAACGAGCAGACGAGCGCTTCCCTGCTGTGTAACGGGGCGATCGAAGCGAGGGTGATCGGCCTGGACAAACCGGCCATGAGTATTACTGGTTCCGGGGCTCATGGAATTATTGCTACGATGCCGCTGTATGCCGCTTATAAGGTGAATGGTTATACCAAAGAACAGCTTCTCCGGGCAACGGCTCTCAGTTATCTGATCTGTACTTATATCAAGGAATATTCCGGCAGATTGTCTGCCTTCTGTGGCTGCGCCATTGCGGCGGGGACTGGTATGGCCTGCGGACTGGTGTATCTCAGAGGCGGAGGGCCAGAGGAGATGAGCCATACCATTAATAATATGGCCAGCAGCATTACCGGGATGATCTGCGATGGTGGAAATCAGGGCTGTACCATGAAAGGCGTGGCGGCGGTGGACGCGGCATACCAGTCTGTGGAATTTGCCATGCACGGCGTTTTCATTGATCCCGTCCATGGCATCAATGGAAAGACTGCGGAAGAGACGATGCGCAATATGGGGCTGATCGCATCACCGGGGATGACTGGGACGGAGAAGACCATTGTTGAGATATTTGAAAATAAGATGAAATAGAACATATACTGGTATACCTTAGCGGACTGCGCTAAGTGCATCTTGGCGGACATATTCAATGAGCTTGGACGCTGCCATCCATGACAGATAAGTGCTGCATGGGTGGGGCAACGCTGCGGCAAACTAACTGCTAACTACACTTAAGACGCTCAGGAAAGCCTTCGCGTCTAAGTATCCGTAAGCAGTGGATTTTGCCTCCGCTAAGAACGCCCCTGAAATACCCATGCAGCACTTATCTGCCACGGAAGGCAGCTGTTTACCGGCTACTTTGCAAACTGGTATCATATTGTTTTGCTGTTTAATAAACTGGTTGAGGAATGTTTGTTTACAATGCAGTTAGGAGACAGAGGAATGAAGAAGGAGTATATAGCGGATCAGACAATACAGGAGCGTTCTTAATGGAGATGAAATAACGGTTTACAGAGACTTGGGCACGAAGGCATTCCTGAGTGGCTTAGTCTCTGTTAGCCGGTAGTTCATCGGAATGCTGCTCCGTCTGATTGCTATATACTCCTTTTTCATTCCGCGTCCGCCAAGATGCACTAAACGCAGTCCGTCAATCCATACTCCAAAGTATCCCGTAATACATACCCTTCGGGCTGGCGGACTTCGTCCGTCAAGGTATAATATTATATTCAATTAGCATACTAAGCTATAAGAGCTATATCCGGTATCACCGAATCAGAACTTAAAACGGATATATTTGGAAAAGGGGAATACTATGAGCAATCATTTGAAATACGAGACAAGCCCTTACCTGCTGCAGCATGCAGAAAATCCTGTTGACTGGTATCCCTGGTGCAGGGAAGCGTTTGAAAAAGCCAGAAGGGAGGATAAGCCGGTATTTTTAAGTATCGGTTACAGCACCTGCCACTGGTGTCATGCGATGGCTCGTGAGAGCTTTGAAAATCAGGAGACGGCTGCTATTCTCAACCAGTATTTTATATCTGTGAAGGCTGACAGGGAGGAGCGCCCAGATATTGACAGTGTATATATGTCGGTCTGTCAGGCGCTCACCGGCAGCGGAGGCTGGCCTATGAGCATTTTCATGACCTGGGATAAAAAACCTTTTTATGCAGGCACCTATTTCCCGCCTCAGTCAAAGTACGGCATGCCCGGATTTCCCGATCTGCTGCAGGCGGTGGCAGAGAAATGGAACAGCGGCAGGGAAGAACTTCTCCACTCGGCTGCACAGGTTATTGCGCATCTGAAACGGCCAGAAACTGACGGCGGAAACGGAAGCGGGAGGGACCTTGCCAGACAGGCGGCAGAGGCATTTGCCGGAAGCTTTGACAGCAGATACGGAGGCTTTGGGGAAGCTCCCAAATTCCCGATGCCGCATAATTTCCTGTTTTTAATTCTTTACGCACAGATACACAACGATCCGGATCTATTGGAAATAGTGGGGAAAACACTGGTACAGATGCGTAAGGGCGGTATCTTTGACCAGATTGGAGGAGGCTTTTCCAGGTATTCTACGGACCGGTATTTTCTTGTTCCTCATTTTGAAAAAATGCTGTATGATAATGCGCTTCTGGTGACCGCGTATTCGGCGGCTTATATACAGGACAGGAATCCGCTTTATCTGGACACAGCCGAAAAAACAGCGGAATATGTGCTCCGTGAAATGACGTCTCCCTGGGGCGGATTTTACAGCGCCCAGGATGCTGACAGTGAAGGTGTGGAAGGGAAATATTATCTATTCACACGGGAGGAGGTCATGAAGGTCCTGGGGAAAGAGATGGGGAAGAAATTTTCGGATGCCTTTGCAATTACCTCAGACGGTAATTTTGAGGGGGCTTGTATCCCCAATCTTCTTACAAGCAGCGATCTGGATTCTGATTTCAGGGAGGAATGTAAGAAACTTTATGATTACCGGAAACAGCGGAGGAGCCTGCACCTTGACGATAAGATCCTGGTTTCCTGGAATGCTATGATGATAGCAGCTCTGGCCGTACTGTACAGGGCGTCTGGAAAGGAAGTTTACCTCCGGGCTGCGGCAGATGCACAGAGATTTATCGAGGATCATCTGTGCAGCAACTGGTATCTTCATACAAGCTGGCGCAGCGGGAAGCGGTCGGAGAAGGGATTCCTGGATGATTATGCATTCTACGCGGCCGCACTGACCGAGCTGTATCAGGCTACTCTGGACAGAGCTTATCTTACAAAAGCGGAGCGTTTCTGTGAGGAGGCGGTCAGACGGTTTGCGGATGATGAAAACGGGGGATTTTTTCTTTCTGATCCAGATAGTACAGATTTGTTCATGAATCCGAAGGAAACCTACGACGGCGCGGTCCCGAGTGGAAATTCGGTTATGGCATATGATTTTGTCCGGCTGTACCAGCTGACGGAAAAAGAAGAATACAGGGAATATGCGGACAAACAGTTCTGCTATATGTCTGCTCAGGCACAGAAGCATCCTGCAGGGTATAGTATGTTTTTATTTGCAAAGCTTCTGTATGAAAATCCGCCGGAGCAGATCCGGATTGTCTTGAAGGAGAAAGGGGACTTAATGAAAATAAAAGATAAACTGCCGCCGTTTGCGAATATCACAGTCATGAGCGAAAGTAAGGAGTATCCGCTCGTTCATGACAGAACGACCTTTTATGTTTGTAAAGGGTGGGTTTGCCTGGCGCCGTCGAATACGCTTCCGTAGATAAAAGATTTCCGCCTGTTCTGGCACGCTGCCTCCTGAAAGAACCCTGTGTAAGGGTTTTCAGGAAGCAGCGCCGGGACAGGCGGTGTTTTAAAACCGTATTATTCAGGGTAGGTTAACTGTGCCTCTGTAATATTGTTTAATACATTCTTCAGATACCTGTCTGCCAGATAGTTTGCCATTGGCAGGTTCATATCCAGATAGTTGCCGCAGTCCTTTGGCGATGCGCCAGGAACTTCGCCTTTGAAGTCCCGGATGAAAGTAAACATTTCTTTCATGAGTGGAACAATGTCTTTTGATTCATATTTTCCCGCAAGCAGGAGGTAGAATCCGGTTCTGCAGCCCATAGGGCCGAAATAAATGGTTTTGTCCCCATATTCTGCATGGTTCCGAAGAAAGGTGGCAGCCAGATGTTCGATGGTATGCACCTCGGCGGTGTTCATGACCGGCTCGTCATTGGGGCTTGTCATGCGAAGGTCAAAGGTGGTGACAGGATGCCCTTCTACATAGTCAATCCTTGATACATATATGCCGGGAACCAATTTGATGTGGTCTATGGTGAAGCTTGTAATTTTTTCCATGATCGTGATCTCCTTTATATTTATTTGTTACGGCCTGCCTGTTTTCCGGTAACACTTTTCTATATACTAACACGGATTTTGAAAAATATCTATGTAAAGAAGAAGAAAACTGTGTTATACTGGCAAAGATTACTACAACAGGCTGAACGGAGGAGGAAGAAATGGGAGCAGAGAAGAAGAGGACAAAACTGGAAATTGTTTTGATGATATTGGTGATCGTATCGATCGTACGTCAGTTTTTCCTGGGGAACTATCACAACATGTTTCTGGGGATCCTGACATTGATTCTTTTTACGATACCGAAGTTTATTGAGAAGAAGCTGGGCGTGAGTATCCCGGCAGGACTGGAGGCAGTTATCCTGATTTTTATCTTCTCAGCTGAGATCTTAGGGGAGATCAATGCGTTTTATGTAAAAATATCTATTTGGGATACGATGCTGCATACGACGAATGGGTTCCTGATGGCAGCGATCGGATTTTCCCTGATCGATATTTTCAACCGGAGTGAGAAATTTTCCATTAAGATGTCCCCGTTTTTTGTGGCGTTTGTGGCCTTCTGCTTTTCCATGACGGTAGGAGTAATGTGGGAATTTTTCGAATTTGGCATGGACTGGTTTTTTCAGATGGATATGCAAAAGGACTGGATCTTACCAGTAATCAGCTCAGTTAAGCTGAATCCCGACGGGGCGAATGTGCCAGTGAAGGTGGCGGTTGAATCTGTGGTGATCAACGGACAGGAGTGGGATCTCGGCGGATACCTGGATGTGGGTATCGTAGATACCATGAAGGATCTGATGGTAAATTTTGTGGGCGCAGTGGTATTCTCCATTGTGGGGATCCTTTACCTGAGGCAGAGAGGGAAAGGAAAACTGGCGGCGTCCCTGATCCCACAGGTAAAGGATGAAATATAGATAAGCATAGAGTGCAGTTAATCTGGAGACGTTATACTGGACATAGCTTTACTCCCTACAGCTGCCGCAAGGAAGATCCAGACAAACATTCTTACAGGAAAGCATAAGAACAAAAGCATCGTGACAGCAAACGGTTTCTTCATGATCCCGCCAAGCAGGGCGGCTGAAACGATCGCAGCGGCATATACCACATGTCCTGTGCTCCCAGGGAAGACAAGGGCGGCAATCCCATATCCCAGGCAGACGCCTGCGAAGATGACAGGGAAAAAGTGCCCGCCATTTAATCCGGACTGAATGCAGATATTGGTCAGAAGAATTTTGAAAAATGCCATGCAGACAAGCCCTATAGGAAGATATTCCAGATAGGATCCCATCAGCACGCCCATCTGTTCTTCGCCGGAGAACAGAACTGCCGGCGCCACAGAGCCTGCGATACCAAGACATAAGCCTCCTATGGTTTCGCGGAGTACAGGCGCAGGTTTTTCTGCAAGCTTTCGGCATGCTTTCTGTGTAAATTCATAGAAACAGGCAAGAACACATCCGGCCAGGATATAGGGGATCAGCATCATGTAATCTGCGCGGGTCAGTTCCTGTACCGGAAAGGACGGAAAGCCTTCCATTCCTGCCCCGAACAGGTCAGACAGGAGCAGGTAGGCTCCGAAGCCGGCTGCAGTCGTAAGGCCATAGATGAAGGTCTTGGAGGAGCGGGTCAGATCCGGGCTCTCTTTGTCCTGGTTTTCTTCTTCTACGGCAAAAATTCCGAATAAGGGAGAGTGGAAAAGAAGGCTTAAGGTAACGGCCAGTCCCATCTCTGAGTATTCTTTTGCGTTGCCACGGGCGAATGTTAAGTTATCTTTGGCCCAGTAACACAGCCCGACGATGATCCCGGTCATTCCGGCCTCCGGCCCGACACTGCTTCCAAGAACCAGCGGGAGGAAAGCAGCAAGGAGCATAACAGGCATTTTCTGGTATTCATAATATTTTTCTTTTTTAACTTTTCCAAGAACTGTCGTCAGTTCCTCCGGGTAATCGCCATATTTTTTCCGGAAGATCCCAATAAGCAGCCCTCCGGCCATACAGACTATGATTGTATATCCCCGGGATATTTCAAAGTGGCCAGGCAGCCATTCCCAGAGAAAAAAAGTGCTTATGGAAACTGCTTTTAGAAACAGCCAGACGATTGCGCTTATAAATACTCCGGTGATGATGCAGAAAATACTTAAGTTCAGTTGGTTTTTTCGCTTAATATCCATGTTTTCCCTCGTAATTTATTATTTCGATCATGCATCCATTATAAGATATTGGAATCAGAAGATGCAATATTCTTTATACTAACACGGATTTTGAAAAATAGCTATGTAAAGAAAAAGGAAACTGTGTTATACTAGTACAACGAATATTAAGTAATTGGCAGTTTGACTTGCCTATTTTCCTGATAGCACTACTCCCCAAGCCTCGACGTAGCCACCGCTACGCCTGCGTTTGTGAAGCAGCACTCTCAGAAAAATATTCTATGTCAAACTATCCAAAACTTAAATTTCGTTGTACTAGGGTCTGTGAAAACGGAGGCTTTGTAAGATGAAACTGTATTTGATACGTCATGGAGAAACGGATTATAATAAGCAGAAGAAGAATCAGGGGCAGATCGACGTGCCGCTGAATGCTTATGGGAGAGAACTGGCGGTAAAGACAGGGGAAGGACTTCTTGGAGTACCTTTTGACCTGTGCCTGTGCAGCCCGCTGGGGCGGGCAAGGGAGACGGCGGAGCTGATCCTTAAGGGCAGGAATGTGCCGGTCGTGCTGGATGAGAGGATTATAGAGGTATCTTTTGGCAGATACGAGGGAAGATGCTGGGATCCGGAATCCTGGGATGAGGGGATGCCCAGAGAATTCCGGTGTTTCTTTGATGAACCGGGGAACTATCAGGCGCCCCCTGACGGCGAGAGCTTAGAGGATCTAAAGCAGCGGACCGGGGAATTTTTAAAGGATATCTGTAACAGGAAGGAATATCAGGATCATACCATATTGGTATCTACGCATGGCGCGGCGCTGGCAGGGATTCTTGCTAATATCAAGGGGCTTCCGGTGGAACGGTTCTGGGGGGAGGGCTGCAGCAGGAACTGCGGCGTAACAGAGGTGCTGGTGAAAGACGGGAAACCGGAGATCCTTTCGGAAAATGTGGTATATTATTAGTGCGCCGTACTGACGGTACAGCCGTTTGGGCGGAAGGGAACCGGGCTGGTTTCAATAATACAGGCAGGTAGCGCTGCCCGGAGTGATTAGGAGGAAAGATTATGATTGGAGATAAAAAGGTATTATTCAGCGGGATGCAGGCAACAGGTAAGCTGACGCTTGGCAACTATCTGGGAGCTCTTAAGAACTGGATCTCGCTGAGCGATGAGTATGAGTGCTTCTATAGCGTGGTAGATATGCATTCCATTACCATAAGGCAGGATCCTGCGGAGCTTCGGAAGCGGGCAAGGGCGCTGCTGACCCTGTACATTGCGGCTGGGCTTGATCCAGAGAAGAACTGCATCTATTATCAGTCCCACGTGTCGGGTCATGCAGAGCTTGCCTGGATTTTGAACTGTTTTACTTATATGGGAGAGCTGAACCGCATGACGCAGTTTAAGGACAAATCCGCCAAGCATGCGGACAATATCAATGCGGGGCTTTTTACTTATCCGGTGCTGATGGCAGCCGATATCCTTTTGTATCAGGCGGACGTGGTCCCGGTGGGCATTGATCAGATGCAGCATCTGGAGATTACCAGGGATATCGCACAGAGATTTAATAATATTTATGGCAATGTATTTACGGTTCCGGAAGCATATATCGGGAAAGTAGGAGCGAAGATCATGAGCCTGCAGGAGCCGTCTAAGAAGATGTCCAAATCCGACGCGAATCCGAATGCAAGCATTTACCTGATGGATGAACCGGATGTGGTCATGAAGAAATGTAAACGCGCAGTGACTGATTCCGAGGCGCAGATCCTTTACCGGGATGAGCAGCCGGGAGTTAAGAACCTGATCGATATTTACAGTGCATGTACCGGGAAAACGCCGGACGAGGTGGTAAAGGAATTTGACGGCAAGGGTTACGGAGACTTCAAGATTGCGGTAGGCGAGGTGGTAGTATCCGTATTAAAACCGCTGCAGGATGAGGTGGCAAGGCTGAATCAGGATAAAGCATACCTTGACGGCATTATAAAGGGAAATGCGGAGAAGGCAAATTACTACGCCATGAAGACTCTGCGCAAGGTACAGAAGAAGGTTGGATTCCCAGAGAGAGTGCGCTGACCGCTTTACACGGAGCTGCCGGCGGCGGGTTCTGCGGCCGGGACATATAGGAGAGCAGAGGTGGGAAATATGGAGATACAGACAGCGGGACAACAGAAGTATTATGATTTTATAGAGGAACGGGCCAAAAGCCTGAGACTGGGAAGGATTATCTGGATAAGCCTTCTGGCGGCGGCGCTGCTTGCTATTTTAGCAGGCGGGGCGCTTGGATATATCCTTGCAGTTCTCGGAGCCGCTCTCGGGGTGCTGAATATCCGTTCCCAGAGGGCTCTCAGAGGTAAGCTTGACAGTATACCAGATAAGGAAGCGCTTTTTGATCAGCTTGTGGGAGCAGATGCGGTAGAGATACCGGATTACCGGCTGATCATAACAAGAGATTATGTACTCTTATACCGGAATGAAATATGGATCTATCTGCTAAAGGAGATGGATAAGGTAGAAGTTGGAATCAGGCAGCAGGGAGAGTACCGGCAGAAAACGCTGTTTCTGACAGACAAAAGAGGCGCGCGCAATGAAATAGCGGTATGTGGGAGGAAAGAGCAGGAGAAAGCGTTCGACCTGGCGTATCATACGCTGCATGACCGGGTTTAAACGGCGAGTGTATTATAACTGCGCTGTTTACAGCTTCACCACGGACTGCTGCCTTTCGTTGAGAAAGGGCGTGTGGAACTTCTCTGTTACCACAGACTCATATAAATCTGCTGCGTAGGTATCGGCCTGCAGCATGATGCTTCCGGCCGGGTTCATGGTATCTTCTTTTGGAAGCTTGGTGATCAGGGGGATCCTGGACTGTTCTTTTATCTGTTTCAACAGAAAGGCGCTATTTTCCCGGAAACCCAGGAGCCGCGCATAGGATACACTGCCTGCGGCAAGGGATTCTTCCATGCCATGCCCGGTAATGCCCAGGAGGATGTGGAAGAGAGCCCGGCTGATCCGGCTGTAGGTAAGCTCTTTTGTCTTTAACAGAGTAGTAAACTGTTCCAGGCTCTGAAAATCATTTCTGTAGTTGATGATCCGGCTGGCAAGCTCGCGGCTTACGTCCAAATAGCCTGTCAGGGTATCCTTCGTCTCCTGCAGGAGCTTAGCCTTGAGCAGAAGGGAGAAGTCGTTGCTTTCTACTGGGAAGCGGCTTCCCTTAGCTTCCAGGAACATGCTGCGGCAGTTTTCTGGGATATAGTCCAGGATTTGATGTGCCATGCCTATATTTGCGCGGATGGCGGAGGCAGAACAGAATGTCCGGCCTGTTGCCGTATCATGGTATCCGGCTCCCGCCCGGCGGACCGTATAGGCTTTGACCGGGCTGTTTAACCGTTTGAGGGCTTTTAGATATTCAATGCCCAGGATGTTGTTCGGTTCAGAAAGGATGGCTTCATAGCGTTTTAATGCCTGCCCTCTTGCGGCAGGGAAAGATAATCCGTCTTTCAGCCCTTTCCTTAGGGCAGTTTTGTATTCTTCCGGCTCTTTATCTAAAATGTCTGCAATTTCTTCTAAGACTCTGATATCGCCGCATTCACTACCAAAACAGAGAACATCTACACAGCCCAGGCTGTCAAGAAGGGAAACGGCTCCTAAAGCAAAGTATTCTGCGCTTGCGCAGGCATAGTACACAGGAAGTTCGATCACTGCCGATACGCCAGAACGCAGGGCGCATGCTGTACGCAGATGCTTTGGCATAAGAGCGGGCGCGCCCCGCTGGACAAAGTCGCCGCTCATAACGGCAAGGACGGTATCAGCTCCGGTCAGCTCTTTTGTTTTCCTGATATGGTAGGAATGCCCGGTGTGAAATGGGTTATATTCGGCGATCAGTCCTGCTGTTTTCATGAGAATCTCCTTGTATAATGGCTTGAAATTGATTATACTAATTATACTACAGTAGGAAAAATATCGCAAATTTTGTATTTTTGTGGGAAGGAGGGGTACATTTGGGAGGGAAAAATAATCTGGAGCATGTAACAGCGGAAGAATGGGGGCAGGCTGTTGCATCCAGTGAATTTGACTATGACTTCATGGATGAACGGGACGAACTGACCATCGGCAGGATCCAGCAGATGCTGGAGCAGAGGCAGTTTAAAGAACTGAAGGATGAGCTTGCGAATCATATGTACCCCGTTGACCTTGCAGATATCCTGGAAGAGGTAGATGAAAAGCAGCTGGTACTGATCTTCAGGCTCCTGGTAAAAGAGGAGGCTGCCGAAACCTTTGCTTATATGAATAGTGACCTGAGAGAAGTCCTGATCAATGCGCTGACGGATTCCGAGCTGGAGGAAGTCATGGAGGAAATGTATCTGGACGATACCGTCGATGTGCTGGAGGAGATGCCTGCCAATGTGGTAGACCGTCTTCTGATGGCGACGGACGAGGAGAAGCGGGTACAGATCAACCAGCTTCTGCAGTATCCGGAGGACAGCGCCGGAAGCGTGATGAATGTAGATTATATCGCGCTGTCAAAGGACATGACGGTCGAAGAGGCGATTTTAAAGATCCGCCAGGTAGGCCTGAACCGGGAGACGATTTATACCTGTTATGTAACAGAAAAGCGGAAGCTGATCGGAGCTGTGGATATTAAGGATCTGCTGACTACAGGTGAATCCAGGCTGATCGAAGAGATCATGGATACCAATATGCTCTATGCCCATACGACGGACGATCAGGAGGATGTGGCAAGGACCATTATGAAATATGGCCTGATCGCCCTGCCGATCGTAGACCATGAGATCTGCATGGTCGGTATTGTAACAGTTGACGATGCAATGCTGGTACTGCAGGAGGAGGAGACAGAGGATATCAGCAGGATGGCTGGTGTTAATCCTAATGATGATTCTTATTTCGGAACGACGGTATTCGAGCATGTAAAAAGCAGGATTCCCTGGCTGCTTTTCCTGATGCTGTCAGCAACGGTGACACAGATGATCATGAACAGCTATGAGGCGGCGCTTGCACTGATGCCTCAGATCGCGGGATTTGTGCCGATGCTGACCGGAACCGGGGGGAACTGCGGCTCCCAGAGTTCTACGCTGGTCATCCGCGGCCTTGCGGTGGGCGAGATCGAATTTAGGGATCTGTTCCGGGTTATATGGAAAGAAGTCAGGGTTGCTGTCTGCATCAGCCTGGTACTGGCAACGGTGAATGGCATACGGATCATGCTGATGGGGCAGGGAGACATCCTGATGGCGTTTACTATTGGAGTTACCATGGCGTGTACAGTTATCATCGCTAAGGTCGTAGGCTGCACCCTGCCGCTGGCGGCTAAGAAAGTGGGGCTGGATCCGGCGATCATGGCGACGCCGCTG
>CAZGVY010000018.1:0-20142 GCA_964529215.1 uncultured Mordavella sp. | reverse complement strand
CCCCTAGCAACCCATCCTCTCTTAATTTCTCTATTACCTGATCCAGCACATACCTCTTTAATATTCCACTTGGATGTGGTTTATGGAAATTTATTACTTCATTGCTTCCGTCTTTTATAAATTTTACTCCTGAACCAGTTCCACCTTGTTTTAATTCATACCCAAAATATGATAGCAAAGTCTCCATTTCATCAAAAGTAAAGTCTTTCGGTTTCTTCAGTAATCTATCTATTAATTTATCTTTCTTGCTCATGACAGTTCTCCTTTAAATATAATATACCACTCTGCAATAAAATATGCAACTATTTTTAGTTGCATATTGCATATGCTATATGATCCTGCATTTATTCCATGTCCTGCTTCTTACCATTTCCATAAACTTGATATCCGTTATGATGCCATACCTGAATATTAAAATCCATTATCTTACTATCATAATAATTTTCTATAATAAAAAAACAGCAGCTCTGAAATTTACATCTCAGGAAGCTGCCGCTTCTTTTATAGATCGTATAGCATCCTTATTGGAAAGAAAACAACCATTTCGGAGTCCTGCACTCCCTACAGTCTCCTAGCGATCGCCTTAATAAATTCCTCACTGTTTAAAACCTTCGGATTCTTGATGGATGTGATCAGCGCCAGATCCTTCGTCATCTTTCCGCTCTCAATCGTGTCCACGGTTGCTTTCTCCAGCCTGTCTGCGAATTCCATCAGTTCCTGATTACCGTCCAGTTCTCCCCGTTTCCTAAGAGCTCCCGTCCATGCAAAGATGGTCGCCACAGAATTTGTAGAAGTCTCCTCGCCCTTCAGATGCTTATAATAGTGGCGTTGTACGGTTCCATGAGCCGCCTCGTATTCATAGTATCCGTCCGGCGATACCAGTACGGAAGTCATCATCGCCAGTGAACCAAAGGCAGAGGACACCATATCGCTCATCACATCACCGTCATAGTTCTTACATGCCCAGATATATCCGCCCTCAGATTTCATCACCCGGGCTACCGCATCGTCAATCAATGTATAGAAATACACAATATCTGCCTTCTTGAATTTCTCTTTGTACTCCGCGTCAAAGATATCCTGGAAAATATCCTTAAAGGTATGGTCATACTTCTTGGAAATGGTATCCTTAGAAGCGAACCACAGATCCTGCTTTGTATCCAGCGCATAGTTGAAGCAGCTTCTTGCAAAGCTCTCGATCGAATGATTGATATTATGCATTCCCTGGACGATCCCCGGCCCTTCAAAATTATGGATCAGCTCTCGAGTCTCGCTTCCGTCCTCCGCCGTATACACAAGCTCCGCCTTTCCCGCTCCGGGGATCTTCATTTCAGAAGCCTTGTACACATCGCCGTAGGCATGTCTTGCAATGGTAATCGGCTTCTTCCAGTTTCTCACATAAGGCTCGATCCCCTTTACCACGATAGGGGCACGGAATACCGTTCCGTCCAGAATCGCGCGGATCGTGCCGTTCGGGCTCTTCCACATTTCCTTTAAGTTATACTCGTTCATACGGGCTGCATTCGGTGTGATCGTGGCACATTTTACCGCAACCTTATATTTCTTTGTAGCATTGGCAGAATCAATGGTCACCTGGTCATCTGTCTCATTTCGGTGTTCCAGCCCCAGGTCGTAGTACTCCGTATTCAGCTCAATATAAGGCTCCAGAAGATGATTCTTTATCATCTTCCAGAGGATCCTGGTCATCTCATCTCCGTCCATCTCAACAATCGGTGTCGTCATCTTAATCTTTGCCATTGTTTCCTCTCCTTCTAATATATTGTAAAATTTCTATCCTATCAAATCCAAAATAATAAACTTGTTATAACCTTTACATTATTTCCATCGATCCCTGCACTACTTCTCTATATGCAGGTTTTTCATCACATTCATGATATGCTCATCTGCCAGCTTTTCCGCCAGGTCTTCATCTTTATTTTTGATCGCCATAAGTATCCCCTTATGTTCCGCGATGGACTGTTCCGCCCGGTCAGGCGTATTAACAGACAGCATTCTGGCCATTTTTACATATTTGTGGAAATCCTTCAATACGCGCTCCAGGATCCGGCTGTCTGACGCTTCATAAAGTATCTTGTGAAATCTTCCGTCCAGCTCAGATACCTGTTTTGCCTTTCCTTCCTCCTTGCGCTTCAGACGGAATTCTGACAAAAATACAATTTCCTCCAGTTCTTCGATCTGCTCCTCTGTAATATGTCTCGTCGCCCATCTTGCGCACAAGCCCTCCAGGAGCGAGCGTATTTTATAGATATCCTCCACATCGTTCCGGGTGATCGCCGTAACATATGCTCCCTTATTCGGAATAATGCTAACCAGCCCCTCCAGCTCAAGCTGCCTTAAGGCCTCCCTCACTGGAGTCCTGCTGACCCCCAGCTTCTCACCGAGCGTAATCTCCCGGAGTTCCTCTCCATCCTTATAAACGCCAGACAGAATGTCCTCTCTCAGTTTTCCAAACACTTTCCCCCTCAGGGACTGATCCTGATATTCTTCCATCCGATTCCTTCTCCTATCCGCCTCCCATGGAGGTAAAATAGCTGTTAGCCCGGCATCATCTGTAAAGAGCTATTCCCAGTTTCTCACATACACTGTCTATCACTTCCAGAAGCTCTTCATCGGTAAGCACCGTTACACGGCCGCCCTCATACTCTGCGTCTACCCACTCCTTCACCTTAGAAACCAGTACGCTGTTTTTATCTACCTGCTTCTCCTCCGGCAGATGGAAATAGCTGTTGATCCAATGGGCGATCCCGGCAAGGCCTGAGGTGTTAGATACTGCCACAAGCGGAGCTCTTCCCAAAAACTTCTCTGTGTCAAATATATTATAAATTTCTTCATTTTTCAATAACCCATCCGCATGGATCCCCGCTCTTGTCACATTAAAATTCTTACCCACGAAAGGCGTTCTTGAAGGGATCTTATAGCCGATTTCCTTCTCATAATACTCGGCAAGCTCTGTGATCACCGCCGTATCCATGCCGTCAAGGGTCCCACGGAGCTGGGCATACTCAAATACCATAGCCTCCAGAGGCGTATTTCCCGTACGCTCCCCGATCCCAAACAGAGAGCAGTTCACACCACAGGCGCCATACAGCCACGCCGTAGAAGAATTGCTGACTGCCTTATAAAAATCATTATGTCCATGAAACTCGATCAATTCACTGGGAACTCCCGCATGGACCCGGATACCATAAATAATGCCGGGAATAGACCTTGGTATCACTGCGCCCGGATAATTCACGCCATAGCCCATCGTATCGCAGACTCTGATCTTTACCGGGATCTGGTATTCTTCCATCAGATTCATCAGCTCCAGGCAGAATGGGATCACAAAACCATAGATATCCGATCGTGTAATATCCTCCAGATGGCATCTTGGGCTGATCCCTGTTTCCAGGCATTCCCTGACTATGGATAGATAATGCTCCATACATTCCCGTCTCGTCATTTTTAATTTATAAAAGATGTGATAATCAGAACAGCTTACCAGGATCCCGGTCTCAGGCATCCCAATCTCTTTCACCAGTTCAAAATCCTTCTTGCTTGCCCGGATCCAGCTGGTAACTTCCGGGAATTTGTACCCCTTCTCCATACATTTATAGACTGCGTCCCGGTCTTTCTTACTGTAAAGGAAAAACTCACATTGCTTAATCTTACCCTTTGGCCCGCCAAGCCTGTGGAAATAGTCATAGATAGCTACGATCTGCTCTGTGCTGTAGGGAGCTCTGGACTGCTGCCCGTCCCGGAATGTCGTATCCGTGATCCAGATCTGATCCGGCATATGGTGGGGCACAATACGGTCGTTAAATGCGATCTTTGGTATCTCATCATACCGGAACAGATTGCGGAACACATTCGGCGACTTCACATCCACAAGGGGATACATATGCTCCTCCAGCTGCAGCAGGTTGGAATGCTCATTCAAATACACTTTTCTGTTATCCATTTATCTCACCCCTTCAATACTTACAAATACACTGTTAAAACTTTAACTTGTATAAGTGTATACAATTATACATCAAATGTCAATCCCTTTTCTTCTGTTTTGGAGGACGCGGATGCAAATTTTAAAAACCACCCCACAGAATCTCTTTCCTGTGAGATGGTTCATCTCTAATACAGCTTCGCGCCAATCTCCTCCGGCTCGTAACCTGACTGCCTAAGTTCCTGCATGATCTCCTTCTTATGCTCTGTCCCAAATGCCTCCATCGTAATGCGGAGCTCCACCGCTGCATGGCGGTTCGTACTTACGAACTGATTGTGCTCCAGCTTGATGACATTCCCCTTAGCCCTGGAAATTGCAGAAGCCACTTTTACCAATTCTCCAGGCTTATCCGGAAGCAGGACCGATACGGAAAAAATCCGGTCTCTCTGGATCAGTCCGTGCTGCACGATCGAAGACATGGTAATCACATCCATATTGCCGCCGCTTAGGACTGCGACTGCCTTTTTCCCCTTCAGATCCATCTGCTTTAGGGCTGCCACGGTAAGAAGCCCGGAATTTTCCACGATCATTTTATGATTTTCCACCAGATCCAGAAAAGCGCCAACTAAGTCGTCGTCGTCCACCAGAAGAATTTCATCCACATTATCCCGTACATAAGGAAAGTTCTGATCGCCGACCCGCTTAACCGCCGTACCGTCGGCGATGGTATCAGCGCTTGGAAGTTCCACCGGCTCCCCGGCCTGAAGGGCGGCCGTCATACTTGCGGCCTGTGAAGGTTCCACTCCGATCACTTTGATCTTGGGATTCAGCATCTTTGCCAGTGTGGATACGCCGGTGATCAGCCCGCCTCCTCCGATCGGCACAAGGATGTAATCCACTGTAGGAAGCTCCTGGACGATTTCCATAGCAATGGTCCCCTGTCCGGTTGCCACGTCCAGATCGTCAAAGGGATGTACAAAGGTATAGCCCTTTTCCTCCGCCAGCTTCATGGCATATGCACAGGCATCATCGTAGACGTCGCCATAGAGTATTACCTCCGCCCCATAATTTTTCGTACGGTTCACCTTAATAAGCGGCGTAACCGTCGGCATAACCACCACGGCCTTACATCCATATTTCTGGGCTGCGTAAGCCACGCCCTGGGCATGGTTTCCCGCCGACGCGGTGATCAGCCCTCTCTCCCGTTCTTCTTCCGTAAGCGTACTGATCTTATAATATGCGCCGCGCACCTTATAGGCTCCGGTATACTGCATATTCTCAGGCTTTAGATAGATCTTGCCGCCTGTCTGCTCACTCAGATATTCACTATACATCAGCTTTGTCGGGTTTGTCACCCGTTTCACCAGTTCACTGGCTTCTTCAAATTTTTCCAGCGTCATCATCCGCCATTCCTCCTCTGTTCTATTCCTGCGCTGATTTTCCCTCCGGATCAAACAGCGCCCTTACAAATGTATCCGGATCAAATCTCTGCAGATCCTCCAGCTTTTCGCCTACACCAATATATTTTACCGGGATTCCAAGCTCGGCCTGCACCGCAACAGCGATCCCACCCTTGGCGGTTCCGTCCATCTTAGTAAGGATGATCCCGGTAATGTCTGCAGCCTCTTTAAATTCCTTTGCCTGCTGCAGCGCATTTTGCCCGGTGGTCGCATCCAGTACCACAAACGTCTCCCTGACAGCGCCCGGGTATTCCCTGTCAATCACGCGGTTTATCTTACGAAGCTCTTCCATCAGATTTTTCTTATTATGAAGGCGCCCGGCCGTATCACACAGCAAAATGTCTGCATGCCGTGCCTTTGCAGCCGCAACGGCGTCATATACCACCGCCGCAGGATCTGAGCCTTCCTGCCCTCCGATCAGTTCCGCATGGGCGCGGTCCGCCCACTCCTTAAGCTGTTCTCCTGCCGCCGCCCGGAAAGTATCCGCCGCCGCAATGATCACCCGCTTCCCCTGGGCGCTATATTGTCCGGCAAGCTTCCCAATGGTGGTTGTCTTGCCTACACCGTTGACTCCTACTACAAGGATCACCGGGTTCATTTCCTCAAATTCATATTCCACGGCTCCCACGCTCATCTGATCCCGGATACTCTCGATCAGGATCTCCCGGCATGCGGCAGGTTCCTTGATATGCCGCGCCCTGACTTCCTCTTTCAGGTTATCCAGAATGTCATAGGCCGCCTTCACACCCAGGTCGCCCATGATCAGAACCTCCTCCAGCTCCTCATAGAAATCATCACTGATACTGGAAAAACTTCCGAATACGCTGTCCATCCCGGACACAATATTATCTCTCGTCTTATTCAGTCCTGATACAAGACGGTTGAAAAATCCATTTCCTTCTGACATAATTTCCTCCTGTTACTGGTCTAATTCATCTTCAAGAAGACTGACGGATACCAGAGCCGACACACCCTTTTCCTGCATGGTGATACCATAAAGGCGGTCTGCCGCCGTCATCGTACCCCGCCTGTGGGTAATCACAATAAACTGTGTGTTCTTTGTCAGCTTATGAAGATACTTTGCAAATCTGGTCACATTAGAATCGTCCAGAGCAGCCTCGATCTCATCCAGCAGGCAGAATGGCGACGGTTTCAGGTTCTGGATCGCAAACAGCAGCGAGATCGCTGTCAGCGCCTTCTCCCCTCCAGACAGCTGCATCATATTCTGCAGCTTTTTCCCTGGCGGCTGTGCGATGATCCGAATGCCTGCCTCCAGTACATCCTCATCCTCCATCAATTCCAGAGTCCCTTTCCCGCCTCCGAACAGTTCCTTAAATACCTTATCAAATTCTTCTGCGATCCGTGCAAACTGCTCTGTAAACTGTCTGCGCATAGCTTCATCCAGTTCGTCAATAATTTTTACCAGAGCTTCTTCTGCTTCCACCAGGTCGTCATGCTGTCCCTTCAGGAATTCATACCGCCCGGTCAGATTTTTAAAATCCTCGATCGCATTTACATTCACTGAGCCCAGATCCTTGATTTCGCTCCTCAGCGCCTGTATCCGCTTCTTCATAGCGGCAAGATCCGTCAGGTTTTCGTTGCGCAGCTCCAGTGCATGCCCATAGGTCAGTTCATACTCCTCCCACATATAATCAATCTGCCGGTCTCTTGCCTCCTCGTAACCTTCCCGTTTGCTTCCCAGACGGAAAATCTCCTTATCCAGGTCGGCAATATGTTTAGACATTGCTTCTCTTTTCTGCAGGAAAGACCTGTGCTGCCTGTTTAACTCCTCGCGCTCTTTAACGGATTTTTCAATCTCCGCCTCTATTTCCTCGAACAGCTCTTTTGAGTTTTCGATCGTCTCCCGGATCTCCCGGATCTGATCCTCCTTTTCCTGGATCTCCTGGGAAGCGTTATCCTTACCAAATTCCAGATTCTCAAGTTCCTTCTGATATTTGGCGATCTCCTCCTGGATACGCCTGGTATTTTCCTTTGCAAAGAAATATTTCTGCTCCAGGCCGGCATAAGCAAGATGAACCTCCTCCGCCAGCTTCTGATGCTCTCCCTCCAGAACCCGCATTTCATCCAGTTCACTCTGGGACTTGGCCACCTTGCCGGATAATTCTTTTTCAAGATGTTCCGAGGTATCCAGCTCCAGGGCAATCGATTCCTGATTGTCACTGATATCCGTAATCTGCTGATCCAGTTCTTCCGTCTCGGCCCGGACCTGCTCTGCTGTCTCCATCGCAGACGCGATCCGTTCCTTTGCCTGCTCAACATTCATTGTTGCTGTATTCTGGATCACATATGCCTCCTGGAGGCGCTTCTGGATCCCGTCAATCAATCCATAATACCTTGTCCGCTCTTTTCTTAAGCTGTCCGCCTCTGCCTCGGCAGCCTCCATCTGCTGTTTCCACTGCAAAACCAGCTTTTCCAGTTCTCCGATCTCCCGCCGCCTGCTCAGCAGATTACTGGAATTTTTAAATGCGCCGCCTGTCATAGAACCGCCCGGGTTCAGCAATTCTCCCTCGGCCGTTACCAGACGCAGGGACTGTCTGTATTTTCGTGCAATGGCTATCCCATGATCGATATTGTCTACCACGATTGTCCTTCCAAGAAGACTAGCTGCCAGGCCCTTATACTTTTCCTCCACCTTTACCAGAGTATCTGCCAGGCCAATGACGCCCGGTTCGTCAAGCGCCTCTGGCCGGATATTTCCGTGCCTTCCCCCAACGGTGGTAAGCGGGAGGAATGTAGCGCGTCCGTATTTATTTTTCTTCAGGAAGTCGATCATCCGCTTGGCCGTATCTTCCGTATCGGTAACAATATTCTGAATACTTCCTCCAAGCGCCGTCTCAATGGCAGTTTCGTATGCCTTATCTACCTTAATAATATCCGCCACGACCCCCAGCAGTCCCTTCTCCTGGTTTTTGTGTTCCATAACCCTCCGGATACTGGTTCCATAACCGTCATACCGCTCGGTAATATTCTTCAGGGATTCCAGGCGGGACTGTTCTCTGTGATAAGCCGTCTGGCATTTCCTAACCGCCTCCGTTTTTTCCTCCATTTTTTTCTGGATATCCGCTATCTGGGACTCATAGGATGTATTCTCCCTGGAAAGCGCCAGGATCTTATCTGAGATCTGCTCATACTCCTGTTCATAAGCCTTCAGATGCTTCTTTTCTTCTTCCAGCCCACTCTGGGAATTGTCTAGCTGATCCTGCATCTGGGACTTACGTACCTGGATCTGCTCCATCATCGTATCGTACCGCTGGATCTTCGCCCTGGTGGAGGCTCTGTTATTTAAAAGCTCAATAATATCATTCTTATAAGTCTCTATGTCCGCAGCCAGCGCCGCAATTTTAGACTGGGTATCGATCAGGCGCTCCCTTGCGCCGGTTTCCTCTTTTTTCTTTTCGTCCAGCATCTGCTGGATCTCCTTCTGCTCTGCGCTTAGCTCCCCAAGCTTTTCCGTTCTGGTACGGATATCCTCGCCGATCGCATCGGACCGTTTTGCCAAATGCTCGTCCGTTCTGTGGGCGCTATGGATCTGCTCCTGTAAAAGTGCGATCTGATTCTCCAGCTGCTGTTTAAGCAGATTCGTTTCATTCAGTTTGGACTTATATTCTTCGATCGTATCGTCGATCCCGTCAAGCTGCTCCTCTACCGTCTCATATTCCGTTTTCAGATTATTATAACCTGCGGACGCTTCTTCAAATTCTGCATTTGCCGCAGTCAGCTTGTCCTCAATATCCTTAATCTGATCCTTGAGCCTTGCCGTCTCCAGTAAGAACATATTAATGTCGTAGGTTTTCAGTTCCTCCCGCTTCTTCAGGTACAGCTTTGCCGTCTCCGCCTGCTGCTCCAGTGGTTCCTTCTGCTTTTCAAGTTCCGCCAGAATATCATTGACACGGAGAAGGTTCTGCCTTTCATCCTCTAATTTCTTCAGGGACATGTTCTTGCGCCGCTTGAATTTTACGATCCCCGCCGCCTCGTCAAACAGCTCTCTCCGCTCCTCGGGCTTTCCGCTTAAGATCCTGTCAATCTGCCCCTGTCCGATGATCGAATATCCCTCTTTTCCGATCCCCGTATCATAAAACAGCTCATTCACATCTTTCAGCCGGCATGCGCCTCCATTGATCAGATACTCACTTTCCCCTGAACGGTACAGTTTCCTGGCGATCGTAACCTCCTCATAGTCCACCGCAAGTTGATGGTCGGAGTTATCCAGCGTGATCGCAACATACGCATAGCTAAGAGGCCTCCGGTTCTCTGTGCCCGAAAAAATAACATCCTGCATACTGCCGCCCCGCAGCTGTTTGATGCGCTGTTCTCCAAGCACCCATCGGACCGCATCCGCAACATTACTTTTCCCGCTTCCGTTAGGCCCTACGATCCCCGTTATCCCTGTGTGAAAATCAAATATAATCTTGTGTGCAAAGGATTTAAACCCCTGCACTTCTATACTCTTTAAATACATACATTACCTACTTTATATTATTTTTATGCAGCAGCAGGATCGTATGGTACGCCGCCTCCTGCTCTGCCGATTTCTTTGTCCTTCCCCTGCCGTGCCCGTATTCCTTTTCACCGATATAAACCGATGTCAGAAAGGACTTGTTATGGTCAGGCCCGTCTTCTGACAGTAAATGATAAGATACTGTATCCTCAAAATTCGCCTGCACCAGTTCCTGCAGGATAGTCTTGCTATCATAAAAGAGATTCTTATTCTCCAGGTCATTCAGCACAAATTTGTGAATAAACTCTTTTGCATTAGCAAAACCACCATCCATATAAATCGCCCCGATCAGCGCTTCTAACGCATCAGAAGTGACTGACTCCCGTTTTCTTCCGCCCGTGGCCTCTTCTCCTTTGCCAAGCAGAAGGTAATCCCCAAGCTGTATCTGCCTTGCACAGAAGGCGAGGCTTGGTTCACACACCATACTTGCCCTGATCTTCGTCAGTTCTCCCTCCGGCAGCTGTTCATGTTCATAAAATAAAAATTCGCTGGAAACGGTCTCCAGCACAGCGTCCCCAAGAAATTCCAGTCTCTCATTACATTCGTATTTCGGCAAATGTTTCTCATTTGCATAAGAGCTGTGTATCATTGCCTGTTTCAGTAATTCCGGGCTGGAAAACTGATATCCGATCCGTTCCTCTAATAATTTTAAATTCCTGCTCATATATCACTCCACAACAGAAAAAGCCCCGTTACGGGCTTTTTCTAAATCTTCCCTAGTTTGTCGCATTTTTAATCTGTTCTACGGCATCACCCACAGTAACAATCTTCTCTGCGTCATCCGTATCAATTTCAATGTCAAATGCATCTTCGATTCCCATGATAATCTGAAAAATATCCAGAGAATCTGCTCCAAGGTCATTCTCAAATGCCACATCCTCTGTGATCTCATCTGGATCAATACTCATTACATCTGCAATAATCTCACGTAATTTTTCAAATTCCATACTCGTTTCTCCTTTTTAATCAGCCTATTCTCCAGAAGGATGTTCCGTCTGGATACATGCCATAATTTTTTCATTAATTTTTTGTTCTTTAAATGTGATACACTGAATAATAGAATTGGAAATCTCTTTTGCCTTTGCGCTTCCGTGAGTCTTTACCACCAGGCCCTTAAGCCCCAAAAGCGGCGCACCGCCATACTCGCTGGCGTCGAATTCCTTCACTGTCTCCTTAAGCGCCGGCTTCACCAGGAGCGCGCCAAGCTTACTCCGGAGCGAAGACATCATTCCCTCCTTGATCTTTCCGATCAGCACGGCTCCAAGTCCTTCATAAAGCTTCAGTATCACATTACCGGCAAACGCTTCCGATACAATAACATCTGCCTTGCCGTATGGGATATCCCTTGCCTCGATGCTCCCGGTAAAATGAATATCCGGAAGTTCCTTCAGCAATGGAAATGTCTCCTTTACAAGAGCATTGCCCTTCTCTTCCTCTGCGCCGATATTCACAATGGCAACCTTCGGATCCTTTCTGCCGATCACATACTCCATATAGATAGAGCCCATTCTGGCAAACTGAACCAGATGAGAAGGCCTTGCGTCCACATTCGCTCCACAGTCGATCAGGAGGGAAACTCCCTTCGCAGTAGGGATCAGCGGCGCAAGGGGCGGTCTTTCCACTCCCCTGATACGGCCTATGATCGTCTGACCGCCTACCAGGACTGCTCCGGAGCTTCCTGCTGAAACAAATGCATCCGCTTCTCCGGCCTTTACCAGCTTCATCCCAGCCACCATAGAAGAATCCTTCTTCCGGCGGATCGCTTGGACCGGAGGTTCTGCAGTCTCAATAACCTCAGTGGCATTCACGATCTGGATACGGTCTTTATCATAAGTATACTTCTTAAGCTCGTCTCTTATCACACCTTCTCTTCCAACAAGAAATACACTGACCTGCCCGCTCCTGTTTATCGCTTCCACAGCGCCTTTTACCATCTCGGCGGGAGCGTGATCCCCGCCCATGGCGTCAAGCGCCACTCTCGTAATCTCTGACATCCTGTTTCCTCCCAGTTTTATATGGATAATTCTACTAAACATTGCGTGAAAAATCAATAAAATATTCAAAATAGGCTCCCTGTTTATCCAGGAAGCCTTAAAAATCAATACTAATCTCTTTATACAAACTGTTCCAGATATTTTTTGGACAGCGCCAGAGACTTCTTCACCTTTTCCCTGCTGCCCTCAATAGCCCTGTCTTCCACCTCGATACACGCATACCCGTCATACCCGATATCCGTAAGCGCCGATACAAATTGTCCCCAGTCAATATCTCCAAGTCCCGGGATCTTAGGCATCATATAATCCAATGGATATGCCATGATCCCGCATTCTGCAAGCTTATCTTTTCGTATCTTAATATCCTTAAAATGAATATGGAACATTTTATCCTTAAATTCATAGATCGGATGGATATAATCCATCCCCTGCCATACAAAATGGCTGGGATCAAAATTCAGCCCGAAATTCTCACTTGGAAGACGCCTGAATAACTCTCTCCAGATCACCGGTGTTGTCATCAGATTCTGTCCTCCCGGCCACTGATCCGGCCCGAACAGCATGGGACAGTTTTCAATTCCTATTTTCACCTTCCATTTCTCTGCATACCGTATAATATCCGGCCAGATTTCATCAAATAACTCCAGGTTCTCCTCTATAGTTTTGTTCTGATCCCTTCCGATAAAGGTTGTCGTCATATAAATCCCCAGAAGTGCCGACGCCTGGATCACCTTTTTCAGATGCAGGATATTTTCCTCCCGCTTCCTGAGATCCCCGTCCATCGTATTAGGATAAAATGCCAGCGCAGACAGGACGATCCCCTTCTTTTCTGCATAGTCAAGAATATGTTTTCTGTATGCCTCGTCCCCGATCACGCGTCCCACATCGATATGGGAGACTCCCGCGTACCGTCTTTCAGCGTTTCCCGCCGGCCAGCATGCTACCTCAGCACATTCAAATCCAAGCTCCGATGCTGTATCGATCATTTCTTCATATCCATAATCATCAAGAATCGAAGTAATAAATCCCATTTTCATATTTTATCCGTCCTCTCTATTTTTGGTTTACCGTAAGTGTACATCCTTGTTCCGAAGACTGGATGCTGGCAAACACTGCCCTCATTGCCTGCAGGACAGACTCACCCGAGATCTCCGGTTCCTTTCCTTTCACAAGGCAGTCCACAAACAGGTCAATGATGCCGGAGTTTGTCTGATTATCATTGGTCTGTATCGCCTCCACATCATACTCTGTGCGGGTGCCATCCTTCGCCGTAATCACGATGGTATGTACCGGATCGTCATAGATCCTCATGATCCCTTTTGTCCCATACAGAACCGTCGAATTATCCTCTGCCCCATAGTGGGTCCAGGAAGCAGTCATGGTTCCCACGGCGCCTCCGGACAGCCGGTAAATACAAAACGCATTATCATCGACTCCGATCAGATTGCCTTCCCCATCCCGTTTATCCAGCGTCACTAGTTTCGCAGTAGTCTCAACCACTTTCTGAGAGGTCAGAAACTGGATCAGATCTGTCTTATGGATACCAAGATCCGCCATTGCTCCCATAGCCGCCTTTTTTTTGTCAAAAAACCAGGTATTCTTCCCCGGATCAATGCTCCAGGTCTCCGGGCCGCCATGGCCGAATGTAGTACGGAAGGTAACGATATCACCGATCATTCCCTCGCCGATCATCCGTTTCGCCTCAATGTGCGCCTTCGCCAGCCTCTGATTCTGATCGATCATCAGGGTCTTTCCGCTTTTCTTTGCCTCGCTTACCATTTCCTCACAATCCGCAAGCGTTGCAGCCATAGGTTTTTCACAGAGCACATGCTTGCCGGCCTTAAGCGCGGCAATTGTAATCTCCGCATGCACACTGTTGGCAGCACAGACTGACACTGCGTCGATCTGCGGCTCCTTTAAAAGCTCCTCATAGGAACGGTAAGCTTTTCCCTGGTATTTTTCAGCCAGCTCCTTTGCCCGTTCTTCATTGATATCGTAGAATCCAAAAATCCTGACATTTTCATTTGCCTCATATTCCGGAATATGGCGCACCTGCGCAATTTTCCCGCATCCTATTATCCCTACATTTATCATTACAAAGCCTCCCCACTCTCAAAGTCCCGGATGCTTTCCTCCGCCATCCGGATATAATCGATCGCCTGTTTTGCATATCTGTCCATCCGCCCCGTCTGGGTGCTCACCTCCACGGCGCTGTAAGGATCTGCCAGCCGGTACATAAATTCCATTGTAAGGGAGCCTTCATAGCCGATATGCTTCAGCGTACGGAGAACCTCCTTAAAATCCGTATGCCCCATTCCGGCAGCCTCTCTGGTATTGTCTGCGATATGCACGTGCAGAAGCTTCTCACGGATCATATACAGGCTGTCGGTCAGGCTGGCTTCCTCGATATTCATGTGGAACAGATCCGCCATGATGCCGACTGCCGGATGATCCACCGCCTTTACAAAATCCAGCCCCTTTGAAAGCGTATTTATAAAATAGGTTTCATACCGGTTAATAGCTTCAACCGCCAGCTTTATGCCTTTTTCTCCGGCATAGTCAGCCGCACGCCTTACATTCTTTACTGCGTTCTCTGTCAGCTTCTCCAAAGTAATTCCCTCCGGCTTTGTGGTTCTTCCCACCGGGGAAGGTACTACGATGATTAATTCCGCTCCAACTTTCACAGCAAAATCCACACTGTCTTTGATATACTGAACCGCTGTTTCTCCCGCCTCTCCCTCAGAAGTAAGATCCCTGCTTTCATCAAAGATCCCGCACAGGGAACGGCAGTTTAAGCCATATTTATCCATCAGCGCGATACATTCTTCTGCATCCAGCCGGCCAGGCTCTGCCGCAAATTCTATCCCGTCATATCCAAAACGTCCAAGACGGGCACAGCTTACCTCCAAAGGTTCGTCTCCCACGATCCATTGCGTCATTCCTATGTGATACATCCTCTTCCTCCATTTCCAAGCTGCAATCAGCCATTTTTCTTTCCTACCGTATAGTTCCGTATTGCCGTAATTGCCAGTGCAAGCAAGATCACGATGCCATATACCATAAACTCATAGAATGCGTTTATATGAAGCATGTTAATGGCGGTAGAGATCATACTCAGAAGGATCACTCCCATAAAGGTTCCCACAATGCCGCCCTTGCCTCCATTAATCGAAGATCCACCAATTACAACCGCTCCAATAGCCTCGGTTTCCATTCCATAACCCGTGGTAGCCTGCGCCGCGCTGATCCTCGACAGCATAAGCATACTTGCAATACCTACCAGAACTCCGCTGATAATAAAGAATTTCAGCTTGCTAAAATTAATATTAACGCCGGAAAGGTATGCAGCCCGCTCATTGGTTCCGATGGCATACACATGGCGTCCCGTCCTCGTATGTTTCAGCAGGATATAAATACTTACAAATCCGAGAATCAGGATCAGGTAGATCAGCGGAAAGATCCCAAAGATATTATAGGATGCCAGCGTTCTGTATTTCCCGTAAAGGGTCTGCATATACCCATTGGTAAGAAGCAGTGCAATGCTGTAATAAATGTTCTGCGTTGCAAGAGTAACCACAAAAGAAGGCGCATGAAAAGCAATGGACACGGCGCCGTTAAATGTAGAACACGCCACACAGATCAGAACGCCTAAGACGGATACTACAACCGGATTCATCCCATTATTCAGCATAATTGCCATGGCGCACATTGCAAGACCCACCATCCGTCCTGTGGAAATGTCAAAATGGCCGGATATAACCAGGACTGTCGCCCCGGCCGACACAAGCCCAAGGCCCGCCGCCTGCCCCAGTATACTGTTGATCGTTCCCCATGTAAGAAATTTACTGTTGATGGAATTGGTAACGGCAGCCACCAGGATAATAAAAACAAAAAGAATAAATGGCTGTGATGTCAGCAATTTCAAAACATTTGACTTTGTCTTTTTCTGTTCTTCCATAATGTCCCTCCAAAATCAGTCTACGAAAAACCAAGATATTTTCTCATAAGCTCGTCTTCTGTTGTTTCTTCCGCCTTCACAACACCGACCAGCTTCCCCGCGCACATGATGCCGATCCTGTCGCTCATAGAAAGCAGTTCCGGCATATCTGACGAAATAATGATCACGAATTTATCTTCTTTTGCAAGATTTAAGATATGTTTGTAGATCTCTTCCTTCGCACCCACATCCACACCCTTTGTAGGCTCATCAAAAATATAGATATCTCCCGGGTCCAATACGCATCTTGCAATAATCGTCTTCTGCTGATTCCCTCCGGAAAGGCTTGTCACTTCTGCATTCTGCCCCGGAACCTTAATGCCAAGGGCATCAATGCTTTCTTCCACCTTCTCCGACTCTTCTTTCAGGCGGATCCATTCCTTTCTCTCATTATGAGTAATCATAATATTTTCTTTTACAGAGCGAAGCGTCAGAAGCCCCTCTCCTTTTCTGTCTTCTGAAATCATAAAAATGCCCTTCTTAATGGCATCTTTCGGATTCGCCGGTGTGATCTCCTTCCCGTCCAGATATAATTTCCCGGTGCTTTTTGTATCGGTTCCGTAAATCATCCGGACAAGTTCTGTCCTGCCCGCTCCTACAAGCCCGCCGAAACCAAACACTTCCCCTGACTTCATCTCAAAACTCACGTCGTGAACCGTACTCCGGTTCGCATAATGCTCTGCCCTAAGTACCCGGTTCCCAATCTGAAAATATTCTCTCTGATAAAAACTGGAAGCATCGCGGCCGATCATGTCGTGAATAACCTGCTCCGGCGTCGTCTCCTTCGTCTTGCGCACCGCTACCTGGCAGCCATCCTTCAAGATCAGCAGGGTATCTCCGATCTCAAATAATTCCTCGATAAAATGGGAAATGTATATGATCCCCATCCCCTGTCCCGACAGCTTCTTGACCAGCTCAAGCAGGACTTTCGTCTCTTTGTCTCCCAGTGATGCGGTAGGTTCATCCAGGATCAATATCCTCGCCTGATTTTTTAAAGCCTTTATAATCTGGACACACTGCTTTTGTGCTGTTGACAATTCAGCCAGCAGCCGGTTTCCCCGGATATCTTCAAGCTGCAGCTGTTTCAGCAGCTCATCCGCCTGTCTCTCCTGCTCCCTTGCCTGGATCATCCCAAATTTGTTCTTCAGCTCACAGCCAAGAAATATATTCTCCGCCACCGTCAGATTATCCACCAGGTCAATCTCCTGATAAATGGTTGCCACGCCAAGATCAATGACATTTTTCGGATGCATTCTTCCGTATTCCTGCCCAAAATACCGGACCGTGCCGCCGTCCGGCCATATGGCGCCGGAAATAATTTTGATCAGGGTAGATTTTCCCGCCCCGTTTTCTCCCACAAAGCAAAGTACCTCGCCAGCCGAAAGATCAATGGTCACGTCCTTTAAGACCTCTACTCCCGAATAGGATTTGGAGATATTCTCTAGTTCCAATAATTTATCCATAGTCTCACCATTTCTCCATATATTGGAGAAGCGAGAAGACTACTGCTAATCCTCTCGCTTCCTTCCTAATCAAATGTTTACTTTAGAAAAAATATGCATAGTCAGAAAAGCTTTCCTTAATGATCGATGTCCAGGCTTCTTCATCTACAGACCAGGAAATGATTGCTTCCGGGTCGTCTGCCTTATCCGGAGTAACAGAAGCGATCGGACAGTCAATAAACTGATTTGGTTCTCTCTCATTATTCACTGCATCAATCCCTGCAAATACTGCAACCGCGCCTTCCAGTCCAGGTGAAGATGCGATCGTAAATTCAAGAGATCCTGCCTTCATAAGCTCTGCGCCTGTCTCAGAACCATTCTGTGCAAATACGTGATACTGGTCTGCAACATTCAGATCCTCAAGACGTGTGATGATCGCTGCTGCGCAGTCTTCGTTAATAACACCGATGATGGAGAAGTCCAGTCCGGAATTTACAAGGTCTTCTACTTCATTTGCCGCTTTTTCCGGGTCATAATCGCCATAACGGATGTCTACACATTCCATCTGGCCGGAAGCCTCCGTTGCTTCCTTCAGGCTGGCCTCTACGGTCTGGCACACCACGCTGTCCACCGTTCCGTTAATGAATACATAATCCTCGCCCGGATATGTATCATTCATCCAGTCAACATAGGTACCGCCCATGCTCTGCCAGTCAAAGTCTACGGATGCTGTAATGTCCACATCATGATTACTCATAACGCCGCATGCGTCAAATACTACGCATCCGATGCCCGCTTCCTTACACTTCTCAGCTGCAGACACACATCCCGCCTCATTCCAGGAAAGAATGACGATACAGTCAACTCCTTCATCGATCAGGTAATCGATATTTGTCTGTTCCTGCTCGGAATCACGGTTAGAGTTCACAGAAAGGAATTCCGCACCGGCCTTTTCGCAAGCCCATTTTGCGCCTTCTTCTGCCCTGAGATACCAGGTATCCGGGCCGGGAGAAATATAACCGATCTTAACTCCTCCCGCATCCTCAGATGACTCCTCTTCTGCCTGTTCAGAATCAGCATTTTCCTCATTCCCTGACGAGCAGGCAGCCAGTGAAAGCAGCATCGTGACGGCAAGCAGAGCCGCCAGGATCTTTTTAATATTTTTCATAACTTTCCTCCTTCCGCAACCTTTGTTGCTGTACTTGTCTTTGTTATACATATTATTGCATTTCGTCTATAAAATGTCAATAAAACCTTTCATTCATTTTCATTCATTTTCAGAAATTTTTTCATTTATTTTTCATTTTAATGCTAAATAATTATTCAAAATTACTTGTATTCCATGATATCTTTATTTTTATTGTGTAATTTCTCCAATCTTCTTGTTTTTCCATTTTCCGTTTTTTCATTTATCTGCATATTTTTCATTATTATTCCATATATTGCTTGACGCAGGAATTTTAATCATTTATTATGATGCTAGTACTCCGTCCCGAAAACCTTTGTGCAGGAATTTCAAGATCAAAGTACTAATGTACTGTCTCGTTGATATTTGTCAAAACAGAAACGGAGAATAGATTTCATGAATAAATCAAACATACCTTATATGAAGATAGCCGAAAAAACCGGACTGTCTGTTTCTACTATTTCACGGGCTCTGAAGCAGCCGCACCTGGTCAAGCATTCAACTCTGAAGATCATATATCACGCAATTGAAGAATTAGGAGGGATCCTTCCCGACGCCATCGCGCCTATGACCCACGATATGCGGATCCTTGCTATCGTACCTGTTTTTAATAACCCGTTTTATACAGATATCGTACTTGGCATACAGGACGCCGCCAATCAGCATAGCTGCCAGCTCCTGATCGTAAATGAAACCCTGTCAAAATTTAATATTCACCAAATCACGAATTTTATCAGCCAGTCAGGTATCTCCGGCGTCGTAATTATGCAGAAACTGGATGCAGACGTGCTGGAACAGCTGAAAATGAGAACCCCGCTTGTACAGTGCAGCGAGTTTAATGAAGTAAATGGTATTTCCTATATTACCATCGATAACCTGGAGGCCACGCGGAAAATGCTCCGCTATATCCTGACCACCGGACGAAAGCAAATTGCCCTGGTCAATTGCGATCCGGCCCGCTACACCTATGCAAAGCTCCGTCTCCAGGGATATACTGAAATCCTGGAGCAGGCAGGAATACCCATAAATCCCACGCACATCATCACCGTCCCGGACGGAAACTTCAGCACTGCTGTCCCTGCAATTTCCGCATTACTAAAAACGGCCAGCCTCCCTGACGCGATCTTCTGCGTATCCGATATTATGGCCGCCGCTGCATTAAGGGCATGTGCTTTAGAAGGCTACCGGGTTCCCCAGGATATCATGGTTGCCGGATTCGATAATATTGATATTTCTGTTATGACCACGCCGAACATTACAACCATCAATCAGCCAAAACACGATATGGGCTTCATGGCATGCACACAGCTTCTTGCCATGATTGCAGATCCGGCAAAGCCGCCCCAGAAATTTATTCTGGATACTGAACTGATCATCCGCGAATCTACAGATTTCTAAAATTTTTAAGGTTCTGAATAAGTAGATATCCCGGTAAAAACCTCTTGTATTTTTACATAGACTGTGCTATCCTTTAATTAAAGAAAGACATCTGCTGGTAACAGATGCCTTCCCTTAGGAACCCCACTCCAAAGGTGGAGTATCCCAAGTTGGACGTTTTACCTCTCAGCGAGAGGCGCCCATCCTGGTTCTAACAGGGTGGGCAT
>CAZGVY010000017.1:0-20878 GCA_964529215.1 uncultured Mordavella sp. | reverse complement strand
AATATGGAATGGCGGTTTCTGTCTATATGACTCCGGAAGAGCTGTGGGGATATGACCTGGTATCGTCTGCATATAAAGAGGCGCCGGAGGCATCCAGAGAACGTATTTACAGGCATGTGATGGAACAATATCCGGATGCGTCAGAAAAACAGGTCAGGACTTTGATATAATGGCCTCATAAAGCAAGACATTTAATTCTGCATGAAAGTGCGCGGAAATCACGGGAGGATTCCGGCAGTATCTGGAAAATGATATAATTGAGAAATGGAAAGACAGAGAGGTATTTCGAAATGACAGGAATATTGATGGCTGCAATTATTACAATAACATTAGCGTTAGTTTTTTACACCATTGGCGTGTGGTCCGAGCACCGGAGCAGGCAGCTTAAAACAATTCATCTGATTTTTTTCTGGCTTGGGCTTTGTATGGATACAACCGGGACAATCCTGATGGGACGGATCGCGAAGCAGTCTGTGTTTTCAGGGAACTTATCACTGCATGGCGTAACGGGTATGACTGCCATTATTTTAATGATCGTGCATGCAATATGGGCTACGGTTGTTCTGGTAAAGAAGAATGAAGATTCCACAAAGAATTTTCACAGATTCAGCATTGCTGTCTGGGCGGTCTGGCTAGTTCCATATATTCTTGGAATGATAATAGGAATGAGATAAAAATGGGAGAACCTGGCGATGAGAAGAAAATTAGAGGTATGTGTGGACTCGGCAGAGTCAGCGGTTATTGCACAGGAAGCGGGAGCGGACTGCCTGGAGGTCTGCTCGAATCTGGTTATTGGAGGGACGACTCCGGACGTAAACCAGTTTAAGCAGATCCGGAGGCTGTGCGGTATAGGACTGAGCGTTTTGATCCGGCCAAGATATGGAGATTTTCTGTATACGGATACAGAATTTCAGATGATAAAGGAGGATATCTGCCTGTTCCGTGAACTGGGGGCAGATGGGATTACCGTGGGATGCCTTCTGCCGGATGGAAGCCTGGATGTGGATAGAATGAAGGAGATCAGGGAGCGCGCCGCTTCGATGCAGCTAACACTGCACCGTGCATTTGATGTTTGCAGAGATCCCTATAAAGCGCTGGAGGAAGCAGTTATGCTGGGAGTTGACAGAATCCTTACTTCAGGGCAGGCATCTGTTTGTACAGAGGGCGCTGACGTGCTGAAGAAACTGGTCATGCAGGCGGGGGACAGGATTGAAATCCTTGTGGGAAGCGGAGTAAACGACGAGGTGATATGCTCCCTTGCGGAGACGGTGCAGCCGGCAGGTTTCCATATGTCCGGTAAAAAGAATATAGGCAGTGGAATGCTTTACCGGAAAAAAGATGTTAATATGGGGATTCCCGGATTTGGTGAATTTGACCTTCTGCGTACGGATAAGGAAGCAGTCAGGAGGGCAAGACAGGTATTGGATGAGATGCTGTAGCCGGCTGCTGATCCTATGGGACGCTGCTGCAGACAGGTCGGATGGGGAGGCCTGGAAAATGATGGCGGCCGTTCCGAAGACTATGCTTTACAAACAAATTCAAATACGGTAAAATAATAGAAGAATTACTGTGAAAGGGGCAAGCGAAAATGGAGGAAAAAAGAAACGACCGACGCATGGGCCTGTCAGCTAAGCTGTTGATTAAGAATATGAATGATACAGAGTCTAATGTAGAGGAAGCGGCGATAGAGGTATTAAATGTATCTAAGTCAGGCGTGGGATTTATCTGTGATACGCCGTTAACGATCGGAGCAGTATACGAGACTCAGTTAAAGATATGGACCGATGAGGTTATCCACGCATTTTTGAAGGTAGTCAGGATTGAGCAGACAGAGGAGGAACGGTATAATTGCGGAACGATTTTTATTGGTCTTCCAGAGCTGAATGCGAAGCGTATTGAAGTTTATGATCTTCTGGACCGGATTAACAGTGAAGAGGCATTGTAATTTTTCCGGACTATTGTAAAGCAGGGAGGTTCTGCATACAATATATGCTGGTGCAGATGAGTACTAAAGCATCCGGAGGAATGAAAGGCGCAAGCGGAAGCATCTATTATTCTTAAAGAAAAGCACAGAAAGCCAGCGGCGAAATATGTATTTCGCCGCTATTGTTGTTGCTAAGGGATCCAGGGGATCCTATTAAACTGGGAACAGGAAGGTGTTAAGACTGATGAAAACAACGATTCGGATCGGAAGCAGGGATAGCCGGCTGGCGGTGGCGCAGGCGGAGATCGTCCGGGATATGATACGAAGGCATCACCCGGGTCTCTGTACTGAGATCGTGACGATGAAGACTACCGGGGACAGGATCCTCCAGAAGAGCCTGGAGGAAATCGGAGGAAAGGGATTATTTGTCAAAGAGCTGGATGCAGCGCTGAAGAACGGGAGTATTGACCTTTCGGTCCACAGCCTGAAGGATATGCCTATGGAGGTTCCGGAGGAACTGCCAGTCCTTGCCTATGGGAAGCGGGAGGATGCCAGAGATGTGCTGGTGTACCGGCCGGAACTTACGGCGCTGCCGGAGTCTCCGATGGTTGGAACATCCAGCAGAAGACGGATCTTACAGATGAAAGCATTATATCCGGACGCCCGTTTTCAGAGAATCCGGGGAAATGTCCAGACGAGGCTTCAGAAGCTTGAGGACGAGGGAATGGACGCAGTGATCCTGGCAGCGGCAGGCCTGAACAGGCTTGGTATGCAGAGCCTTGCTGCGAGATATTTTTCTGTGGAAGAGATGATCCCGGCAGCGGGTCAGGGGATCCTGGCAGTACAGGGGAGAAGTGATACCGCCCGGGAGCTGCTGCAGGGGATCGACGACCCGGCGTCCAGGGCATGCGCTGTGGCAGAGCGTGGATTTGTAAGGGAATTGGATGGAGGCTGCACATCTCCGGTTTCAGCCCATGCAGTGATAACGAATAACCATATGATTCTTCATGGCCTGTTTTACCGGGAAGAAGACGGGAGCTGGTTCCGGGATCAGATAACGGGTGAGATCTGGAAGGCAGAGACACTTGGCAAAAGGCTCGCCTGCCGTATGAGAGAGAAAGGAGGCGTCTGAGGTGGGGCAGACAGGCAAGGTCTGGCTGGCAGGAGCCGGTCCCGGAGACGCAGGGCTTCTGACTGTGAAGACAAAGGAATTATTGGAAAAGGCAGACGTGATCGTGTACGATGCGCTGATCAGCCTGGAAATATTTGGACAGATCCCGCAGGGAAAGAAATTGATATATGTGGGAAAGCGTGCGGGAAACCATACGTACTCCCAGGCTGAGATCAACCGGATGCTTCTTAGGGAGGCGCAGAAGGGGAAAAAGGTTCTCCGCTTAAAAGGGGGAGACCCTTTTATATTTGGACGGGGCGGAGAGGAATTGGAGCTTCTTGTAAAAGAAGGGATTCCCTTTGAGATCGTCCCGGGAATCTCTTCGGCTGCAGCGGCTGCTGCTTATGCTGGGATTCCCATGACACACAGAGACTATGCATCTTCGTTCCATGTGATCACCGGACATGCAAAGGGGAACGGAGAAAGCAGGATCCCATATGAATCTCTTGTGAAAGCAGGAGGGACGCTGGTATTTTTAATGGGTGCTGCAGTGATGGAAGATATCTGCGGCGGCCTGATCAGCGCAGGAATGGACAGGCAGACACCGGCCGCGGTGATCGAACAGGGAACCACCAGCAGGCAGAGAAAGATAACGGCGGCTATAGGAGAACTGGCAGCCAGGGCGAGAGAAGAGAGGATACAGGCTCCCGCGGTAATTGTAGCAGGGCAGGTCTGCGGACTGGCGGAGTCCTTTTCCTGGGCAGAGAAACGGATGCTTGCAGGCAGGCAGTTTCTGGTTACCAGGCCTGCGGAGCACCAGCCGCCGCTTGCGGACAGGCTCCGGAGTAAGGGAGCGCAGGTCATTGAGATGCCGGCCATACAGGTATGTCCGGTGAAGGAGAATCTGGCATTTGAACAGGCTCTGAGAAGACAGATCCAGGACAGGCAGGAAAAATGGATGGTATTCACCAGCTCCATTGGAGTGCGGATCTTCTTTGAAATGCTTGGGAGAAGCGGTCTGGATGTGAGGGATATTTTAAGAGGACGTGTAAAGACCGCGGCAATTGGCAGGGCAACGGAAAAGAAGCTTTTGGAATACGGGTGGCGGACCGACCTGGTGCCGGAGGAGTATTGTGCCAAAGCGCTGGGAAAAGAGCTTGCAGAGAAAGCAGAGGAAGGGAGCAGCATCCGGATCTTCCGCGCGAGAAAGGGATCGGAGGAATTGCTTCCGCCATTGGCAGAACGGGGGCTGTATGTGGAAGATATTCCGCTTTATGATATAGAACATCAGATTTACAGTGAAGAACGGCTTAAGATCAGAGAAGGCTTTGAGAAAGGGCAGATTGATGCGGTGACCTTTACCAGCGCATCCACGGTACGGGGATTTACAGAGGCCATGGGGGATTTGGACTATACCCGCCTGGAGGCGGTCTGTATTGGCAGGCAGACGGCGGGGGAAGCGGCGAAATATGGCATGAAAATATGGATATCAGAGCAGGCGTCTATTGACAGCATGATAGAGCTCCTGGTAAGTATTTATGGGAACCGGGAAAAGGAATAGAAAAATGAAGAAGAAAAGAACTGCGGCGATTCTGGTGGTAAGCTACGGGTGCAGCAGCAGAAGGATGAGAGAGAAAACGCTGGACAGGATTGAAGCAGATATCAAGGAGGCATATCCGGCGTATGCAGTTTTCCATGCCTGGACAAGCGCAAGGCTCCGGCAGAAATGTTCTGAACAGGAAGGGATTAAGATTCCGGGCGTGAAGGATGCCATGGAAGAGCTGCGGAAGCAGGGGTTCTGCCAGGTGGCAGTTGTGCCGACTCATGTGCTGGAAGGGCTGGAATATCAGCGGATGAAGGAGGAGATCCTGGCTTTTGAGAGCCTTTTTTCTAAGATCCTTATTGGCGCTCCCCTGCTGGCAGCCATTGAAGATAAAAAGAAAACTGCCCGGATCCTTGCGGGGGAACTTAGTCCTGGGGCAGGCGAGGCGCTGGTCCTGATGGGACATGGGACAAAGAGTATGCAGAATGCAGCGTATGCTGAGCTGGATGAGATATTCCGGAAACTGGGTTATGAGAATGTTTTCGTGGGTACGGTGGAAGGTATACCGGGATTTCTGTCCGTACTTAACCGGGTCAGCAGATGCAGGCCGGAGAGGATACGGCTGGCGCCTTTGACGGTCACGGTAGGAAAGCATGCGGCGGAGGAATTGAGCAGTGGGAAGAACAGTTCCTGGAAAAGCAGATTTGAAGCTGCTGGATTTCCAGTGACAGGTATCCGGAAGGGATTAGGAGAGTATGAGGGGATCCGCCGGATCTTTGCAGAACATGCGGGGGATTTAGTGAACATGCTGGAAAGCACTGGATCATGGACATAGCGATGACAGGAGGAGGTAGGAAACAGGATGAAAATAAGGCCGAGAAGGCTGCGTAATGGGGAGATCCTCAGAAAGATGGTACGGGAGACACGTATGGACGCATCGTCCCTGATCTATCCTATTTTTATAAAGGAGGGAAGGGGGATCCTGGAAGAAATCCCCACGATGCCGGGACAGTACCGCTATAGTGTAGATACCATGGGAAGGAAACTGGAGGAACTCTTACATGCGGGGGTTTCTGCCGTTATGTTTTTTGGGATCCCGGCAGATAAGGATGAGGCTGGAAGCGGGGCATATGCGGAGGATGGTATCATTCAGAAGGCTCTTATGAAAGCAAAACGGGATTTCCCGGAACTGTACCTGATCACAGACGTCTGTATGTGTGAATATACCTCTCATGGGCACTGCGGAGTACTCTGCGGCCAGGATGTGGATAATGACAGGACATTAAAGCTTCTGGCAAGGACGGCTCTGTCCCATGCGCAGGCCGGAGCGGATATGGTGGCGCCCTCTGATATGATGGACGGCAGAGTGGCGGCGATCCGCAGCCTGCTGGATGAACATGGATTTTATAACACTCCGGTCATGTCCTATGCAGTAAAATATGCGTCTTCCTTCTATGGCCCTTTCAGGGATGCCGCAGGCTCAGCTCCGGCTTTTGGTGACAGAAAGAGTTATCAGATGGATTATCACAACAGCCGGGAAGGGATCAAAGAGGCTTTGCTGGATCTCGAAGAAGGGGCGGATATTATTATGGTAAAACCGGCAATGACATATCTTGATATGGTAACCAGAATAAAGGACAGGGTGAATGTTCCGGTGGCAGCCTACAGTGTCAGCGGCGAGTATGCGATGATAAAGGCGGGCGCGCAGCTTGGCTATATCGATGAGGAGAAAATAGTCTGTGAAACGGCGGCATCTGCATTCCGTGCGGGCTGTGATATTTATCTGACCTATTATGCAGAGGAAATCGCAGGATATATTAGGGAAGGCAGGATTGGATAAAGAAAGGGTTCTTTGGTGAGAGAAGATGAAGCATAGATATTTTCCCCTGTATATGGATATTAGCAGGATGGATATCCTGGTGGCAGGGGCGGGGAGGATCGCCCTGCGGAGAATAAAAACACTGCTGAAATTTGAGAGCCATATTACGGTTGTGGCAGGCAGGATCCACCCGGAGATCTGGTCATTTGCGGAGAAAACGGACTGCGTCAGGGTCATTCAGAAAGCGTATGAAGCGAAAGACCTGGAGGGCAGGGATCTGGTTCTTGCCTGTACAGATTCGGAAGAAATAAACAGGGAGATCGTAAGAACATGCCGCAAACGGGGAATCCTGGTCAATGCCGCGGACTGTAAGGAACTGTGTGATTTTTATTTCCCTTCTGTGATCGTAGAGGACGAACTGGTCGTCGGGATCAGTGCGGGTGGGGAAAACCACCGGGCAGTAAAGGAGACCAGGGAATATTTGGAGAATCTATGGTCAGAAAGCAGAATGAAGCCGTGGGGAAAATAGCGGTGGGAACAACGGAGATGGAGACTCCGGGAGGGCAGCGGTTATCGTATATATACCGCCGCCGTTTCACAGATAAATACCACGATGCAGCACAGCGCAGCAATGCTGATCATATTCATGCCTTTCCAGGCTGCTGTGATTCCGGCAATCAGTGCAAGGATTCCTGCAATGGGAATCCTGGGTGCAGTAACGATTGCAGGGAAGGTCATGACTGCGAGAGTTACATAAGGCACATAGTAAAGAAATGACCGGATAAAAGGATTTTTGATCTTCCCGCGGATCAGTGTCAGCGGCAGTACGCGGATCAGGCAGGAAACAAAAGCTGCGGTCAGTATGTACAGATAAATATTATGCGTCATTTTCCGGCGCCCCCTTTGTGTAAATTTCTGTTTCTTGTGTCTGGCCATCTTCTTCCTTCACAGGGAAGAAAAAAGCGGCAAGCCCGGCAATGAGTACCGTCAGGAAGCTGATCTTCAGGCTGTCGGACAGTTTGTCAAACAGGGGGATCTCAGACATGAGATAGCTTGCCAGAAAACTGATAATGACCACGCCCCCTACAATCTTATTGGTCTTGGATACCGGGACGATGACTGCCAGGAACATGCCGTACAGCGCCACACTCAAGGCGCTGACTAAAAACACAGGAAGGACTTTTCCGGCTATGATCCCGAGCGCAGTACCCAGTGACCAGCCTGGAAAGGCGATGATCATGGCTCCGTAGTTGTAGTATGGATTTAAAACGCCTGCCCTGCTGATGCTGATTCCGAAGATTTCGTCCGTAATCCCGAATCCCACCAGAAAGCGGTGGAACATGGAGGTTTCATGAGCAAATTTCTGGCTTAGCGCACAGCTCATAAGAAGATACCGGACATTGGTTACCAGTATGACGAAAGCCATCTCGAAATAAGGTGCATTTGCCATGATTACGGTAAGTTCCGCATATTCTCCGGCAGAAGCGTGGTTCAGCATACTGGAAATGAAACCCTGGAAGGGATTCAGCCCGGCCTTTTTTGCTACGATCCCGAGGGAAAAAGCTACTGCGAAGTAGCCAAGGGCAATGGGGAATCCATCCCGGATTCCATTAAAAAAAGCATTTTTATTTCGGTTCATGTCTGGTCTCTCCAAATAATCGTTTGTTCAGATAAGGTTTTCCATTCAGGTCTTTCCAGGTAAATAATCCGTCCTCTAAGATCATATAGCTGTGTGTACTGCCATTTTTTGGAATTGAGACAGATCCGGGATTCAGATAGTATTTACCGTCAAACGCTTCGGCAGCCGGAATGTGGGTATGACCGTGAAGCAGGATGTCCCCCTCTTTTAGCATGGGAGGATTGCTGACGTTGTGCTGATGGCCATGGGTGGCAAATATCAGGTGCCCCTGTTCATACAGAATGCAGTAATCGGCCATGATGGGAAATTCTAACACCATCTGGTCTACTTCCGTATCACAGTTTCCGCGGACGCAGAGGATGTCCTCTTTCATCTGATTTAATAAAAAGATAACTTCCTTGGGTGAGTAGCCGTCAGGGAGGCTGTTTCTTGGACCGTGGTAGAGAATATCCCCAAGAAGCAGGAGCCGGTCTGGCTGCTCAGCACTGTATTGGTTAAGAAGCATACGGAGATAGTGGGCACTTCCGTGTATATCTGATGCAATCATTAATTTCATGCTTCGGATTCCTTTCTATATCTGTAAACATATATAGTATAAAACATATATAGTATAGCCTGTCTTTGGCCGGGATTCAAGTGCCTGTCTTCATGTAGTGCTTGCAATGACAGGCCGGATAGCTTAAACTATAGAAAGCAAAGCAGGAAAAGTATGGGAAAGTTCTGTCTTTCCGTATGAAGATGCAGACATTACAGTATGAGGAGATAAGACGATGATTAAATTAATAGTTACAGATGTGGATGATACAGTTGTTCCGGAGGGAGAGAGCCTGATTGATCCGGAATACTATCAGGTGATCCGGGAATGCAGGAAAAAAGGGATCCTGACCGGGGTGGCAAGCGGCAGGCAGAAGCCTTGTGTAAAGAAACTATTTGAACCAGTCCTGGATCAGATCTTTATCCTTGCGGACAATGGGACGGATATCTGGGAGAAGGATTATAAAACATCCATGGCAATTCCGGATGAGGTGTATCAGGCACTGGCGGAGGATGTGAAGAACCTGTGCCCCGGTTATGCGATTATGGCTTGCAAGCCGGATCTGGCATATATCGAATATGGCCAGGATGAGTATTTTGAACATATGCGCGCTTATCCCTATGAGCTGGAATATGTGGAGGATGCCGCTAAGGTGACGGATATCTGTAAGGTGTCTGTCTGGAACAAGGAAGGCGTTGCGCCTGAGATTGAAAAACTGATGCAGGAGCGGTGGTCTGAGAAGCTGGATGTCTGCCTTGGGGGAGAAAATTTTCTGGATTTTATGAATAAGGGCTGCAATAAGGGAAAAGCGTTGTCCATTATGCAGAAGCATTATGGGATCAGGCCGGAGGAAACGGCGGCCTTTGGAAATGCAGATAATGATATTCCAATGCTTAAGAGGGCGAAATACAGTTATGCAGTGGGCGGAGCAAGTGAGAATCTGAAGCAGGCTGCCTACGAGGTTATCGGAGAGATGCGGGAAAATGCAGTGTTAAAAAAGATAAAAGAAATTTTAAATGAAGAAATCCCTGCCGATTGAAAAAGGCGGGGATTTTTGCTGCCAAAGCATCCGGAGAGAGCTGGCAGTGGCAATTCCTGCGGAGTATGAAAGCAGGAATGAATGAAATTGTAAACCAATATAATGAAAAAGTTGACAATTGAAGCTAAGATACTATATAGTGTAGGAAGACAAATTGTAAAAGGAGATACAAAAGGATGAGCCGGAACAGTACAAAAAGCCTTTCTGCAAAAGAGCTGGCGCTGTGTGGGATGTTTACCGCACTGACAGCGGCCGGCGCTTTTATCCAGATACCAGTTCCGTATATGGATTATTTTACGCTTCAGTTTTTCTTTGTCTTACTGGCAGGCATGGTTCTTGGCGGAAGAAGGGGAATGCTGGCTATCATCTGTTATGTGGCGCTTGGGCTTGCCGGGATTCCGGTCTTTGCGGCGGGAGGAGGAATCGGGTATATCTTCCGGCCGAGCTTTGGATATCTGCTGGGATTTGCTGTGGCTGCGTTTGTGACAGGGACGGTCTGTGAAAAGGGAGCATGCAGGTACGGAACCTTTCTCCTAGCGGGTCTGGCAGGCTTTGCAGTAACTTATATGGTCGGGATCTTTTACAAATATATGATATTGAATAGTTATGCGGGGACATCGGCAGCGCTGACGGCGGTATTCCTGTCCTGTTTTCCGCTGGATATGCCTGGAGATTTTGTGCTGTGCCTGTTTGCGTCGAGAGTAGGGTTGCGTTTGAGGAAAACCGGATTTGTGCTGACGGATGAATGAGACGAGGAGGGGATAGGGAAATGGAAAGAGTTGAAGACCTGAAAAAAGAAGTATTGAAGGGGAAAAAGCTCACAAGAGCAGAAGCATTAGAATTATATCATGCTCCTCTTGAACCTCTTGGCAGGGCGGCGGGGGAGATCCAGGAGCATTTCTGTGGCAATGCATTTGATATCTGCACGATTATAAATGGAAAATGTGGGAGATGCTCAGAAGACTGTAAATTCTGTGCCCAGTCTGCACATTATCATACAGGTGTGGGAAAGTACCCGCTTCTTACAAAAGAAGAAATCCTGCGTCAGGCCCGTCGCAATGCAGAACGGGGCGTGCTCAGGTATTCGGTTGTTACTTCCGGGCGTGCGCTGGACGATTCAGAAGTAGACCAGATGTGCAGAGCTATCGAGGAGATAAAGGCACAGGTGGATATCAGGGTATGCGTATCCTTTGGGCTGCTTACCGGAAAACAATTCAAAAGGATAAAAGCGGCGGGAGCTTCAAGAGTACATAACAATCTGGAAACGTCCAGGAGGAATTTCCCCAATATTTGCACGACGCACACCTTTGAAGATAAAGTGGAGGCTATCCGGGCTGCACAGGAAGCCGGGCTCAGTGTCTGCAGCGGTGGGATCATGGGGCTGGGAGAAACCTGCGAAGACAGGATTGATATGGCGCTTACGCTGCGGGAACTTCAGGTTAAAAGCGTGCCGGTTAATATGCTGAACCCGATCGCGGGAACACCCCTGGCAGGCAGCCAGAGACTTACGGCTGAAGATATGAGAAGAATCGTGGCGGTTTATCGTTTTCTTCTTCCGGACGCTGCAATCCGTCTTGCAGGCGGCAGAGGGCTGCTTGCGGATAAAGGGGCATCTTGCTTCACTTCCGGCGCCAATGCGGTGATATCCGGTGACATGCTGACTACATCCGGCTATACGGTGGAAACGGACATGGAGATGATCCACCGCCTGGGGTATCAGGAGGCGCTGCTGGATGAGTAAAGGATTATTTATAACAGGAACCGGGACGGATGTAGGGAAGACCTATGTGACAGCGCTGATTGTAAAGCAGCTCCGGGAAGCAGGATATCAGGCGGGATATTATAAAGCTGCATTGTCAGGTGCGGAGTGTACGGAGGACAGCGATGCGGGTTATGTGAGGCGGATTTCCGGAAGTTCCCAGCCGGACGAAGGAATGGTTTCTTATTTATACCGGGATGCGGTATCGCCGCATCTGGCGGCAAGGCGGCAGGGGAATCCGCTAATTCTTTCCAGGGTAAAAAAAGACTATGAAAAAATCTGCAGAAGTTATGATTATGTTACGGTAGAAGGAAGTGGAGGGATTGTCTGTCCGCTTAGATGGGATGGAGAGGCGCACATTTTGCTGGAGGATGTAGTAAAGCATCTGGAATTACATACACTGCTTGTAGCAGATTCCGGACTTGGCTCGATTCATGCAGCGGTAACGACAGTGGAATATATGAAGAATCACGGCCTTGTTGTGGAAGGAATTATTTTAAACCGGTACACAGGAGATAAGATGCAGAAGGATAACCGGCGGATGATTGGGGAATTGTCGGGAATCCCGGTGATAGCCTGTGTGGGAGAAGGGGATACGGAACTTGCCATGGGAGCAGACATACTGGCGGAATTTTACGGAACCAGCCGGCTCACTGGGCAAACGGGGATCTGTTGACACAGGGGGAATGTCTGAGTATACTTGGATTAGGATATTATATACGGATAGAGGCGGGAGATCATGAGTACAGAATTAAATACCAGGAAAGACGGCCATGTACATACGGACGGAACCAGCGGCCATGGACATGGAAGTGAGGACGGCGGTCACAGACATGTTCACAGCATGGAGGAAAAGAAAGCGGTTTTAAACCGTCTTTCAAAAGCAATCGGGCATTTGGAAGCTGTGAAACGCATGGTGGAACGGGATGAGGATTGCAGTGAAGTGCTGATCCAGCTGGCGGCGGTACGTTCGGCAATTAATAATACTGGAAAGGTTGTGCTAAAGAACCATATCAGTCATTGCATCGTTGAAGCGGTGGAGGAGAATGACAGGGAAGCGATCGAGCTGCTGAATCAGGCGATCGACAAATTCATGAAATAGGTATACAGGCTGCAGGATTTGTAAAGATAAGTTACGGGTCCGGCGGCCTGTTTTTTTATGTTCTTTTGATGGAGGCTGTATGTTTTGTAAAAATATTCAAAATCCTCCAAAACATTCATTGAAAGCGTCGAAAATGAATGATAAAGTCATAATAATGAACAAATACTTCATAAAAAGAAATAAATAGTTCAAAAAATATTGTAATATTGAATGAAATGTGCTAGTATTAATACTAAGTTAGCTAACAAGTATATGCAGATCACATATACGATGAATATTATTGGAAACTCCACAAAAATGGGTTAAATCGTCATAAGTACCATTGAAAAAGTTTGATTGGCATATTTATTCTGAATTATTGAATGAAAAGTTTAATCTTGCTTGATTAATTGAAGAAAAAGAGCTATATTGAACTTAAAAAGTATCTTTAATATATTGGAGAGAATGGGAAAGCTATGAAGAATAATTATAACCTGAAAGAAATGGAGATTCTAAATTATGTTCAGCGCAATCATGCAATGACGACGGCCGAAGCGGTAGCCTTGACAAATGCTTCTGAATCGACGATCAGACGGATTTTCATCAAGCTGCAGAAGGATGGGCGGGTAGAACGTGTTCTGGGCGGTATTAAGATCATCCAGGAGACGGAGACATACCGGTATCACGAAACAGTTATTACAAATGTGGAGCAGAAAAAAGAAATTGGCCAGATTGCTGCACAGCTTGTAGAGAGTAATGAATTCGTCTATATTGATTGCGGAACGACAACCAGGCAGATGTGCGGGGCGCTTGCGGAGCGTATGAAACGCGGGGAGATCTGGAATGTAGTGATAGTGACGAATTCCGTCATTAATTTGGAGATTCTTGGACCCTATTGCGAAGTTATCATTGTTGGCGGGCGGTATTCGATAGACCGGAAGGATGTATCGGGTAATCTGAGTGAAGCGTTTCTGGAACAATTCCGGTTTCACAAAAGCTTCCTGGGAACGGATGGCTTCAGTTTTGCACAGGGGTTTACATCCACAAGCGTTTCAGTATCTTTGCTTGGAAAGGCTGTTTCAAAATTGTCGGAGAAGAATTTTGTATTGATGGATGCTTCTAAAATCGGGCAGGTAGCGGTAGGAATTACATGTAAGCTGGAAAATGTGGACGGGGTTATTACGGATTCTTCGATCAGTAAAGAGAATCTTGCCAGATTTGCTGAACATAAAATGAAGATATTTGTAAAAGATGTTGGGAAAGGAGAAGACAGTGATTAGAATCGTATCAGAGAAAATGACAGATAATATGACGGGCATCATTCTGGCAAGTCATGGAAATCTGGCGGCAGGCATGAAAAACGCTGTTCATATGATATATGGAGAATGCAGTGATCTGGCGGTAATTGGATTGGAGGATTCGGATAACTTAGAAGAGTGGGGAGAAGAACTTGGCAGACTGATAGAACTTTTTCCCGCCGGAGTAATTATCCTTGCGGATCTTTTCGGAGGAACACCATGTAATCAATGCCTGCTAAAGACGATAGAGCGGGCAAAGAATCGGGAGGCTGTTTCTTTGATCGCAGGAATGAATCTGGGTATGGTTCTGGAAGTGCTGGCTCAGCGGGAGACGGCAGGGTTTTCTGAACTTACGGAGATTGCTGCACAGGCAGGGAAAACATCGGTTTCGGACTGCCTGGCCCGTTTCCGGCCACTGTCTGAATGACGAAAGGAGAAAGTAAAGTATGCAACTATGGCAAGCAATTATACTGGGTGGGCTTTATTGGTGTAGTTATATGAGTATATTTCCTCATTCCCTGAACTTGCTGTTTTATCAGCCGCTTACTGTATCGCTTCTGACAGGACTGGTAATGGGCGATGTTTCGACGGCGATGATCGTAGGCGCGACGATCCAGCCTTTGTTCCTGGGACAGACACAGGCGGGCTGGGTGGTAACCAATGATGCGGCGGCATCGGGAATATTTACGGCGGCGGTATGTATTTCAACCGGAATGGATATAAAATCGGCAATGGCGCTGTCCATGGCAGTCGGGCTGACCATGTCGCAGCTTACCACTGTGCGGATGACAGTCGGTTCTTTCTGGAATACTCTGACAGACCGTTTTATCAGCAGGCGTCAGTATAAAAAAATCTGGCTCTCTGGCCTGGTATATCCGGCGCTGTTTAAAATGTTATTGTACTGGCTGCCTATGACGGTTGCGCTGTATTTCGGGGCAAGCAATATCGGATTTTTTGTTAATGGGCTTCCGGAGAGGCTTCAGAATGGGCTTGGAGCGTTAGGTTCCCTGATGCCGATCGTAGGTATGTGCGTGGTGGCGTCAAATATCGGGAAGAAAGGTTATATTCCATTTTTCTATGCAGGATTTATCTTTTCCGCATATTCAGGGCTTGGCGGGATTGGAATTGCAATTGCAGGAATCATTGTTGCCTGGTTTGACTTCCGCTGCCAGAACAAGGGTGAGAGCCTGAACATGAACTTTAAAACAACCCGTGCGCAGGATGCGGCGCTGAGTAAGAAGGACTTGAACTGGGCGACTGTCCGGCTGCTGGCTCTGTATTCCCATGCGAACAGTTACGAGCGTTATCAGGCAAATGGTGTTACAACCTGTATGATGCCTTGCCTCCAGAAATTATACAAAGAAGATGAGGATGGGCTTCAGGAAGCTATGATGCGTACGACCGAGCTGTTTAATGCTGAGGATATGACGTCTGCATTACCGATTGGTATCGCACTGTCTATGGAAGAGCAAAAGGGCTTCCGATTGAAGGCTCGCTGATCACGGAGACGAAGGCTGCATTATTCCCGCCAATGGCAGCAGTTGGAGATACGCTGAACTGGGCTACGATTATTCCGACTACATTGGCGCTGATGTGCCCCTATGCGTTAAAAGGTTATTGGTGGCCTGCTATTGTTACAGTCCTGATTGGTGCGCTGCTTTGTAATACACAGGCGTTTGTGCTGATGCAGCTTGGTTATAATCTTGGAAGCAGAGCGGTTAAGGAGCTTGTACAGAGTGGCCTGATCAATAAATTTATCAATTTCTTTACTACGCTGGGCTTGTTTGTGATCGGAGGAATGATCAGTTCGCTGGTACATGTAACAACGCCAATTGAGATCACGGCTTCGGGTGTGACATTTGCCTTGCAGACAGGACTGTTTGATGAATTGATGCCGAATATACTGACATTATTTGCGACGGTCATTATCTACAGATTTATGAAGAAAGAGAATGTAAGCGTACTGAAGGTTATTTACGGAACCATGATTATTGGTATTGTTCTTGGAGTGTTGGGCGTGATTGTCTAGGTTTAAAGAAAAGGAGAGCAGAAAATGGAAAAATGGGCATTGGTAAGAATTGACAACCGGATGATTCATGGACAGGTGGCAGCCGGATGGATTGGAAAAAGTAATGCAGAGAGCATTATTGTGATTGATACGGAGACTGTGCATAATGAACTGATGATGGATATTTTATCCCTGGCGGTACCATTTGGTATAAATTTTTCGGTACTGACGGAGGAAGAAGGAATCGCAAAATACCAGGAAGGCGGAATTGAATCACGGGGTACAATGCTTGTATTTAAGGATATCCGGACTGCTTTCCACTGCATCAAGGCCGGATTTGACATTGAAATCCTGCAGATCGGCGGCACAGGAGCGCGGCCAGAGGCCGTTTCGGTTGAGGGAACGATCACTGTGACGGAAGAAGAAGTACGTATGCTGGATGAACTCTGTGCAGACGGCGTACATGTATACCTGCAGCAGACGACGCAGAGCAAGAGGACAAACTGGACGGATGCAAAGAAAAAACTAAAATAAAGGAATAATTTCTGTTCTTGGTGGGGATTCCGGCCCGTGGGGAGACGGGCGGATCAGTCTGCAATGTGGAGCGCCGGCCCGCAGTGGGCAAAGGTATCCTGGTCTGCGCTGGAAATGTTATGATCGGTGACGACAGCAGACACCTCATCAAGATCCGCATAATTCACATAGGAAGGATGATTTATCTTAGAAGAATCAAGGAGAACGTAAGACTCGTTGGTTTGTAAAAGTGCGGCTCTTGTTAACTGAGATACGACAATGTTATCACAGGAAAACCCATGTTCAAAGCTCATCCCGTCTGCACCAAAAAACCCTTTTGAAAAATGAAAGTTTGACAAAAATTCGGTTCCAAGGGCGCCGGTAAAGCTTTTGCGTTTTTCATTGAGAATCCCGCCTGTCAGAATAACATTACAGTAAGGGTGAAGGATCTCTAAATTGATCAGGGAGTTTGTGATGATATTAAGTTTTCCGGATAATCTGCCGTCCTGGATCAGTTTTACAATAGCATGGGAAAGGTATGCAGTCGTAGATCCGCAGTCAATATAAATAAAATCTGAGGAATGGAGCAGACGGGCGGCATATCTGCCGATATGGTCTTTTTCTTCCTTATGCTTCTGGCTTGTAAGATTATAGTTATAATAATTGTCTGGCGTAACGGCGATGATACCTCCGATGGTGCGGACCGCTTTCTTTTCGTTCTCTAATTTGATAAAGATACGGCGGAGTGTGGATTCAGATAACTGGAACATCTGGACCGCATCTTTCATAAGTATCTTCTGATTCGTTGAAAGGTATTCCAAAATGGCCTGTTCAACTTCAAGGTTTTTCCGTTTTCCCATGTGTATCCTCCTTGCGGTATGTAGTACATAAGTATAACAGAAATGAAAAAATAAGGCAATGCAGATTTGACGGATTAGATATCCGTTGAGAGATGGATCGTAGTGAAATGATTATTTATATAGGATAGAAAGTGGTGAAAGAATGGATATGGAAATGATGGTAAAAGACCGGATCCTGAAAGCGGTGAAGCTTGCAAATGAAGATCCGGAAGGGAAAAAGCTTGCAAAGAAGCTGGGAGACGGCAAGCTGATCGTCAGGATTTCCGGAGGACTGTCAGTAGGCATTATGATAAAAGACGGACATCTTGAAACCGTAGAGAACCTGGAGCATCCGAAAGCAATTTATGAGTTCAGCGATACCGAGGCGGCCTGGGCGCTGATGAATAAGAAGTTAAGCCCCTATGTGGCGACGGTACATAAAAAATTGGATCAGCAGGGTCTTTCGCCGATGAACGACGCATTTGAGGATATTCTGTTATTGGCGTATGACCGGGAAAAGGAGGGGCAGTAACCATGAAAGCATATAAATACGACAAAAGTTTTGAACTGTATGACCGGGCGGAAAAGGTGGTTCCCTGTGGATTGTACGGGCATCTGGGAGTAGGCCGTGCAAGGCTGAATCCGATGGGCTGTTATCCGTTGTTTGCAGACCGGGCAGAAGGTACCTATATCTGGGATGTGGATGGGAACCGCTTTATTGATTATGCCTGTGCATATGGGCCTAATGTTCTTGGCTATCAGGATCCTGATATAGAAGCGGCCGCACTTGAGCAGGAGAAAAAGGGAAATTGTACAACCGTTGTTTCGCCGGTGATGATCGAGTGCGCGGAAGAACTGGTAAAGACTGTAAACTGTGCGGACTGGGCTTTCTTTGCGAAAAATGGAGGCGATGTGACTACGCTTGCAATTATGACTGCCCGCCATATGACCGGGCGGAACCGCATTATCATGATGAAGCATGGATATCATGGCGTTACACAATGGTGCCAGGCGCCGGGAACACCGGGGGTTATGGACGAAGATATCTGTCATAATCTATATGCTGAATTTAATGATTATGAAGGGCTTAAAGCGCTGGTGGAGAAATATAAGGGAGAGATTGCCTGTATTATTTCCATGCCGTATAATCACATTTCTCATTATGATAACGTGCTTCCTGACGAGGATTATTGGCCGAAGGTCCGCAAATTATGTGATGAGCATGGGATACTCCTGATCATAGACGATGTAAGGGCAGGATTCCGTATGGATCTTGCAGGATCCGATCATTATTTTGGAATTAAAGCGGATATGCTGACGCTTGGCAAGGCAATTGCAAATGGATGGAATATGTCTGCCCTTGTGGGTGTGGAGAAAGTAAAACCCGCGGTTGAGGATATGAACTATACAGGAAGCTACTGGCTGTCATCCGTCCCTCTTGCGGCCTCCGTGGCGACCTTAAGAAAAATGAAAGAGATCCATGCCGTTGAAAAAATGCAGGAGATCGGCGCGGCTCTTACAAAGGGGCTTGAAGAAGTGGCAGACGTTAATCACGTGTGTATTAAATCGACCGGATTGCCGTCATTGTTTAAGCTGATCTTAAAGGATCCGGATGAGTCTCTGATCGCGCATCAAAGGTGGGTCGGGGAAATGGTCCGCAGAGGAGTGTATATTTCTCATTTTCACAATATGTTTACCAACACGGCGCTTACAAAAGAGGATCTTCAGTATACGTTTGATGTAGCGGATGAGGCTTTGAAGATAACGGTAAAAGACCATCCTGAGGTTTTGATCCGTTAAGTATACTTTTGGAAAGCTAAAAATATGCTTTTTACATGGCAGGGATTTATTGAAATATCTGCCGGTAAGAAGCATATTTTTTGTGCTTTTTTTACAATTGTCTTGCAAACATTTTTATAATGAATTACTATGGAAATTAACACGCTTGACGGAAGGAGGAATTTCATATGAATGGATTAAAGAAGTTATTTGCTCCAGTAGATATGACTGTGGGAAAACCATGGGAGGATATTGTCATCTTTACGGTGCCGATGCTGATTGGGAATATTGCCCAGCAGCTATACAATACGGTAGACAGCGTGGTGGTCGGCCAGTTTGTAGGGGACAATGCCCTGGCGGCAGTGGGAAGCGCGGGACCGATCCTGAATCTTCTGATCGTATTGTTTGTGGGGATCAGTATGGGGGCTGGGATCATGGTATCCCAGTATCTGGGAGCGCGGAACAGGGAAGCGCTGTCTAAGACCATAGGTACGTCCATTATCCTGACCGGTATCGCATCGCTGCTGGTCATGGCGCTGGCAACATTGGCGGCAAGGCCGCTTTTGGAACTTTTGAATACGCCGGTAACGATTATCGACTGGTGTACGTCCTATCTGCGGATCCTGTTTGTCGGTGTGGCAGGCATGGCTTTTTATAATATCTTGAGCGGCATTCTGCGCGGGCTGGGAGATTCCATGTCGGCGCTTGTATATCTGCTTGTGGCAAGCGGGCTCAATATCGTGCTGGATCTCCTGTTTGTAGCGGAGCTTGGAATGGGAGTTGCCGGGGTAGCTCTGGCTACGGCGATTGCTCAGGGGATTTCTGCGCTGCTTTGTATCCGGAGGCTGACGAAGCTGAAGGACCTCTTTGATATGAAATGGAAATACATACGTTTATTTAAGCAGTATGCCGCCGGGATCATACGGCTGGGAGTACCCTCAGGGGTGACTCAGGCAATCATGTCCATGGCGATGCTGGTGGTGCAGTCGCTGACCAACAGCTTTGGAGAACTGTTTATTGCGGCGAATGTAATCGTGATGCGTGTAGACGGATTTGCAATGATGCCGAACTTTTCATTTGGCACGGCAATGACTACCTATGCGGGACAGAATGTGGGAGCCGGGGAATATGAACGGGTATCCAGGGGCGCAAAGCAGGGAACCCTGATGGCAATGGGGACTTCTGCGGTGATCGTGGGACTGATCCTTTTGTTTGGAAAACATTTGATGAGGATTTTTACCAATACTTCTGAACTTGTTACGCTCAGCATGCAGATGATGACAATTCTGGCCGCGGGTTATGTGGCGGTTGCCGTAACCCAGACGTTGTCGGGAGTGATGCGGGGAGCAGGAGATACGATGACGCCTATGTGGATTTCCATGGTGAGTACGATCGTGATCCGCGTGCCTTTGGCATATGGCCTGGTGTATCTTTCGAAGACGCCGGAGCTCCCGCAGGGAGAAAGAGCGTGCATATTTATCTCGCTGCTGATTTCCTGGGTGCTGGGCGCGGTGATTACCAGTATTTTTTACAAAAGAGGCAAGTGGAGGGAAAAAGCGATCTCCTGACGGATACGAGAAGTATAATTTGAATGACATAACAGGAAAGGATGGTAAAATATATGTTGGAATTCCGGTATGATACACAATTACTGATTGAGGGAGAGGACCTTGATGAAGATGCGGTAAGTGAATATTTTGTAGAAAATTTTAAAGGAGACTGCCTGCTGGCGGTTGGAGACGAGGAATTAATAAAAATTCATTTCCATACAAACGAACCATGGAAGGTGTTAGAATATTGTGCTTCCCTTGGGGAAATCTATGATATTGTTGTAGAGGATATGGACAGGCAGGCGAGAGGCCTGAAGGGGTAGATTCGGAAGGGATGGACTACATCCGGGAAATGAGGGAATAGCGTTTCCTTTATTTTTAACAAATGCCGCAGACCGGAATCGAACCGGTACGGGTATCGCTACCCACGGGATTTTAAGT
>CAZGVY010000016.1:0-20963 GCA_964529215.1 uncultured Mordavella sp. | reverse complement strand
ATTTTGAAGCAGAGAAGAAAACGCTGGCAGAAAAAAAACATGAACTTCAAGAAGAGATTCAAAATCGAAAAAATCAGTTGAAAGTACTTTTAAAACAAAAGATAAAAGACTTATCTATAGCATCTGAAAATGAAGATTTAATCCATGAAACCTATGATTCCATGCAGAAGGATCTACTGACACAGATTCATGGTCTGGAAATGCAGGAAAAAGAACAGAATGAAACTACCTTAGAAATACCGGATGTAAAAGATAAATTAAAAAATGCGTTGGATGTAGTTGATAAAATTATTGAAGGCGGAGCTCTTGACCGAAGGGATATTGAACTGTTGATTGAAAGAATTGACGTAAACAAAGAAGGAATGCCAGAAATCATTTTAAAATATGGTTTATCGGATTTGATCAATTATAATCCTGCTAATGAGATGAACCATCGGGAAAATACAGTAATCGCCCTTGTAATGAAATTGATTATAGAAGACGCACGTGGCTACACTTCGGCAAAATATTTATCTGAACATATTACTGCATTAGGATTTAAGAAAACGAAACAAAGCATTTTGCCTTATATCAATCTGATGAAAGAACTGGGAATTTTGAAAGATACCGATAATCCTCTGAAACCTTACAATATTGTAAAAACAGAAAAAGAAATCACTGCACTTATACATCAATATCTGCCGGATTTACAAGTTCAAATAACTGCTGAACAATTATCGGAAGATTATTTACATAATTCTGATGGCAACAGGCGGTATGCCAGAAATGGTATTCGAATATATTCTCCATCAGAATGGCATTGACCCTTCCGAAGTAAATATTGACCAGAGCATCGATTTTGGTTCTACTGCTGCTGCCTTCTCCGGCGGGCAGGGAGATTATACTATTGAATTCGAACCAGGCGCCACTTCTTTAGAGCAGGAGGGCAAAGGTTTTGTAGTGGCATCACTTGGTACAGACAGCGGATATGTTCCGTACACCGCATTTTCCGCGAAAAAGAGCTATCTAGATGCCAACCCGGACATCATTCAGAGCTTCACAAATGCATTACAAAAAGGAATGGATTATGTGCAGACCCATACTCCGGCAGAAATCGCCTCCACGATCGCGCCGCAGTTTGAAGAAACCGATCAGGATACCATCACAACTATTGTTACCCGCTATTATGAACAGGATACCTGGAAAACAGATTTGATTTTCTCAGAAGACAGTTTCGGCCTGCTTCAGGATATCCTCGAAGATGCCGGTGAATTAAGCGAACGCGCGCCTTATGAAGAACTTGTAACAACGGATTTCGCTGAAAAAGCCGCCGGTCAATAAACTATTATTACGATCCACTCCGGGCGTCTTTTACAAAACATCTTTCCAGACTGCTTCTTTTCATTGACGCAGATGAATGATCCGATTTATAATAAACAGGAAGGAATGCAGACGGAAGGAGGCACAAAATATGTTATATCCATTTATAAAATTACATGACAACACAGAAATCGGCCATTCGGAAATGCATGCAGATAAAACCGTTGATGTTGTTGTAGAGAAAAAAGACAAACAAAAAGGTTTTTTTAAAGCAATATGTAAGCTCCCCGAATATAAATGGGAGAATGTAGTGGGCTTTAATGACAAGGAGATGGCCCGTTTCCAGAAACTTGTCGAAGCAAACTCCAAACTGATCATGGAGTATTCCAAAAAAGGCGGGATCCTGGGAAATAAATAAAAGCAGAAACTGGCAGCTATTCTTTATTGGAATCACTGCCAGTTTTAATATCATTCTTATACAGAAAAGCGCACTTTCAGATTACATAAATGTGCATCCTCAAATCTACTTTAATTCGCGGATATGCTTCCTAAGCGGGAGAATCTGGCTGGGCGCAACAGATAATTCATCAATCCCCATATTGATAAACTGTGGCGTCATAGAAAGATCCGCCGCCAGATCACCGCATATACTTATTTTCTTACCCTCTAAATGTACATTGTTTGCTACGATACGGATCATCTTGATCAACGCTGGATGTTTTGGATTGTAGTACCCTGATATCCGCCGGTTTGTGCGGTCCATGGCCAGTGTAAACTGTGTCAGGTCATTCGTTCCAATGCTGAAAAAGTCCACTTCTCTTGCCAGTTCGCCACTGATCATAACGGCTGCCGGCGTTTCGATCATAACCCCGACCCGGATTGCTTCATCAAATAGGATTTTTTCTTTTTTAAGCTCCTGTTTCACTCTCTCAAGGATGTCTCTTGCCCCCGATAATTCTTCAATCGAACTGATCATCGGAAATAGTATGGCAACGTTCCCAAAAGCGCTCGCCCTTAAGATCGCCCTGAGCTGCGTTTTAAACATCTCCTCTTTATCCAGTGAAACCCGGATCCCCCTGTATCCCATCGCCGGGTTATTTTCTCCGGTTATCACCATACTGTCGACGCTCTTTTCACCGCCAATGTCTGCGGTACGGATTACGACCTTTTTTTCGCCCATTGATTCAGCCGCAAGTTTATATATCTGAAACTGCTGCTCCTCTGATGGGAATCTGATTCCAGAAGCCATATATATATTTTCACTCCGGAACAGCCCGATCCCGTTAGAATCGTTTCTTAATACGCTCTCTATATCTTCTTTTGTTCCGATATTAGCACAAACGTCGATCTTCTGCCCGCTCTGGGTAATATTCTCTTTTCCTTTCAGGCGCTCCAATGTTTCGGATTTCCGCAAGACGCTTTTTTTCTTCTCCCGCATCCTTGCAAGCGTGGTCTGATCCGGCTCAATATATACTTTACCGTCAAAGCCGTCAATAATAACCATTTTCCCCTCATACTCACGTTTAAGGGCCTCTCCAATGCCAATGACTGACGGAATCTCCTTCGTTCTCGTAATCGTCGCCGTATGGGAATTGATCGTGCCAAACATCGTTACGATCCCCAATACCTTTGCGCGTTCCAGCTGTGCAGCCTCACTTGGATAGAGTTCCCTGGCGGCCAGGATAAACGGCTCGTCCATCAGCATCTTTTCCTTGCGGGTACGCACTAAAATACGCAAAATACGCGCCGCCACATCCTTTACGTCTGCCTCGTGACCCCTTACATAACTGGCGTCCCTGGAAGCATATTTCTCTATAAAACGATTGGTTTCTTCTTCTACAGCATAGTCTGCATTCAGCTTCTGCTCTCTGATGATCTTCGTTATACCCTCTAAATATTCCGAATCCTCAAGAACCATCTGCTGCATCTCAAACATGGAGGCATTCGCTTCTCCTATATCTTTTGCAACATCCACATATAAATTCTTGATTTCCTGAGAGGCTTTATCACACGCTTTCTGGAAACGCAGGATCTCTTTTCTGGCATCCTCCACATATATCCGCCGGACTTCCCGCCTTCCTCTCTTATAGAAGAACAGCCTGCCGATCGCTATCCCTTCCGATATCTTTTTTCCCGTTAATGTTATCATATACTACCCCTACTCTGTATAAATACCCTTTCTCCATCTCCTTTTACTTTACACGCTGGCTAAAGATGCGTCAAGTATTTATGAAGATTTATATTTCGCCTCATTTTTCATTGACTTCTTACATAATTTATGATAGTGTAAAAAAGTATCACATCTATAATTTTTATAGATTTTGTTTGTATTTTTTATTTGTGGAGGTATTACAATGAGCAAAGGTACAGTAAAATGGTTTAACAATCAGAAAGGCTACGGCTTCATTTCTGACGAAGCCGGCAATGATGTCTTTGTACATTATTCAGGCATTGCTATGGATGGTTTTAAATCATTAGAAGAAGGCCAGGCTGTTGAATTTGAAGTAACAGACGGCGCAAAAGGACCTCAGGCAGTTAATGTTGTTAAGTGTTAACTGTTTTCCGCATTCACAACTTGAGGAATGTACCTTTTATATATGTAAATTTTTTTGCTTCGTTTTTTAAGAATTAATTTAAATATTTAAAAGCATACATTGGAATGCGAAAAAGGGATGTCAGATAATCTGGCATCCCTTTTATATCTCTGTCTTCCCCTTACGCGTTCGCCGTATATGCCTCATCGGCGCTATATACTTTGAATCCGCTTCCCAGCAGGATATCCACTACCCTTACCGGCTCATCGCTCTTGAGTATCGCAGCAGCGTCGGCTCCATTTGCAAATGCATACATATATTCAATATTGATCTCACCCTCTACCAGCTGATGCATAGCCTTGCTTAAAGATCCTGTATCATGGGATACCCGGAATGCAACCACATCGGTCAGCATCGCCGTAATCCCTGCTTCTTTCAATATCACGCGCCCTTTATGCGGATCGGATACTATCATCCGGAGCATTCCATAATCGGAAGTATCTGCAAGACTGAGCGCCACAATATTTACCCCGCCTTCTGCAAGTACGCTAAGCACCTCATCCAGGCGGCCTGCCCTGTTCTCTAAAAATACGGATAACTGCTGCACTGTGTTACTTAAGCTCATAATCTCTTTCCTCCTCTTACAGATTTCTATTGTCAATCACACGTTTTGCTTTGCCTTCGCTTCTCTGGATCGTTTTGGGCTCAACCAGCTTCACCCGCACAGAAATGCCGAGAGCCTGTTTCAAAACTGCTCCAACCTTTTCTTTTAACGCCTCCATTTTACGGATTTCATCTGAGAAATATTCCTCTGTAACCTCTACCATAACAGTCAGCACATCCAGATTATTTTCCCGGTCTACGATCAGCAGATAATGCGGTGCAACCTGGCCGCCCATAGACAAGAGCGCAGCCTCAACCTGAGTCGGGAATACATTGACTCCGCGGATCACCTTCATATCATCCGTTCTTCCTGTGAACTTCTGAATTCTCGGCAGTGTTCTCCCACATTCGCAGGGTCTCCTGTCAATACTGGTAAGATCCTTTGTCCTATACCGCAAAAGAGGCATTCCCTCCTTGCTAAGCGTAGTAAATACAAGTTCTCCCGTCTCTCCCTCAGCACATGCGGTCTGGTCTGCCGGGTTCAGAAGCTCTGGGTAGAAATGATCCTCATACACATGAAGCCCCTTGTGATGGATACAATCCATCGCAACTCCCGGCCCTGTAATCTCGCAGAGTCCATAAATATCAAAGGTATTGATATTTAATATTTCTTCGATCTTTAACCTCATCTCATCCGTCCATGGCTCTGCGCCATTGATACTTGCCTTGAGCTGCAGCCGTTCAACAATACCTGCTTCCTTTGCGGCTTCGGCAAGATACATCGCATAGGACGGGGTACAGCCAAATGCAGTTGCGCCGAAATCCTCCATGCACATCAGCTGTCTCTTTGTATTTCCGGATGACATCGGAATCGCCATTGCGCCCAGCGCCTGGGCTCCCAGATCCAGCCCCATACCGCCGGTAAACAATCCGTAGCCGTAGCATACATGAATACGGTCAGCTGAAGTAAGGCCGGCCATCACAAGTCCTCTGGCGACACACTCGCCCCATGTCTTCACATCCTGCTCAGTGTAAGCGGCAAGCGTAAGTTTCCCTGTCGTCCCGGAAGTCCCCTGCACTCTGGCAATCTTTTCCTTTGGGACAGCCAGCAGGCCGAAGGGATAATTATCCCTCAGATCCTCTTTCGTGGTAAAGGGCAATTTATGTATATCCTCAATACCTTTGATATCGCCGGGTTCTACTCCCAGTTCATCCATCTTCTCACGGTAGAACGGTACGTTTTCATATACGTTCTTTACCTGTTTCACAAGTTTCTTACTTTGGAGCGCAGACATCTCATCTCTGCTCATACGCTCAATTTTCTCATCTCTATACTGTTCTTTCCAATCTTCTAACAAAACCTTCGCCATTTTACGATCTCCCTATTCTTCCCTCATGGTTGGGGGGTATTTTACTTTCTACATTATTCCTGCATAGGCAGGCAATGCCAACCAGTATTTACCCTTCGCCTCTGTTGGCTATCTGCTTAAGTGAGACGAAGGTTCCCAAACATGAAGGTATCCCTCTTATACTTATCCATAATATATGACACCTCCTTTATCTGTATATCTGACTGCCTTACGGCAGTTATCAGCATTTCTGTCAGGATCCGGCGCCACGCCCCGGGCGCTGCGCCTGTTTTCCGCAGTTAAAGTCCGTATCCTGTATCAAAAGCCTTTTTATTGATCGCGACCGTCTTCGGAGGAACCGTATTTTCAATTACCTGATACCACTGTTCCTTAGTAAAATCCATATGCTGCGCCGCCACGCCAAGCACGATCAGGTTAAATACCTTTGGATTCCCCAGCTTTTTAGATTCTTCTGTGGCATTTACCGTATATACTCTATGCTTCTTTTCCAGATTTTCCAGAATATTCTCCGGGTATTCTGCCGCCCCGATCACAACCGGCATTGGATCGATCTCCCAGTCATTCACCACCAGCGCCCCGTCTTTTTTCAGAAAATGGGCATACCGGAGCGCTTCCAGCTTCTCAAAAGCGATAATAACATCCGCCTGTCCTTCCTCTACAATTGGCTCCGCTACCTGTTCCCCATACCGGACAAAGGTAACAACACTTCCGCCCCTCTGCGCCATGCCATGGACTTCTGAAAGCTTCACATCATAGCCTCCCAGTATTGCAAGTCCTCCCAGGATCCGGCTGGTAAGAAGCGTTCCCTGCCCGCCTACGCCAACGATCATGATATTCTTCACTGCCATTACCTGTCACCGTCCTTTACTAATTCAATCGCACCGAATTTACACAGTTTCTCACAGAGCCCGCAGCCGGTACACATTGTATCGTCAATGCGGATTGTTCCGTCTTCGTTCTTCGTCATAGCAGGACAGCCAGGCTTCATACACATACCACATTTTTTACATCTGTCCGCATCAGCTGCATATACAGGTTTCTTTGCTTTACTTAACAGTACGCAGGGAGCCTTCGTGATGATCACAGATACCTGCTCCTTTGCTGTTTCTTTTTTTATGACCTTCTCCAGCGCGGCGATATCAAAAGCATTTACCACCGTCACATTCGGAACGCCCATTGCACGGCAGAGCCCCGGTATATCGACTGCATATGTGGGTTCTCCCATCAACGTCTTCCCCGTAGCGGCATGATCCTGATGACCGGTCATACCTGTGGTGGAGTTATCCAGGATCAGAACTGTCCCCGACGCATGATTATATACCATATTCATCAATGAGTTGACGCCTGTATGTAAGAATGTAGAATCACCGATTACTGCAACCCAGTTTTTAATATAATCTCTTCCCTTTGCCTTTTCCATCCCATGAAGGGTAGAAATACTTGACCCCATACACATCGTGGTATCCACAACACTAAGAGGAGCTACTGCACCCAGAGTATAACAGCCGATATCTCCCGCCGCATGCATTTTTAATTTGTTCAACACATAATATACGCTTCTGTGAGGGCATCCCGGGCAAAGGATCGGTGGTCTTCCCGGCACCCTGGCAGGAGCTTTCAGCTCTAAGTCTTCTCCCAGGACTGCCTGGCGGAGCATATTTGCACTATACTCTCCCTGCACCGTAAAAATCTCTTTGCCGGTACATGGAATCCCCCATGATCTCACTTGTTCTTCAATCACCGGATCTAATTCTTCCACAATGTAAAGCGTATCTACCTTTGCGGCAAACTCTTCTATCATCTTTTTCGGCAGCGGATTCACAAGTCCCAGCTTACAGACAGATGCCTCCGGCAGCGCTTCCTTTACATACTGATAAGGAATACCGCTGGTAATCACGCCAATCCTTGTATCATTCATCTCTACCCGGTTCATGGGAAGTTCATTTGCCGCCTGGGCAAGCTCCTCATTACGCTTTTCAATCTCTACATGCCGCAGTTTCGCATTTACCGGCATCATAACGTTTTTCTGGATGTTTTTTTCGTATGGTTTATCCTCCGGAACCTGGCGTTCCCCCAATTCTACGATTCCCTGGGAATGTGCCAGCCTTGTAGTTGTACGGTAAACAACCGGACGGTCAAACTGCTCGCTCAGTTCAAACGCCATTTTCAAAAACTCTTTTGCTTCGGCGCTGTCCGACGGTTCTACCACCGGAAGCTTCGCCGCGCGGGCAACCATTCTGGTATCCTGCTCGTTCTGAGAGCTATAAAGACCCGGATCGTCTGCAACCACGATCACCAATCCGCCGTTGACGCCCATATAGGAAACGCTGTAAGCCGGATCTGCCGCTACGTTAAACCCTACATGCTTCATGCAGGACATGGCTCTGGTTCCAGCCAGGGACGCGCCGACAGCCACCTCCGTGGCCACCTTTTCATTGGGAGCCCATTCGCAGTATACTTCATCTTTATATTGTACAAGATATTCGCTGATCTCAGTGCTCGGCGTCCCCGGATATGCTGCTGATACCTTTACTCCTGCCTCATATGCGCCTCTGGCAATCGCTTCATTTCCGAGCATAATCACTTTTTTCAACTCTGACATCTTCTTCATCCTTCCTATAAATACTATTTCAGGCAAATATATCTTCCAACGCAGGAGCACCCACTATGACAGCAGCTTACCCCTTGCTTTCCCTGGTATAGAAACAATCATGTAGATAAGTATAACACAACACTTTCACAAATTAAAGCATTAAGTTGCGAAAAATTTAATTTTTTTTCCAGATAAATACAGGTATGGGGGGATTATTTTCCCTATTATAGTATTGATTTACAATGACAGTGTAATTTCTGGAAGGTAATTCCTTTATATATTCCAGTATCTTTTCTTTTTCTTCAAATCCAGTATCTCCTCCGCTGTAAATGCATAAGCTCATCATTCCTCCGGCTTTTAACAGGACGAGTCCCTTTTCAATTGCCAGAATACTGGTTTCCGGTCTGGTAGCAATCCTATGATCTCCGCCAGGAAGATAACCGAAATTAAAACAGATCAGATCCACCGATTCCGGACAGGCATATTTTTCCATGTGTTCATGGCCATCCAGAATCAGCTCTGCCCTGCCGGGCATCCCGCATTTTTCCAGAAGTTCTTCCGTATCCTTCAATGCTTCTTCCTGTATATCAAAGGCCAGCACATGTCCCTTTGCTCCCGCCAGTTCACATAAAAGCAGCGTATCATGGCCTCTGCCCATGGTCGCGTCAATATAACATCCTTCCCTCCGTACCTGCGACCGGATTATTTCATGGCACCATTCTGTTATCTTCGAATACTTCATATGTCTTCTCCTTTGTTCCTGTTCCTTCCATAATACAGGATACAGGCTACCGATCATTATAGGCTGGCAGTCTGTCTATGTCAAATGCGTGATCCCCCCTCTTATCTTTCATCTTTTTATTTCATCTATTGATTTCCCCTTAAAAGTAGCGTATGATGTAACTATTCAGCTTTTCCAATTAAAAGGGGATTCAGATGATTGCGCTTTCAGCGCGGTTTTATTTTAGTAAGGGGAGTTTTTTATGAAAGAATGCACATATTATGATCTGCTCGGCGTCCCTATGGATGCCGGGGATGAGGAAATCACCAGCGCCAAGAATTTTCTTGTCAAAAAGCTACATCCAGACGCCAATATAGACAGTACCTATGATACCACTACCTACATTCAGAATGTACTATATGCATATAAGATACTCAGCAGCCCGGAACAGCGCAGGATCTATGACCGGCGTATACGAAACCCGATCCGCAGGGAGGAATCCGCAGGACGTTCCGGAAGATCTGATTATAAAGGACCGTTATCCCCGGACTTCGCCCCATACTGGGAGGCAGCCAATAAGCTAAATGAGCTTGTTGCCTCAGGATTCCAGCTGCTGAATGACATGTCCGGACACAACGCAGTAATACGGAAACTCTCCGGCAGGAAGAAGCCGGAGGAAGAACACGCCGAACAGCTGGCCGCTCTGGCGAAGGAGGCCGAGCCTCATGTAAAGGTCTTAGAATCCAGCGGTATTCCAAAAAAGTACTGGTACTCGCATTCTATGAACTGGATGCTGTTTCAGTGGAGCCAGAACCGGGAATTTGCATATGCTATGCTCTGTGTAATGTATGACAGCTATCTGGAAGACCGGAAAACCAATGCAGAAAAAAAGCAGATCCAGGGTGAAGCTTCTGTATTTCTCAGTACCCTGGACAGGCTGTTCGCCTGCCAGAGCCAGGCAAGTTAATTTTGATATCATCCTTATCGTTTCCAGAAACCGCAGGCCTGTGGGAAGCCCCACCGGCTGTGGTTTCTTTATATATTATTTCCACAGCCAGTGTCCTTCAAAGATTCCAATAGCCATGCCAATACATAAGAACGCGCCCAGCGGGAACGAATCCTTTTTCCCGATCTTACCTGCCGCCAGAAGGCTTCCCACACAGACACCGGCAAGCAAAAATCCTGCCGCCACAGATATAAGCAGGGCTTTCCATCCAAGAAACAAACCGCTTGCTGCCGTCAGTTTAACGTCTCCCCCTCCGATACTTCCCGGAAACAGTACCGCTACTATAAGCAGCGGTATGCTGACACAAACCAGCCCTGCCGCCCGTGGGAAGAAAAAAAGTTCCTGAGCAGCCACGCAGGAAACCCCTGCAAGCCCTGCAATCACCACATGCCATCCATCCGCGATCTGCTTCATCCTTATGTCCTGGCATCCTGCCAGTGTTAATACCATAATAAACAGAAACCTCATCACAGATCCAGGAAAACTTCCGGAAGTATCTCCAAAAATACTGCCCGCGCAAAATATAACCAGCATCAGAACCACATAGCATAAAACAGCTTTTTTCATCTTTACCTTTCTACCTGGAAAACATCTATTAGATACATTACCGGGAAATACAGATCCGTCTCGGAAACAGGAATCCGGAAATCTGTATAATCCCGGTTTTACGGTTACATAATCATACTATAACAGATATTTATAAGAAATACAATTGAAACATTCCATGTCCATATTTTCCGGTGTTTCTTATTTCTGTATACCCTCCGGCTTACCTCTTTTCAAAAAGGTACTGCTGTTATTATACAAAAACATCACTACCGCCATCAAACATATCACAGCATATCCCAGCCAGCTCAAAACATCCGGAACCTGCCCAAAAATCACAAATCCCAGGCCCGCTGCAAAGATCACCTGGGAATAATCATATACCGATATCTCCCGCGCCGGGGCATAGCTGTATGCTGCCGTGATAGAAAATTGCCCTCCGGCAGCCGATAGTCCCGCTCCAAGGAGCGACAGCAGCTGCCGCCCCGTCATGGGCTGATAATCAGACAAAACAAACGGCACTGTTACCAGGCATGAAAATGCCGAGAAAAAGTACACGATCAGCGGCCCTTTCTCTCCGCTCAGCGTTGCTTTCCTCATAAAGGTATACGCAACACCTGCCCCAAGTCCTCCCAGAAGGCCGATAAATGACGGAAACAAAACCATATTGGCAAAGGTAGGCTTAATCACCAGCAGGCTTCCCAGAAACGCACCGCACACGCATAAAGCCTGCGGGATATCCACCTTTTCCTTCAGTACAAAACTGCTGCAGATCACCGCAAAAAACGGCGACATCTTATTAAGCATAGACGCATCCGATATCATCAGGTGGTCAATCGCATAATAGTTACACAAGATGCCTGCCGTCCCGCAGACTGCCCGGATCAGGAGATATTTAAAATTCTCCCTTTTACATCGGAAAGGAATCTTGTTTTTCCTCATTATGATCCAGGCAAACACCAATGCGACCACATTGCGGAAAAAGCTCTTTTGTATAGACGGCAGTTCCCCCGCTGCCCTGACAAATACATTCATGAGGGCAAAGCAGAACGCCGAACATACAATATACAAAATCCCTTTATACCGTTTCTTTTCCATAAACAAACACCTCTTTGATATTTTACAGATCAAACAGACTCAGCTGATTGCTCTCTGGCAGATTCCCAAAAATCCCCAGCATATTCATCAGATCGGCCACCGTCTTACTTACCTTGGTGCGCTGGCGGAAATCATCCCTGGACAGATAAGGCCCATCCGCCGCGGCCGCCTCCACTGCCTCCGCCGCGATCGCGCCCATACCTTCAATGCTGGAAAAGGGCGGCAGGAGCTTTCCATCCACGATCTCAAACCGGGACGCCTTCGAGCGGTACAGGTCAATCGGTAGAAATTCAAATCCTCTGGCATACATTTCCTGTACGATCCTCATATCCTTCAGGGTATCCTGCTCCTTCTTGGACAAGGTTTCCTTTTTCTGATATTCATTGATATGAAAGTCCAGCTGTTCCTTTCCCTGGCACATCAGCTCATAGGAAAACGCATCTGCACGGATCCCAAAATATGCCGCATAGTATGCCAGCGGATAATTGATCTTGCAGTAAGCAATCCGGTAAGCCATCATAACATAAGCCGCCGCGTGAGCCTTGGGGAACATATACTTGATCTTCTCGCAAGACCAGATATACCAGTCCGGCACCCCATGCTCCGCCATATCTTCCTTGAACTGCGGCCACTCTTTACATTTCCCCTTGGCCACCGCACCTTTCCGCACGCGCTCCATAATGGTAAAGGATTCCTCGCTGTCCATCCCCTTATTGATCAGATATGTCATGATATCATCCCGTGTACAGATCGCCGTTGAGATCGTAGCCTTTCCGCTGCGGATCAGTTCCTGGGCATTGTTCAGCCACACATCCGTACCATGGGACAGGCCGGAGATACGGATCAGGTCAGACAAAGTCTGAGGCTTTGTATCCATCACCATCTGAATGACAAAATCTGTACCAAATTCTGGTATCCCCATGCACCCCACCGGGCATCCCCCGATATCCGAAGGCTTGATCCCCAGCGCTTCCGTATTCTGAAACAGGGACATTACCCCCGGATCATCCAATGGGATATCCGTCGCCACAAACCGGTGATCTGTCTCATTATATTCATTATCCATAGCAGGGGAACTAATATATTCCTCCAGCGTTTTGATCATGGTCGGATCATCATGTCCGAGGATATCAAGCTTTAGCAGGTTATGGTCAATGGAATGATAATCAAAATGCGTAGTCACAATATCCGTGGACATATCATTTGCCGGATGCTGTACCGGCGTAAAGGAATTGATATCCTCCCCCAGAGGAAGTACGATAATCCCGCCCGGATGCTGTCCGGTGCTTCTCCGGATCCCGGTGCAGCCCTGTACGATCCGGTCAATCTCGCAAATCCTCTTTCTCGTATTCCGTTCCTCATAATAATTCTTGACGAATCCAAAAGCTGTCTTATCCGCAAGCGTACCGATGGTTCCGGCCCGGTAGGTCTGCCCATCTCCAAAAATAACCTCGGTATATTTGTGTGCGTTACTCTGATAATCTCCGGAAAAATTCAGGTCAATATCCGGTTCCTTATTCCCCTTAAATCCCAGAAAGGTCTCAAAAGGAATATCAAATCCCGCTTTCACAAGAGGCTCGCCGCATTCCGGACACGCCCTATCCGGCATATCCATCCCACAGCCTCCCGCATAACTCCGGACTTCCTCAGAATCAAAATCGCTGTAATGGCATTTCGCACAGTAATAGTGCGGGCTCAGAGGATTCACCTCCGTAATCCCAGCCATCGTCGCTACAAAGGAAGATCCCACCGATCCACGCGATCCTACCAGATATCCGTCCTCATTTGATTTCCACACCAGCTTCTGGGCAATAATATACATCACCGCAAACCCATTGGAAATAATAGAATTTAATTCTCGTTCCAAACGCTCCGTCACCACCTCCGGAAGCTTCTCCCCATACATCTCATGGGCTTTCTTATAGCAGATTTCCCGCAGGGTCTTATCAGAATCCGGGATGACCGGAGGGCATTTATCCGGCCGTACCGGCGAAATCTTCTCCACCCAGCCGGCAATCATATTGGGATTGCCGATCACAACCTCATAAGCCTTCTCAGAACCCAGATACTCAAACTCTTCCAGCATCTCCTCCGTTGTCCTCAGATACAAAGGCGCCTGTTCGTCTGCATCTGAGAATCCTTTCCCCGCCATAATGATCCGGCGGTACACCTCGTCCTCCGGATTTAAGAAATGTACGTCGCAGGTAGCCACCACCGGCTTATGGAACTTCTCCCCAAGTCCGATGATCTTCCGGTTTATCTCCTTTAGATCTTCTTCATTCTTCACCTTGGAAATACGTTCGTTGTCAATCATAAAACGATTATTTCCCAACGGCTGGATTTCCAGATAATCATAATAATTCACGATCCTTGCAATCCGTTCCTCAGACTTGTCATTCAGGATTGCCTGGTATAGTTCCCCCGCCTCGCAGGCGCTTCCTAGGATCAGGCCTTCCCGGTATTTGGAAAACTCACTCTTGGGTATTCTGGGCCTCCGTCCAAAATATTCAATATGAGACTTCGATACAAGGGTATATAAATTCGTCCTGCCAATATCATTTCTGGCAAGAATAATAGCATGATAAGTGGGAAGCTTCCTGATTGCGTCTCCATTGCTGGCTCCAAACCGGTTCAGGCTTTTCAGGTCATAGATATCCCGCTCCTTTAACATCTTGATAAATTTCACAAAGATCTCCGCCGCAGCCTCCGCGTCATCCACTGCACGATGATGGTTATCCAGCGGAATATTCAGCGCCTTCGCCACAATATTCAGCTTAAATTTTGCAAGCGTCGGCATCAGGATCCTGGCCATAGCCACCGTGTCCACGGAAGTCAGATCTGGCGTCATATCCTGATAACGCATATTCTGTTCAATAAACCCTACGTCAAATCCCGCATTATGTGCAACCAGCGCTGCGTCACCTGCGAATGCAAGAAACTGCGGCAGAACCGTTTCAATATCCGGCGCATCCATTACCATGCTGTCGTTGATACTGGTAAGCTGGGTAATCCGGAAAGGAATCGGCACCTTTGGATTTACAAACGTGCTAAACCTGTCTGTAATCCGCCCATGTTCCACTTTTACCGCGCCAATCTCGATAATCCGGTCTGAAACCGGGCTAAAGCCGGTAGTTTCCAGATCAAATACGACAAATGTGTCGTCCAATGCCTGCCCTTTTTCATTTACCGCCACATCTTTCAGGTCGTCCACAAGATATGCTTCTACCCCGTAAATAATCTTAAATGGGTCATCCTTTGGAAGTCCCTCAATATAATGGTTTGCATCCGTAAACGCCTGTACTACTCCATGATCTGTAATAGCGATCGCTTTGTGTCCCCAGTCATGTGCCCGCCGTACAATGTCCGTCACCTCGGAAACTCCGTCCATATCGCTCATCTTCGTATGACAGTGAAGCTCTACCCGTTTTTCTACCGCCATATCCTTTCTGGTCGTAGTAAAATCGGGGATCCTGCGGATCCCTGTCACCGAAACGACTGTAAGCTCCCCGTCAAATTTATCAACCGCAGTCACTCCCTTTAATTTAATAAACGCTCCTTTTTTAAGTTCTCCCAAAAGCTGCGGGAGCTGCTCATTTTTTACAAACATCTTAACTGTGATCGTGTCTGTAAAATCCGTCACTGCATAAATCAGAATACTCTTTTCATTCCGGATCTCTCTGGTCTCAAAACTGATGATCTTCCCACGGATGGTGATCTCTCCCATCTCCCCCATAACTGTGCTCAGATCAATCGGCGTATCATTAAATTCCCGGCCAAAAATCATATTGGGATCCTCTGATCTCCGCACCCCTCCGTATGTATTCTTCACCGGCATCCCGCTATTACGCCGGCGGTTTCCCACTCCGTTATCCTGCTTCTGCATGCTTCCCTTTGGCTGGCCTTTTCCTTTTTCCTTTTCTTCCTGTTCCCGGTCTTGTTTCTGCCCTGCCTGTTCCTCTTTTACAGTAAGACTCCGTTCCAGAATATCCTCAACCCTCTGCTGCAGCCTCCGTTCATTACTTTTCAGCTTGCTGTCTTTCACCGGTTTATAAGAAACCCTGACTTCAATAGGTACATGAAACCGCACGGTAAAAATCTCTTGTATCATACTTACAAGAGATTCTTTCCTTTCCTGTGCAACCACTGTATCTAAAAGCTTCAGGCACAGGATATTCCCGCTCTCAAAGCTGTAGGAAGCCGTCTTAAGCATATTACATTCTACCCTGCTCTTCTGGCATACCTCCAGAACCAGACTGTCATAATATTCTCTCATCAGATTTTCCGGCGTATACTGGCTGGATAATTTATAATTTTCAACGATCCATACCCGGACCGGATTCTGGGCAAACAGCTGATCCTTCACTGCATGCTCCGCCTCGTAGATATACCGCTTTTGTATCAGATGCCCGGATAAAATATGGATCCTCAGGAAATCTCTCCGGCTATTTGTAGCAACCTTTTCCACTTCTACGCCATCAAACTGCATTTTTAAATTGTCGTCCATTTTCAGGGTTGGAAATACCTCAGCAAACTTTTTATTCATTCCAGTGCAGCAGCTCCCATCTCAACGCATTTAATAATTCTTCTTCTTTTACCTTTTTTACTATTTTCCCTTTTTTGATCAGAAGTCCCTCGCCGATACCGCCGGCAATCCCAACATCTGCCTCCCTGGCTTCCCCAGGCCCATTTACCACACAGCCCATTACAGCAACCTTAATATCCAGCGGGAATTCTTCCACCATTTCCTCTACCCGGTTAGCCAGGCCGATCAGGTCTATCTTCGTACGTCCGCAGGTCGGGCAGGATACCACTTCTATCCCTCCCTTTCTTAGCCCCAGTGTTTTGAGGATCAGCTTTGCAGACTTGACCTCCTCTGCCGGATCCCCAGTCAGCGATACACGGATCGTATCTCCAATCCCCTGATGAAGAATAATCCCAAGCCCAACAGAAGATTTGATATTGCCGGACAAAAGCGTACCCGCCTCTGTGATCCCCACATGCAGCGGATAAGGGCATTCCTCCGCCAGAAGCTCGTGTGCTTTTACACACATCAGCACATCCGAGGACTTGATACTGACCACAATATTGCTGTACCCCATATCCTCGATCATATGTATCTTATCAAGCGCGCTTTCCACAAGGCCCTCGGCCGTTACGCCCTTATATTTTGCTACCAGGTGCTTTTCCAGCGAACCGCCGTTGACTCCTACCCGGATCGGAATACCATATATCTTTGCTTTGTCAACTACAGCCTGCACCTGATCGCGGTTTCCGATATTTCCGGGATTGATCCTTATCTTATCTGCTCCATGTTCAATCGCGGCAATTGCCAGCTGGCAGTTAAAATGAATATCCGCTACCAGCGGAATGTGTATCTGTTTTTTAATCTCTCCAAGCGCCGCTGCCGCCTCCATAGTCGGTACTGCACAACGGATGATCTCACAGCCTGCCCTCTCCAGTCTCAATATCTGGCTGACCGTCGCCCCGATATCCTCTGTCTTAGTATTCGTCATAGATTGGATCGCGACAGGATTCCCTCCGCCGATCCATACATTCCCAATCCTGGTTTTTCTCGTTTCTTCTCTGGTCATCTGATATTCCTCCTTATGCGCGTATGATAAATACTCAGAGTATATTCTTTTTACATAAATAAACCCCTCTGCCAAAACGGTTTCCCCCGCTCCTGCATAAGGGTCATTCCAGCGCCGGATCAAAGCCGGCACCGGCATTATTCTTTTATAAATACAATCTGTTCTCCATATTCCCGCTCCGTCAGCGTCAGTTCCTCCTGGTCTACACTGTAATCAAACGTCGTCAGTATCGGTCCCATCGAACTCTCCACCATTTCCTGTGTGATCTGGCCGTCAGAGTCTTTGACCGCTTTCTCCACCGCCGCCTCGTCCAGCTTGATACTGATGGTTTTTTCATCCTTGTCAATCGTATAGCTTAGTTTCAGCTTCATATCCTGTCCTTCCAGCGCCTCTGGAAGATTGGCGGAAATAGCATTGTTGCCTTTGACATCCAGGATCATATCCGTTTCCTCGTTATGCCAGGTCCCTTCCAGCGGGTTGGCACGGAACATTTTCATCAGAAAAAAAGATGCGATCAATACAATCAATACGGAAGATATGATCATTACATTACGCCACTCTCTGCTTCTTTTTATTTCTTCTTCTCTCGACAGCATCTATATCAATCCTCTCATTCTTATTCTTTCATCTATCTGCTATAGAAATACATCCTCTTACAAATAAATTATAGTTTTTTTATGGTTCACTGTCAACGGGATATCCGTTTATTTCAGCTCCGCGCCGAACACCATATGACACAGGCAGACCTCGCAGAACACATCAATGCTGCAAGAGCAGCCATTGCCGGATATGAAACAAGAAACCGCCAGCCTTCCCATAAAAAACTGGCCGCACTTGCCAAGACCTTCCATGTATCTGTTGACTATCTTCCGGATAACTGTATAACCCCCGGCACTGCAAGCATATCTCTGGAAAAAGAGCGTCTGCTGGATCAGCGCGTATTTGAACTCTGCCGTGGCCTGACAATACGTTCTAAGGAAGATGTCTATGAATATCTATGTCTTCTAAAACTCCGTGAAGACCAAAAATAAATACCCTCCGTGAATAAGAGCAGCTGCGCTCTTTACTCATTGAGGATATTTTTCTTAGTATACAGGGGCGTCTGTGCCCCTGTATACTGGCTCTAAATCTACTGCTGTCCTACAAAGCGTTCATACACATACGTATTCGCTTCCATTTCCTGTCTGTCATCAAGCGGCGCAAGGCTGCCGTCTCCATATTTGCGTTCAAGCGCCCTTGCAATCAGCCAGTCACAGATCTCTGGATTCTTTGGAAGCAGAGGGCCATGAAGATAAGTTCCGATCACATTCTTATAAACCACACCCTCATAACCACTCTCACCATCATTTCCCGAACCATACAGCACTTCTCCAAAAGGCTTATTGTTTTTGATATATGTTCTGCCTCCATGATTTTCAAAACCCACAACCGGCATGGATACAAGATCACTCTTTAAAACGATATTATTTATGATACGCCCCTCGCCTTGTTCCGTATAGATATCTACCAGGTTTAAGCCTTGTATCATTCCTTCTTCTGTTTTATAGTATTCTCCAAGCAGCTGGAATCCACCGCACACAGCAATAACCACACCGTTATCTTCTACATATTCCTTAAAATCGTCCTGAATTTCTTTAAGTTTCTGGCATACGATCATCTGCTCCCTGTCCGATCCCCCGCCAAGAAGCACAATATCAAGTTTGGTAAAATCGATCCGGTCTCCCAGATTAAATTCTACCGTCTCTGCTTCAATGCCTCTCCACAGACAGCGCCGCATAAGGCAGGCAATATTCCCCCGGTCTCCATAAAGATTCAGAAGATCCGGATACAAATGCCCAATTACAATTTTTTTCTTATTCTCCATTACTTCAACTCCTCCAGCCGCTTTAAAACTACCCGTGTACTGAATAACGCTGTATAATTTACCAGAACATACAGATTCCCACAGCCATTTTCTATCCTTTCACAAACCGCCGTCTCCACATCGGCCTCCAGCAGGGACGGAATATCCGCATATTTCAGCCGCAGGCGCATATCCTGACACCGGATCCCGCTGACGGTAATTGAATTGACATTTGCATTTTCAAACCGGTCAAAATCCACATCCCACAGCCAGGAAATGTCTCTTCCATCCTGTCCATTATCATTAATTACGATGATCACGTCTTTCTGCGTATCATCCTGCATAACCGCTGAGATATTCTGATTAAAGCCTGCCGGATTCTTGGCAAGGTTCAGTATCACACTTGTTCCTTTGATATTAAATTTCTCCATACGGCCATTTTCCGGATTAAACCTGGCAAGCATATCATTAAAATGAACCGCTTCCAGCCCTGCGCTTCTCAATGCAGTATAAGATGCCAGAATATTATACACATTATAAAATCCCTTATAAGCCGCTGTAATTCTTCTGCCCTCTACCGTAAATCCCAGCGTTTCCCCCACCTGGACGTCTGATGCAGCGAACTGGATCTCCGGACGTTTAAAATCACACTTCGTACAGAAATAATCTCCAAGCTGGCTGTAGTGATAGAAATTATAATGAAGCAGCGCCCCGCATCTCTTGCAGAAACGTCCCTCCCTGATCTCATGAGAGTCTTCATTCTCCATTACCTGTTCGTCAATGCCATAGGTAATATAGGGATTCCCTGCATCCATAGCAAGAAAGGCAGATAACGCGTCGTCACCATTTACAATAATCTTCATATCCGGAGCCGTACGCATAACCTCCGTCAGAAGCTTCATCGTAATATCGATCTCTCCATAACGGTCAAGCTGATCCCTAAACAGATTCGTTAGTACCATATAATCCGGCTTAAAATACGGAAATACCCGTTTGGTAGAAGCTTCGTCGATCTCAATACACGCATAGTCCGCCTTCAGATTGCCATTCCACCCTGCTGCCAGCACAAACGCTGCCGTTACGCCATTTAACATATTTGAACCCGTATGATTGCACACCACCTTCCTGCCCTCTGCCTCCAGAGCAGCACAGAGCATATTGTTCGTGGTTGTCTTCCCATTGGTTCCGCATACGACAAATATTTCCTCTTTAACCTGCGCAGCAAGCTCAGCCAGAATATCCGGGCAGATCTTAAGCGCCAGTTTCCCTGCCCATGTCACGCCCTGTCTGTGAAAAACACGGACACTCACCCTTTCTGCACATTTTGCAGCCCAGACTGCTGCTATTCTTCGTAATCTCATCTTTTTCCCTCATAAATAATAAGTATTTTGCATCTTCATCGCCAGAATATGCCTCACACCAGCGGTAACATATACATTCTTTACACTTTCACCCGCTGCACGCATCAGCATAAAGTATATCATATTCTTTAACAAAAATTGTACTTGATTGTCCCAATCAAGTCAACCTGTCCACTTTTGTTATATTATTCACAAAAAAATCCTGAATTTATTAAAAAAATTGTATTAAATTGATATTTACAACTTCTTATTTCCTGTGATAGAATACAGACATAAAAGACATAGACAAATATTTAACGAATCATTCCGGCGTCTAAGGACGCATGATTCTGGCATAAACCATACTATATGCCGAATCATTAATCCTTTTATTCATACAATAGAATCCTTTTAGACAG
>CAZGVY010000015.1:2338-21989 GCA_964529215.1 uncultured Mordavella sp. | reverse complement strand
GATTGAAAAACAGAAGGAGTTCCGGGGGATCTTAAAGGAGTACAGCCCGGATACCGTGACGATCGAAGACGGGGACGCCCGGATACAGACATTTGAGAAAAAAGACATTGCATTGATTCGCTTAGCGTTTGATTTTTAAAAGTGAACGGGAGGAAAACAAAAATGAACACAGAATTATTGGAAGCATTGACGATCCTGGAAAAAGAAAAGGATATCAGCAAGGAAACATTGCTGGACGCCATTGAAAATTCTCTGATTAATGCATGTAAGAACCATTTCGGCAAGGCAGATAACATCAGAGTGATCATGGACAGGGAGACCTGTGATTACCAGCTCATCCAGGAGAAAACGGTTGTGGAGGATGTAGAAGATAAGGTGGAGCAGATCAGCGTTGAGGATGCAAAGAATCTGGACAGCAAGTATGAACTTGGCGACACCGTCCAGATCCCGGTAGAATCCAAATCCTTTGGACGTATTGCAACGCAGAATGCCAAGAACCTGATCCTTCAGAAGATCCGCGAGGAAGAACGCAAGGTGATCTATGACCAGTATTTTGAAAAAGAGAAGGATATTGTTACCGGTATCGTTCAGCGTTATGTAGGAAGGAACGTAAGTATTAATCTGGGAAAAGCAGATGCAATGCTGACGGAGAACGAACAGGTAAAGGGAGAAGTATTCCAGCCTACGGAACGGATCAAGCTGTATGTGGTTGAAGTCAAGAACACGACTAAGGGGCCAAAGATCCTTGTTTCACGCACCCACCCCGAACTGGTGAAACGTCTGTTTGAGGCGGAGGTTACAGAAGTGCGGGACGGTATTGTGGAGATCAAGAGTATTGCCAGGGAAGCCGGGAGCAGGACGAAGATTGCCGTATGGTCGAATGACCCGGACGTGGATCCGGTAGGGGCATGCGTAGGAATGAACGGAGCCAGGGTCAATGCGATCGTAAATGAACTCAGGGGAGAGAAGATCGATATTATCAACTGGAGTGACAATCCGGGAATCCTGATCGAGAATGCATTAAGCCCGGCAAAGGTGATTTCTGTTATGGCGGATCCGGATGATAAAACGGCAAGTATTATCGTGCCGGATTACCAGCTGTCCCTTGCGATCGGAAAAGAAGGACAGAATGCAAGGCTGGCAGCAAGGCTTACGGGATATAAGATTGATATTAAGAGCGAGACTCAGGCAATCGAATCCGGGGAACTTCCTGAGAACTATATGGAGCTTATGGAAGGCGTTTACGAGGAAGAAATGTATGAAGACGGCTATGAAGAGGATTACGGGGAAGAGTATGAAAATATGGCCGCAGAGGATGACGGTGCAGAAGAAATCCAGTTTGAAGAAGTAGAAGAATAGAAATCAGGTGAAGAATTGGGCGGCAATAAAAAAATACCTATGCGTAAATGCGTGGGATGTCAGGAAATGAAGAACAAAAAAGAAATGATCCGCGTGATCCGGACGCCGGAAGAAACATTTCTTCTGGATGCAACCGGGAAAAAGAACGGAAGGGGAGCCTATGTATGCCCCAGTCTGGAATGCCTGCAGCTTGCAAAGAAGAACCGGGGATTGGAGCGTTCATTTAAACAGGCGATTCCAGAAGCAGTATACGATGCGCTGGAAAAGGAGATGAGAGTGATTGAAACAGGATAAGGTACTGTCACTGATCGGAATTGCGACCAGAGCTGCAAAGACTGTGAGCGGAGAATTCTGTACGGAAAAAGAAGTGAAGTCCGGGAGGGCGAAGCTTGTGATCCTGGCGGAAGATGCATCTGGCAATACCAGGAAAAAGTTTCAGAATATGTGTGATTTCTATCAGGTGCCGGTCCGCTGTTATGAGAGAAAAGAAACGCTGGGCCATGCAATGGGGAAGGAGTTAAGAGCGTCCCTTGCCATATTGGACGGCGGGTTTGCGGAAAGTATCCTGAAACAGTTGGATAGTAAGGAAAGTTACAATTGCATAGAGGAGGTTAGTTTGTATGTCAAAGATGAAAGTATATGAGCTCGCTAAGGAGCTTGGAAAAAGCAGTAAGGAGCTTTTGGAATTTCTTGGCGGGAAGAATATAGAAGTGAAAAGCCACATGAGCGCTGTTGAGGATGACGTGATCGAAGTTGTCAGAAAAGCCTTTGGTGAGAAAGCGGAAACACCTGAAAATGAACCGGCTGCCAGGGCAGAAACGGCTCCTAAAAAGAAAAATATTGTCCATGTATTCCGCCCGCAGAACAGCAGGGACGGAGGCAGAGGAGGCAGCCGCCAGGGAGGACGCCAGGCGGGTGTAAAAGGAGCTGCGGCAGGCGGCAGGCCTATGCAGAACGTAAAGCCTATGCAGGTTCAGAACGGGAGGCCTCTGCCGGGAAGTAAGCCTGTGCAGAATGCAAAAGCTGTGCAGGCGCCAAACGGAAGGCCTGGGGCAAAGCCTGTCCCGGAGAAAAAGGCAGAGATACCGTATGAAGAATCAGAACAGGCTGTAAAGCCTGCTGATACAGAGAAACAGATGACGAAGCAGGCGGAACGTGCAATGGCAGAAAATGTACCGGCAAAACCTGTCCGGGCAGCGGAGCCAGTGAGCGGGCAGGAGAAAGAGGAACGTCCCAGGGAGGAACATGTGGTGAAAGAACCGGCGGCGGAGAAGCTGCCCAAACAGGAGCCAGTTCAGGAAAGCCACAGGGAATCTGTTCAGGCCGGGCATACCCGTGAGGATCACCAGGACAGCCGCCAGGGAGAGCGCCGCGTGGATAACCGCACAGGAGAGCGGCGTCAGGATGGCCGCACAGGAGAGCGCCGCATGGATAACCGCGCAGGAGACCGCCGTCAGGATAACCGCGCGGGAGAACGGCGTCAGGATGGCCGCACAGGAGAGCGCCGCATGGATAACCGTCCAGGAGAGCGCCGCATGGATAACCGTCCGGGAAGGCCGAACCGTCCCCAGGGAGACCGCATTCAGGGCGGGAGACCGGGAAGAAGCCAGGGAGACCGCTTCCAGACCGGCCATAATGAAAGAGACGGTTATAGAAACGATCATAAAGAACGGCCGGGCAGGAAGAACAATCCGGCAATCCCGTCACCGGCAATAGAGGGACAGAAGCCTCAGAGAAATAAGAACAAAGGGAAGGACGATTACAAGAAAAAGGATTACCGTAAGGACGACGATGAGAGGATGCCAAAGGGTAAGAAGCAGAAGAACGAGCCAAAGCAGCAGATGCAGAAACCTCAGCAGAAGGTCCAGAAGGTGGAGGAGACCATCAAATCTATTGTGATCCCGGAACTTCTGACGATCAAGGATCTGGCAGATAAGATGAAGATCGTTCCTTCTGTTATTGTGAAAAAACTGTTTATGCAGGGGAAGATCGTTACCGTAAATCAGGAGATCGATTACAATACGGCAGAGGAGATTGCATTGGAATTTGACGTACTCTGCGAAAAAGAGGAAGTTGTAGACGTAATTGAGGAACTCCTGAAAGAGGATGACGAGGACGAAAAGAAGATGAAGAAACGTCCGCCGGTTGTCTGTGTAATGGGTCACGTTGACCACGGTAAAACTTCACTTCTGGATGCGATCCGCCATACGAATGTGATCGACCGTGAAGCAGGCGGTATCACCCAGCATATCGGCGCTTCCGTGGTATCTGTAAATGGAGAGAAGATCACATTCCTGGATACACCGGGACATGAAGCATTTACCGCTATGCGTATGAGGGGGGCAAATTCTACGGATATCGCGATCCTGGTCGTTGCAGCGGACGACGGCGTGATGCCGCAGACGGTAGAGGCGATCAACCATGCCAAAGCTGCCGGAATTGAGATCGTGGTGGCGATCAATAAGATTGATAAACCAAGTGCAAATATTGACCGTGTAAAGCAGGAATTGTCAGAATACGAACTGATCCCTGAGGATTGGGGCGGCAGTACGATTTTTGTACCGGTGTCTGCAAAAACAGGAGAAGGCCTGAAGGAACTGATGGAGATGCTCCTGCTTACAGCGGAGATGGCAGAGCTTAAGGCAAATCCAAACCGCCGTGCAAGAGGCCTTGTAATAGAGGCGGAACTGGATAAGGGCAAGGGAGCCGTGGCAACCGTTCTGGTTCAGAAGGGAACGCTCCGTGTGGGAGACGCGATCGCCGCAGGATCTTCCTATGGTAAAGTAAGGGCAATGATGGACGACAAGGGAAGACGCGTGAAAGAAGCAGGGCCTTCCGTCCCCGTGGAAATCCTGGGCCTGAACGATGTTCCAAATGCCGGAGAAGTTTTCGTGGGCTGCAAGAATGACAAGGATGCAAGAAACTTTGCAGAAACATTTATTTCCCAGAATAAGGCGAAGCTTCTGGAGGATACTAAGAGTAAACTGTCTCTGGACGATCTGTTTAACCAGATCAAAGAAGGAAATCTTAAGGAATTGGGAATTGTGGTGAAGGCGGATGTACAGGGCTCTGTAGAGGCGATCAGACAAAGCCTTCTGAAATTGTCCAATGAAGAGGTAGTGGTCAAGATCATCCACGGCGGCGTTGGCGCGATCAACGAATCGGACGTAAGCCTTGCTTCGGCGTCCAATGCGATTATCATTGGATTTAACGTACGCCCAGACGCGACTGCAAAAGAGACGGCGGACAGAGAGGGCGTAGATGTCCGGCTGTACCGGGTGATCTATAATGCGATCGAGGATGTCCAGGCGGCTATGAAGGGTATGCTGGATCCGGTATTTGAGGAAAAGGTACTGGGTCATGCGGAAGTACGGCAGACCTTCCGGGCTTCCGGGGTAGGTACGATCGCAGGTTCCTATGTGACAGACGGCGTTTTTGAGCGGGACTGCCAGGCACGTATCGTCCGTGACGGAATTGTAATCTATGATGGAAAGCTTGCTTCCCTGAGACGGTTCAAGGATGATGTAAAAGAGGTCAGAACAGGCTACGAATGCGGTTTTGTTTTTGAAAACTTTAATGACATCAAAGAGGGAGACCAGGTGGAAGCATTTAAGATGGTAGAGATACCAAGATAGGAGATATAAGATTTGAGAAAAAACAGTATAAAAAATACCAGGGTGAATGCAGAAGTCCAGAGGGAACTGAGCAATATCATCCGTGCAGGGATCAAAGACCCCAGAGTGGCGCCCTGGACGTCCGTTGTGGCGGTGTCAGTGGCGCCGGATCTGAAGACCTGCAAAGCTTATATCAGCGTACTGGGCGACGAAAAGGCACAGAAGGATACTCTGGAGGGGCTTAAGAGCGCAGAGGGATACATCCGCCGGGAACTGGCAAGGAATCTGAACCTGCGCAATACGCCGGAGATTTTCTTCGTGCTGGACCAGTCCATCGAGTACGGGGTAAATATGTCAAAAAAGATTAGTGATGTTACCAGAAATCTAAAAACGGATGGTGAGGAAGATGCTGAGTAAATTGTTACTGAACGTGCGTACTGTTGCAATTGGAGGGCATGAGCGTCCAGATGGAGACTGTGTCGGTTCCTGTATGGCAGTATACCGGTACCTGAAAGATAATTATCCAGATATACAGACGGATGTGTACCTTGAAGCTATTCCAGAGAAATTCCGGTTTATCCGGGGGACAGAGGATATCCAGAACGAAATCCCCCTGGATAGGATCTATGATCTGTTTATCTGCCTGGATTGCGGTGATGAGGAAAGGCTTGGCTTTTCTGTACCGCTGTTCCGGACGGCGGCGCATACGTACTGTATTGACCACCATATCAGCAACCAGGCATTTGCAGACGATAATACTATTGTTCCGGATGCAAGTTCTACAGCAGAGCTGGTGTATTCTGTGATGGAGAAGGAGAAGATCCCAAAGGAGGCCGCAGAGGCTCTGTATATGGGGATCGCGCACGATACAGGCGTGTTCCAGTACTCCTGTACATCGCCCGCTACGCTCCGGGTGGCGGCAGATCTGCTGGAATATGGATTTGACGCCGCGTCATTAATTGACGCTACATATTATGAAAAAACTTATGCGCAGAACCAGGTTCTTGGCCGGGCGCTTTTGGAAAGTATTGTGTTTATGGACGGGAAATGCATTGCTGCGTTTATGAAGAAAGATCAGATGAAATTTTATGGCGTATCCCCAAAGGACCTGGAGGGGATCGTATCCCAGCTCCGTGTGACAAAGGGCGTGGATGTGGCGGTCTTCGGCTATGAGCTGGAGAAGGATCTCTTTAAGATCAGCCTCCGCTCTAAAAAGCAGGTGGATGTAAATAAGATCGCAGTGTATTTTGGAGGCGGGGGTCATGTGAGGGCAGCCGGCTGTACCATGCCGGGTACGATGTATGACGTCCTGAACAATCTGTCCAGGCAGATAGAACTGCAGTTCCGGGAGGAGTAATATGCTGCATGGTATAGTAAACATATATAAAGAGAAGGGATATACGTCCCATGACGTGGTCGCCAGGCTCCGTAAGATTACCGGCCAGAAGAAGATCGGGCATACGGGAACCCTGGATCCGGATGCAGAAGGAGTTCTTCCGGTGTGTTTTGGAAAAGCCACGAAGGTATGCGGCCTGCTGACAGAAAAGGATAAAAAATACCGGGCAGTGCTGCTGCTTGGGCTTACGACAGACACACAGGATATTACCGGTACGGTTCTTCAACAGTGCAGTACCGGTAACCTGGATGAAAAAGAAGCTGTGGCAGCGGTTCTGGATTTTGCAGGGGCATATGATCAGATCCCGCCGATGTATTCAGCCCTGAAGGTGGATGGGAAAAAGCTATACGAGCTGGCAAGAGAGGGGAAAACCGTCCCGCGGAAGGCGAGAAGGGTACAGATCTATGATATCCGGATCTTAAAGGCGGAGCTTCCCCGGATCGAGATGGAGGTGTCCTGCTCAAAGGGGACCTATATCCGTACACTGTGCCACGATATCGGGGAGAAGATTGGCTGCGGCGGATGCATGGAAAGCCTGGTCCGCACACAGTCAGGAGATTTTGAGATAGGAGAAAGCCACAGGCTTGGCGAAATACTGGAGAAAAAGGAAGCGGGAGAACTGGAAAAGCTTTTGATACCGGTCGATACTGTGTTTTCAAAGTATCAGAAGATCCGGACAGGAAAGGAACAGGACCGGCTCCTGCAGAACGGGAATCCTTTTACTCTTTCCGGCAGCCGGCAGAAGTTCTCTGATCAGGAATATGTGCGTGTATATGATTCGGAGGATCATTTTACGGCGGTCTGCAAATATATACAGGAGGAGGACCGTTTCCGGGTGGTAAAGATGTTCCTGTAGATGAATCAGATCATTTCTGCAGGCATGGCGCCTGCGGGAACAGGGGAGAAGAATGCGGTATATAGAAGGAATAAAAGCATACGATGGGAAAAAAAGAACGGCGGTAACGCTGGGAAAATTTGACGGTCTTCACCGCGGGCATGAAAAATTGATCGGGAAGGTGATCCAATATGCGGAAGCAGACGGCATAGAGAGCGTTGTGTGTTCCTTTAATATGATTCCTTTTTGCGAGAGCCAGGGGATAGAACGGAAAATCCTGATGACAAAGGAGGAGCAGAGATTCCGGCTGGAGGGGAGGATCGGCTGTCTTTTGGACTGCCCCTTTACCAGAGAGTTCAGCATGATGACGGCAGAGGATTTTATCCGTGATATACTGGCCGGCGTGTTTCATGCATCCTATGTGGTTGTGGGAACGGATTTCTGCTTTGGCCGCGGGAAAAAAGGAAATATCCATTTGCTGAAAAAATACGAGAAGGAGTACGGCTACCGGCTGGTAGTGATCGAAAAAGAGCGGTACCAGGGCAGGATCATAAGCAGTACTTACATCAAAGAGGCGTTATCGGCGGGAGATCTTGCCCTGGCAAATCATCTGCTGGGATATCCTTATACGATCGCCGGGGTGGTGGAGCATGGGAAACAGCTTGGAAGAAGACTGGGATTTCCCACACTGAACGTCGCGCCGGAAGCGCACAAGGTGATGCCGCCAAAGGGCGTGTATGTGTCCCGCTCCTATGTGGACGGCGTGGGCTACAACGGGATCTGCAACCTGGGAGTGAAGCCTACGGTAACAGACGCGGGCCGTATGCTGGCAGAAAGCTATCTGTTTGATTATCAGGGAGACGCCTATGGGAAAAAAGCAGCGGTCCAGCTGTATGAATTCCGGAGGCCGGAGAGGAAATTCGCCAGCGTTACGGAGATGAAGGAATGCATAGATAAAGATATTGAATATGGAAAAAATTATTTTATTTAGGATATCAGGAGCCCGGCTTTTGATATCCTGTTTTTGTTGTACTTTGTATATATGACTGTGAAATAGAGGCAATATGTCTAATAAAAACGAAAAATATACAATCAAATTTGTGTGATTTATTGACAGTTATGTTTGTTAGTGGTATGATTTTGTTGTATAAAGAGAGAGAATTCTCAAGAAGGAGGAAAAAAGTATGAAAAAATTTGTATCTGTGTTACTGGCACTGATGCTGGTTCTTAGTCTGGCAGCATGCAGCAGCGGAACTGCAGATGAAGGCAGCAGTGATGACAGTGAGGCAGCAGCAGACGAAGGCGGCGACAGCGATGGCTACAAGATTGCGATCGTGCCGAAGATGACAAGTATCGCATGGTTTGAGCGTATGGAAGTTGGTATCAACGACTACAACGAAGCAAACGGAACTGAGTATTACTACGGCGGTTCTACAGAAGGCGATGGACAGGCTGAGTATGTACAGGGTCTTCTTGCAGAAGATTATGACGCTATCTGCGTAGTTCCATTTGATACAGAGGCGCTGGATCCGATCCTTGAGCAGGCAAGAGAGCAGGGCATCGTAGTTATCACACATGAAGCAGCTGGCCTTACAAATGTAGATTATGATATCGAAGCATTTGACAACGATGCATACGGCGAGCACTTTATGGAGCAGATCGGCGAGGCTGTTGGCGGAAAGGGCAAATATCTCCAGATGGTAGGCGCTCTTACTTCTGCTTCTCATGTTCAGTGGACAGATGCTGCAAAGGCATATCAGGAAGAGAACTATCCGGATATGGAGTGCGTAGGTGTTGTAGAGTCTTCTGACGATCAGGATCAGGCATACAATAAGGTAAAAGAAGCTCTTACAGCTGATCCGGATATCGTAGCGATCCAGGGTTCTGCTATGGGTGATGTAGCCGGCGCTGCACGTGCTGTAGAGGAACTTGGCCTGACAGATCAGGTAACGATCATTGGTACTTCATTAGTTTCTGTTTCTGGCGATTATGTAAGAAACGGATCAATCAAGAGTATCGGATTCTGGGATCCTGCACTTGCCGGACAGGCTATGATCGAGCTTGCAATTGCAACGCTTGACGGAACAGCAGAAGATGGAATGTCTTTATCAATTGATGGTTATTCAGATCTTAAGCTGGTTGACAACGTATTCTATGCAAATGCATGGATCGATGTAGACGAGTCAAAAGTTGATGACGAGGCATATGATTTCTAAACTTTCAAGCATTTAGTTACATATTGCAGCTAGAGCGCAAACCTCATGCAGCCGCGCGTCGGAATGCGGCTGCATGAGGTTTTTTAATACTAGTATAATAGATAAATGGAGAATAAAAGATGGCTGAAGTTTTTTTGAAATTGGAAGGAATTAAAAAATCTTTTGGCGGTGTAAAAGCATTGAAGGGCGTTGACCTGGTCATCCGCAAAGGTGAGATCCATTGTCTGGCCGGTGAGAACGGATGTGGAAAATCGACGCTGATCAAAGTTATTTCGGGAGCTCATGATCCGACAGAGGGACAGATCTACATAGAAGGAACTAAGATCGATAAATTAAAGCCAATTGATTCGATCCGTAAAGGTATTCAGGTTATTTATCAGGATTTTGCAGTATTTCCGAATCTTTCTGTGGCTGAGAATATTGCCATGAACCAGGCGCTGCTGAATGGATCGAAAAAGATGGACTGGAAGAAGGCACGGGAACTTGCACTGCAGGCAATGGATATGATCGGGGCACATATGGATCCGGACATGCTGGTAGAGAGGCTGTCTGTTGCAAATAAGCAGATGGTTGCTATCTGCCGTGCGATTATTAATGACGCCAAATTCCTGATCCTGGACGAGCCTACGACGGCGCTGACAGCAATGGAAGTTGAGAAGCTGTTCGGAATTGTCCGGAAGCTGAAGGAAAAAGGTATAGCAATTTTGATTGTTAATCATAAGCTGGATGAGATCTATGAAATCGCCGACAAGCTGACGATCCTCCGGAACGGAGAATATATTTCCAGCGGTGATATAAGCGAATATGACAGAGCCCGTTTTATTAAGGATCTGACAGGACGGGATATTGTTGAAGATGTGTACAGGCCGGAGGAAAATGACGAGGTGATCCTGAAGGTAGAGAACCTTAGCAGGAACGGCGCTTTTGAGGATGTTTCGTTCATTCTCAATAAGGGCGATGTGCTCGGCATTACAGGCCTCCTTGGTTCTGGGCGTGGAGAGATCGGCGATGCATTGTTTGGCCTGGCTCCGGCAGAATCAGGAAAGATCTGGCTGAATGGCCAGGAGATCACGATCAAGAATGTTGACGATGCAATGAAAAATCAGATCGCATATGTTCCGGAAGACCGCCTGACACAGGGACTGTTTCTGGAGCGTTCTATCTTAGACAACACGATCGCAGCATCGATCAAGACATATTTTAAGAAGGGAAAACTTGACCATAAGGAGATGGAAGAGGCGGCGGATTACTGGATCGATAAGATGCAGGTGGCAACGCCTTCTGCAAAGCCTGCGATCCGTACGTTGTCAGGCGGTAACCAGCAGAAGGTTGTAATCTCAAAATGGCTGAATACGCATCCTAAACTTATGGTTTTAAATGGGCCTACGGTAGGCGTTGATATTGGCTCCAAGTCCGATATACACGCAATCTTACATCAGCTGGCAAGCGACGGCGTCGGAGTGATCGTAATCTCTGACGATCTGTCGGAACTTGTTCAGAACTGTAATAAGATGATCGTTATGCGGAACGGAAAGGTTGCGGAGACAATAGACTACGATATAGATGAAACAACTCTGGCTGGTATGCTGAGTGGAAAGATAGGAGGACATGAAGAATGAAAAATACAAAACTGAAGGATGTCCTTACATCAAATGAGATGATCATTATTTATATCATCGTTGTCCTTTCAATATTTATCGGAAGCAGGAATGCGAATTTTGTCAGTGCCTCAACAGTAATTACCATTGCAAGGGCTGTTCTGGTTACGCTGATCTTTGCTGTTTGTGAGATGATCGTTATCATCTCAGGAGGCATCGACGTATCATTTCCGGCGATCGGCTGTGCGGCGCTGTTTATTCCGATCAAACTGATGGTTACCTATGAGATTGACAATGTGGCGTTTGCATTTGGCCTTGCAATCGTGATCGGGCTGGTCTTTGGCGCGCTGAATGCGCTGCTGATCTCAGTTGTTAAGATCCCGCCCCTGATCGCGACTCTTGGCGTCAGCAGTATGATCAACGGAGGTATGCTGGCGTTTTTCGGATCGAAGGAGATATCAAGGCTTCCCTCTGCGGTGGATGCGGTTTCTCAGAAGTTTTTGTTTTCATATAAGGTAGAAGGGGGAGGGACCTATTCCCTTACTGTCTTGTTCCTGATCCCGGTCGTACTGTGTATTGTTGTGGCGTTTGTGCTGAAATATACCATGCTGGGAAGAGGTATCTATGCGATCGGCGGAGACAAAAATGCTGCCCGGATCGCCGGGTTTAACGTGGTAAGGATCCAGTTCCTTGTCTATATGTTTGCCGGTGCAATGACCGGTGTGGCAGCGATGGCATACTGTATCCTCTGCCGGACGGCGAACCCGAAGAATCTGATGGGAAGCGAGATGATGGTGATCGCGGCTGTCGTTGTTGGCGGTACGCGGATTACCGGAGGCCACGGCAATGTCATCGGAACGATCCTTGGAGTTATCCTGATCGGATTGATCCAAAACAATCTGATCATGGCGGGCGTTCCTACGTATTGGCAGAATTTCGTTGTAGGTCTTGTGATCGTACTTGGAACTTCCATTACGTCGTTAAAAGCAAAGAGAATTGCACACAGTGCGAAAGTATAGGAGGATAGGATGATGAAGAAAAAGATTGATAATAATATCCTCACATTGTTTGGCATGATCGCGTTTGTATTGATCGCTATGCTGATTCTGGATCCATCGACATTTTTCACAATGAAAAATCTGCAGTCTATGATTTTTCAGTTTCCGGCATATGGCGTTATGGCGTTTGGTATGATGATCTGCATGATCTCAGGAGGAATCGACCTGTCGCTGGTAGGCATTGCCAATCTCGCCGGCGTAGTTGCAGCGAAGATCATGCTGTCTATGGAGGGAAGCCCGGCGTCTATCGCCCTGGCCTGCATTGCAGCCATTCTGGTAGGAATTGCCTGCGGATGTTTTAATGGTTTTATGATTGGCTATCTGAAGATACCGGCCATGCTTGTTACCCTTTGCGGGCTCCAGCTTTACGGCGGTATTGCCCTGGGGATCACACAGGGCCCTGCCCTTACAGGACTTCCCCAGTCCTATAAGGTTATTTCAAATGGCAGCATTGGAAGTATCCCGTTTGTATTATTTATATTTATCCTTGTGGTACTTGCGATTTCCTTTTTAATGAAATCTACTGTTTATGGACAGCAGGTATGCTTTATGGGAAGTAACAATGAGGCGGCAAGATACTCCGGTATCAATAATCTGAAGGTTACGATCCTTACCTATGCTGTTTCCGGTATCCTGGGATCGATTGCAGGGATCCTGATCACGTCTCATTACAATTCAGCAAAGGCGGACTATGCAAGCAACTATACGCTGCTTACGCTTTTGATCGTAGTATTGGGAGGGATACATCCAGATGGCGGACGTGGCAAAGTTGCCGGAGTTACGTTAGCAATTCTGCTGCTCCAGCTCGTGGCGCAGGCATTTATTATCCTGAAGATCGATCCGACCGGTAATATGAAGACGTTCGTTTACGGACTTCTTCTCCTGCTGTCGCTGATCATTACGCTGCTGAGTGAGAGAAGAACACCTAAAAAAGGAGCATAAAAGCAAAAAAATATAAAGGAGAGTGTTATCATGAAGAAAATCATTAACAAACCTGAGAACTATGTGGATGAGATGCTGGAAGGCCTCTATGCGGCACATCCGGATTATATTACCTATACGGCGGATGACCTGCGCTGTCTTGTGACTTCCAATAAGGTTGCGGGAAAAGTTGGTATTGTGACAGGAGGAGGCTCCGGACATCTTCCGCTTTTCCTTGGCTATGTAGGAAAGGGTATGCTCGACGGATGCTGTGTGGGCGGTGTGTTCCAGTCACCGAGCCCGGAGCAGGTTTTTAATGTTACAAAAGAGGTAGATGACGGCGCTGGCGTCCTGTATATATACGGTAACTATAACGGAGATATCCTGAATTTTGACATGGGTGCGGAGATGGCTGATTTCGAAGAGAATATCCGTGTTGAGACGGTCGTTGCGGGCGAGGATGTTGCTTCGGCTGCTCCGGCAGGGCCAGGGGAGCCAAATCACCGCCGCGGCGTTGCAGGGATCGTATTTGTATACAAATGTGCGGGAGCTGCAGCGGCTCAGATGAAGGATCTGGATGAAGTTAAACGGATCGCGGAGAAGGCTGCCGCTAATGTAAGAACCATGGGCGTAGCGCTTACGCCATGTACGATCCCGGAAGTGGGCGCTCCTGGATTTACCATTGCAGACGACGAGATGGCAATTGGAATGGGAATCCACGGCGAAGCTGGAATCCGTAATGGCAAACTTGAGCCGGCTGACAAGATCGTAGATGAGATGCTGGAAAAGATCCTTCCGGATATCCCGTATGTAAAGGGCGACGAGGTGGCAGTACTTGTAAATGGCCTTGGCGCAACACCACTGGACGAGCAGTATATTGTGACCCGCCATATCAGCAAGCGCCTGGAGGCGGAAGGAATTAAGGTTCACCGCTATTATGTAGGCGAATTTGCAACGGCAATGGAGATGGCAGGATTCTCTATTTCTCTGTTTAAGCTGGATGACGAGCTGAAAGAGCTTCTGGACGCTCCGGCAGCTACGCCGTTCTTTAAACAGCTGTAAGGAACAGGAGGGACTGATTATGGATACTTCATATCTGGTAAAGATGCTGGGTGAGATCAGCAAGATCATGGATGAGAACAGAGAGCGCCTGATCGAGCTGGACAGTGTTGTGGGTGACGGCGATCTTGGGCTTACCATGACCAAGGGTTTCCGCACCGCTTATGATACGGCGCAAGCTTCCGGTGAGGCAGATGCAGGACGTCTTCTTTACAGCGCAGGTAAGGCAATGTCCGGCGCGGCGCCGTCTACGATGGGAACTTTGATGGCGTTAGGCCTGATGCAGGGCGGGAAGATCCTGAAGGGAAAGACGGAGCTTTCTAACGGGGATATTGCAGACTTTCTTGCCGCTTATGAGGAAGCGGTTATGACAAGAGGCAAGGCAAAGCTTGGGGAAAAGACATTCCTGGATGGATTTGATCCGGGCGTTAAGGCTTTCAAAGAAGCGCTGGGAGCGGGCGAGGGCCTTGCGGACGCTGCGAAGAAAGCGGCTGATGCTGCCGAGGAGGGCTTCCATGCAGCAAAATCTATGCTTGCAGTACATGGAAAACCTGCGGTAAAGGGCGAGGCTTCCAGGGAGATGGACGATCCGGGAGCAGCGGTTGCCGCATTGATCATGGAGGCAGTTGCCAGAGCATCTGTATAATTTACTGTTAAAGTATCAGGAGGAAGCTGCCAGTGGCAGGTTCTGCAGGTTATTTTCATGCGCTGCTTCGCAGCGCATGAATGCTTAGGTGTTAAAACAGCATCTTTAGAAAAGAGGGATTAGGATGAAGAAAATAAAAGTTGAAATGATAACAGAAGAAGCATTTGCACCATTTGGAAAAGTGATTTCAGCAGAGGGAAAGAAAGACCTTGGCGCGCCGGGTTCTCACAGCTGGTTTCCCCAGGTAGTCGTGAGAGAAGAACCGACCTCTGTAAACCTGATGGAGGTATTTCCAAAGGACTTTGTGTGTAAGAAATTTGAGGCGCACGATCATACCGAGGAGACGATGATCGCAATGACCGGCGGCGTGATCGTTACGGTTATGCCAAAGGATCAGTTTGATACCGAGCATCTCAAAGCTTTCTATGTGCCGAAGGGAACGGGCGTCTGCTGTGCGCCGGGCGTATGGCATTTTGTGCCTTACCCGATTGGTGAGAGCGTATGGTGTACTGTCATTTTTAAGAACAATACAAGCAACGAGGATATTTATTTTAAAGAGCTGGATGAAGAAGTAGGAATGGAACTTTCTTAAAGGATGGAGGCACATATCATGCAGAAAATTGATTGCGTATTAGGAGTTGACATGGGTACTGGCGGCGCCAGGGTTGGTATTTTTGACCTGCAGGGAAATCCAATTATATTCTGTGAAGAACCTTACCCCCTGTATACGCCGGCGTCGGGCCGTGCAGAGCAGAAGCCGGATGAATGGTGGGATTCTATCTGCAAAGCGTCAAAAAGAGCGCTTCAGGAAAGTGGGATCGATCCTTCCTGTATCAAGGGTATGAGCGTAGATACTACCTGCTGTACAGTTCTGCTGTCGGGAGATGATATGGAACCATTGCGTCCGGCTATTATGTGGATGGATGTGCGTGCTTCCGAGCAGGCGAAACGTATCTCAAGATCAGGACATGACGCTCTGAAATATAATGGATACGGCATGGTATCAGCAGAATGCCTTCCGGCGAAGGCGCTGTGGCTGAAGGAAAATGAACCGGAGCTGTACCATAAGGCAACCAGATTTTATGAGTGTACCGACTGGCTGATGTATAAGCTGACCGGGGAGTACACGGCAAGTATCAACTGTGCATCTGTACGCTGGTACTATAACGCAGAGGAAGGCGGTTATCCGGTAGATTTTTACAATACCATCGGGCTTGAGGATCTGGTGGAGAAGCTTCCGCCAAGAGTCCTGCCGCTGGGAGAACTGGTAGGAGGACTGACGGCAAAAGCCGCGGAAGATATGGGTCTTGTGGAGGGGATCCCTGTTGGCGAGGGCGGCGCAGACGCGTTCGTGGGCGTGATCGGCCTGAATGCTTTCCAGCCGGGAAAACTTACCCTGATCACAGGGTCTTCCCATCTTCATGTGGCGCAGTTTAAGGAGGCAATCCATAGCAAAGGGATGTGGGGCTCTTATCCGGACGCGATCGTCCCGGGCCTTCAGATGGTAGAGGGCGGACAGACTTCTACGGGTTCTGTCGTTAACTGGTTTAAGAATCAGTTGTGTGGAACTGTTAAAATGCGCGCAGATCAGGAGGGAGTCAGTGTATATGATATTTTAAACCGGGAGGCCGAGAAGCTGCCGATTGGCGCCGAAGGGCTGGTTGCACTTGATTTCTTCCAGGGGAACCGCACCCCCCATGTGGATCCGGATGTGAGAGGTATGTTCTACGGACTGTCTCTTGGGCATACTCCGGCTCATATGTACCGCGCGATCATTGAAAGCATCTGCTATGGAACGGAAGCGATCCTGGAAGTGTTCAGAAATTCCGGCTTTTCACCAAAAGCAATGGTTGTTTCCGGCGGCGCTGTAAAGAGCCGTTTCTGGCTGCAGACCCATGCGGACGTATGTAATGTACCGGTGGTGGTGCCAAAGTGTACGGAAGGCCCGTGCCTTGGCTCGGCAATCCTTGGCGCCGTAGCGGGAGGATGCTATCCTGATATCGATGCGGCGGCGGAAGCGATGACCACCATTGATTATACGGTGGAGCCAGACCAAGAGAGGCATGAAGCTTACCGGTTTTATTTTGAAAAGTATAAGGAGATCTACGCGCTGGCAAAAGACTGGATGCATGAAGTAACGATGCATGAAACACAGAAATAATTTCATTACGATCCACGGGTCGTGAATGGTAACATAATTTCAGACAGGAGAAGAAGACTATGGCAAAATTATCGGTATCTATTCTGGCCTGTGACCAGACCAGGGTAGGAGAGCAGGTTCTTGAGGCTGAAAAGGCGGGAGCCGACCTTATACATATTGACGTTATGGATGGAGTATATGTGGAAAATGTAACCTTTGGCCCACAGCTGGTATCTGATTTAAAAAAGATTACAGAGCTTCCATTATCGGTACATATGGAGCTTGTCAGGCCTGAGACATTTTTCCCGATGTTTGCAAGTGCGGGAGCCGATATCATCACCTTTCAGCTGGACGCCTGCCCGAACCCGATCCATATGCTGAGGGAGATCAGAAAAGCAGGCATAAAGGCGGGACTCGGGATAGGACCTGCTTATAATGTTGAGAGTCTGAAATATTTACTGCATCATATCGACGGCCTGATCCTTATGAGCGTAGAGCCAGGCTATGGCGGGCAGCCCTTTGAGGAAAGCGTCTTTGATAAGATCTGCAGAGCCCGTGAAATTATGGATGAATGTGGGCGCCATGTGCCGATCAGCATTGACGGAGGCGTGAATGCCGTTACCGGACGGAAGCTGATTGATGCAGGGGCGGATATCCTGATCGCAGGAAGCTCTGTATTTAAGGCTGAATCTATCACCCATGCAGTGAAAGAACTGAAAGCGTTATAGCGTACGTAACGGACTTCTTCCGCCCACTGTTACTGGGAGGATCAAAAGTTAGAAGAAAATGCTTTACATATAAACAGGACCTATGCTATACTTGCTAAGTATGATTCAACTGGTGTTCGGTAGCAGGAAGACTCCGGCCGCTACTTAATACCGGCAGTGACAGAGAAAAGGAGGAAATCATCATGGTAACAAAAGAACAGAAGAGCCAGATTATTGCAGAGTATGGAAGAGGAGAGGGAGATACCGGTTCTCCGGAGGTACAGATTGCAATTCTGACAGCAAGGATCAATGACCTTACAGATCATTTTAAAGCAAATCCGAAGGATCATCATTCAAGAAGAGGCCTTCTTAAGATGGTAGGACAGAGAAGAGGTCTTCTTGCATATCTGAAGGAAAAGGATATTGAGAGATACCGTTCATTGATTGAAAGACTTGGACTGCGTAAGTAAGCGGACAGGCTGGAAGAAGGCGCCCGGGCATAGATATGTCCGGGCGTTTATTGCGCTGTTGCAGCATCCGGATGAAACTGCCGGCGGCAGCTTTTTAAAATAATAGTAGAATATCAGATTTGATTGTGTTATACTAATAAAGATTGCGGACAGGGACATGTATTCCGAGACCACTGAAAAGCACATTTGCTAAAGTGGGTTTTTCAGTAGTTTCGGTAGTCCCTGTCTTCAGGACCTGACGGATGAGGAACGCACAGAGTGCGGGATTACCGGAGAGGATAAAAATCATAATTTGAAGAAAGGATAACTACCATGTACAAACAATTTGAAATGGAATTAGCTGGCAGGACTTTGCGCGTAGATGTAGGCCGGGTTGCGAAACAGGCGAATGGGGCGGTTCTTATGCACTATGGCGATACAACCGTACTCTGTACCGCAACGGCGTCTGAGAAACCAAGAGAGGGCATCGACTTTTTCCCATTAAGCGTTGAGTATAATGAGAGAATGTATGCCGTAGGTAAGATTCCGGGCGGATTTAATAAGAGAGAGGGGAAGGCTTCTGAAAATGCGGTGCTGACAGACCGTGTGATCGACCGTCCGATGCGGCCGCTGTTCCCGAAAGACTACCGTAATGATGTGACTCTGGAGAATCTGGTTCTTTCTGTAGACCAGGATTGCCCGCCGGAGCTTACGGCCATGATCGGTTCAGCGATAGCGGTTACGATTTCTGATATTCCCTTTGACGGACCGATCTCTACCACACAGGTAGGTCTTGTGGAAGGAGAATTTGTGTTTAACCCGACTGCAGAGCAGAGGGATATTTCCGATATGGCGCTTACTGTTGCTTCGACAAGAGAAAAGGTTATTATGATCGAGGCTGGCGCTAATGAGGTTCCAGAAGACAAAATGATCGAGGCAATCTTTGCCGCGCACGAGATGAACCAGAAAGTGATCGCATTTATCGATACGATCGTTGCAGAGTGCGGAAAGCCAAAGCATACTTATGAGAGCTTTGCAGTTCCAGAGGAGCTGTTTGCGGCAATCAGGGAGATCGTGCCGCCGGAGGAGATGGAGCGGGCAGTATTTACGGATGAGAAACAGGCCCGTGAGGAGAATATCCGCCAGATCACGGAGAAACTTGCCGAAAGCTTCGCAGAGAATGAGGAGTGGCTTGCAGTACTTTCTGAGGCTGTTTACCAGTATCAGAAAAAGACAGTCCGCAAGATGATCTTAAAAGACCATAAGCGTCCTGATGGCAGGGCGATAGATGAGATCCGCCCGCTTGCCGCAGAGGTGGATCTGATCCCAAGAGTTCATGGATCCGCTATGTTTACCAGAGGACAGACGCAGATCTGCAATATCTGCACGCTGGCGCCGCTTTCTGATGCCCAGAGACTGGATGGGCTGGATGAGGCGGAGACCTCCAAGAGATATATGCATCACTACAATTTCCCGTCCTATTCCGTTGGCGAGACAAGACCATCCAGAGGGCCGGGACGGAGAGAGATCGGTCACGGAGCCCTGGCAGAACGTGCATTGATCCCGGTATTGCCGGACGAGGCAGAATTTCCATATGCGATCCGTACCGTTTCCGAGACTTTTGAGTCTAACGGCTCTACGTCCCAGGCAAGC
>CAZGVY010000015.1:0-2328 GCA_964529215.1 uncultured Mordavella sp. | reverse complement strand
GCATCTTCTATGTCATTGATGGCTGCGGGTGTGCCGGTGAAAAGAGCTGTTGCAGGTATCTCTGCCGGACTTGTGACGGGAGATACAGACGATGATTATCTGGTTCTGACGGATATCCAGGGATTGGAAGACTTTTTTGGAGATATGGACTTCAAAGTAGCCGGTACGCATAAGGGTATTACGGCGATCCAGATGGACATTAAGATCCATGGGCTCACCAGGCCGATCATTGAGGAAGCCATTGCCGCTACCAAGAAGGCAAGAACCTATATTCTTGACGAGGTTATGGCAAAGGCTATCGCTGAGCCAAGGCCGGAGGTAGGGCCTTATGCACCGAAGATCATCCAGATGCAGATTGACCCACAGAAGATCGGCGATGTGGTCGGACAGCGTGGCAAGACCATCAATGCGATTATTGAGGAAACCGGAGTTAAGATTGACATTACCGATGACGGAGCCGTGTCCATCTGCGGCACAGATGCAGCGGATATGGAACGTGCAAGGAAGCTGGTTGAAATCATTGTAACTGATTTTGAGGCAGGAATGGTTCTGGAGGGCAAGGTTGTAAGCATCAAGGAATTTGGCGCGTTCATAGAATTTGCACCAGGAAAAGAGGGAATGGTCCATATTTCCAAGATCTCAAAAGAAAGGATCCGCCAGGTGGAGGATGTGCTGACACTTGGAGATGTAGTCAAGGTGGTATGCCTTGGTAAAGATAAGATGGGACGTCTTTCATTCAGCATGAAGGATGTGGCAGAATAGAGAGTATCAAACGGCGGCGGGAGCTATGATTCCCACCGCTGTTTTTTTTGCACAGGACACAGAAAGTTCACAAAATTATTGGCACTCACTATTGACGAGTGCTAATATATGTGTTATAACACATATAGAACAAAAAAAGAAAAGGAGAGATGACTTATGATGACACCTAGTATTTTTGGAGAGAACTTATTTGATGATTTTGTAGATGACTTTTTCGGGTTCCCGGTATTTGACGATAAGGACATGCGGAAGGCACAGAGAAAGCTGTATGGGCATCATGCGGCGAACATGATGAAAACGGATGTGCAGGAACACGATGACCATTACGAGGTGGACGTTGAGCTGCCAGGTTTTAAGAAAGATGAGATTTCCCTGGAGCTGAAGGACGGATATCTGGTGATCAGTGCAGCGAAAGGGCTTGACAAAGATGAGAAAGAAAAGAAAACCGGGAAATTCGTCCGCAGGGAACGTTATGCAGGCGGCATGAGCAGGTCTTTCTATATTGGAGAGGATGCAAAGCAGGAAGATATCCATGCGAAGTATGAAAGCGGGGTATTGAAACTGGATATACCAAAGACAGAAGAAAGAAAGACGGAGGCTGAGGAAAAGAAATATATTGCGATAGAGGGATAATGTTTCTTTCCTTATAAAATAAAATGAACATAGATGGGGTCCGGAGTGTGGTGCAGTGGAGAAACTGCCCGGCTCCGGGCCTTTTGCTGTTAATGAGACCTTTAATAAGAAGTTAAGGTTTTCCTCATTCTTTTTTTAGATTCTATCCATATGACGGTCACATTTGTAAGGTATTCTTGATAATAAGGAAGCATTCATGCAGCAGCAAAGCTGTAACTTAAGGCAGAATGCTTACCCGTTCGCTGGAAAAACGGTAACCGTGCAGTGATGAAAAGGGGTCATATTACAGAAAATGCTGTCATATAATAGTAAAGTCGGGGGTAATATCCGGGGAGTATAACGAATTGCAGAAATGGAGGAAATCATATGGATAAGGGGAAATACAAGGGAAATTACCAGGAGGTTATTTCTATGGAAGAATACTTGGCAAAACGTCAGATCATCAAAGGATCAGAACAGAAGAAAAAGGCAGTAAAAATACCGCAGAAAAACTCTGCCTGGTGGCTGGCAGAGCTTTATGCTGCGGGAGAACAGGGTTAAGAACCGCTGCCGTCTTTTCTGGTAATCTTATATACAAGTGTGTATGCATACAGAAGTACGGGAAGAAGAATTGTACAGGCAATGGATGCCTTGAGCAGTCCTTTGGATGCTGAATGGTCGATCAATGCAAAAACAAAGGTGCTTACATAGAGAAGGATTAAAAGGACGGCTCCGGCCAGGGCCAGGGCGCGCTTGATTTTTTTCATGCCAGGATCATTCCTTTCTGGTCTTCTAGGAAAGACGGGTCTTTCCTGAGAGAATATTTTTATAATCTTCATAGTTTTTCTTGAGAAGCTTCGGCGTGTCAAGCTCATATGGACATCGGGAACTGCACTGGCCACATTCCAGGCAGTTCTCGATTTTTTTCATATTTTCCTGCCAGGTACTGCTAAG
>CAZGVY010000014.1:0-23153 GCA_964529215.1 uncultured Mordavella sp. | reverse complement strand
TGCCAGTGTAATATTGTAAATCCTTCATATACTATGGTTGTAACTTAAAGAAAAGTTACATCGAGAAAAGAATGTAGAGATACAAAAAGGAGGAAAATAAAATGGCAAGTCGTTCATCTAACAGAACAGCAATACCTGAAGCAAAGGGTGCATTAGACAAATTCAAATACGAGGTAGCAAGCGAGCTGGGAGTACCGCTTACAGACGGTTACAACGGAGACCTGACATCCAGACAGAATGGTTCCGTCGGCGGATATATGGTTAAGAAGATGATTGAGGAACAGGAAAAGAAGATGGCAGGAAACAAATAACTATTATTTGCAGCCAGAAGCCCCCGGATCTGCCGGGGGCTTTTTACATACATTTTTACAGACTTGTTTCCTTTTCACAAAAGATTCATTGACATTTTTTCATGCTGTCCTTATAATGAATGGGTGAGTATTATGTATACAAGGAGCGTAAGCGATGCGTGTGATAGCGGGAAGCGCCAGGCGGATACAGCTTAAGACACTGGATGGGACTGCGACAAGACCCACCACGGACCGGATCAAGGAGACTTTGTTTAATATGATCGATCCCTGGATCGGAGACTGTGCTTTCCTGGATCTGTTTGCCGGAAGCGGAGGGATCGGCATTGAGGCGCTGAGCCGGGGAGCGAAAGAAGCGGTGTTCGTGGAGAAGAACGAGGCGGCGGTCAGGGTGATCCGGGAAAATCTTGCGCGTACCAGGCTGGAGGACAGGGCAGTCTGTATCCGGTCCGATGTGGCCGCAGGACTCCGGCGCCTGAGAGGAAGGCAGTTTGATTATATTTTTATGGATCCGCCTTATCATGCCGGTTTGGAAAAGGAGAGCTTAAGGCTGATCGGTGAGCTGGGGCTTCTGAAAGAGGACGGCGTGGCGATCATCGAAGCAGCAATGGAGACGGATTTTTCCTATCTGCCTGTTCTGGGCTACCGGGTGGTAAAAGAAAAAGAATATAAAACAAATAAGCATATATTTGCTGAGAGGGAGGATGAAGTGTGAGGGCAGTTTATCCAGGGAGCTTTGACCCGGTAACCTATGGACATCTGGATATCATTGGACGGGCGGCAAGGATCGCAGATGAATTAATTGTCGGAGTATTGAAGAATAATAAGAAAAGTCCGTTGTTTTCAGTAGAAGAACGTGTTAAAATGTTAAAAGAGGCTGTCGGGGATTATCCTAATGTAAAGGTGATGTCCTTTGAGGGCCTGCTGGTGGACTTTGCGAAGAATGTGAAAGCAGATATTGTTGTCCGGGGCCTGCGTGCGATCACTGATTTTGAATACGAACTTCAGATGGCGCAGACGAATCATAAGCTGGCAGGGAATATAGAGACCATTTTTCTTACTACAGGGCTGGAGTATTCTTACTTAAGTTCTACGACCGTGAAGGAGGTAGCGGCTTTTGGAGGAGATATTTCACAGTTTGTACCGGAGCTGGCAGCGCAGAGGATACAAGAGAAAATGGACATAAAAAGGAGAGTGTAAATTATGAGCAGCCGCATTGAGCAGATTATTGAAGAAATTGAAGAATTTATTGATTCATGCAAATTCCAGCCTTTGTCTACATCAAAGATTATTGTAAATAAGGATCAGATGGATGAGCTCTTAAGGGAGCTCCGGATGAAAACACCGGATGAGATCAAGCGGTATCAGAAGATCATCGCCAATAAAGATGCGATCCTTTCGGATGCGCAGGCAAAGGCAGAGAACATGATCAAGGAGGCGCAGATCCATACCAACGAGCTGGTAAGCGAGCATGAGATCATGCAGCAGGCATACGCGCAGGCGAATGAGATCGTAACGGCAGCTACCGAACAGGCTCAGCAGATCCTGGATAATGCTACCAGCGACGCCAATGATATACGGATCGGAGCCGTGCAGTATACGGATTCTCTTCTGGCCAATGCGGAGAATATTCTTGGCCACACACTGGATAACTATACGGCCAAATATGACGGCCTGGTAAATACCCTGCAGGAATGTTACGATATGGTAAGAAATAACAGATCCGAGCTGGAGATCCCGGAACAGCCGGTAAGCGAGGCTGAGACTGATTTTGGCATGACGGGTGAGATCGATCTGTTAGGCGGGGAGACAGAAGGGTAGTGTCAGCGTAATGGCGTACTGGCCGTATGCAGGATATGCCAGCCGGCGGATATGAATAAATGTGCCTTATCTATAGATCAGGGTAAGGAATAGATAGGTCAATAAGCTGGTTACTGCTGCAGTAACCAGCTTTTCTGCGATATAGGGGCCAAGTTTCAGTCCGGATCCCCGGATCATGGAGGCTGTCTGGAATACTGCACAGAAACCGCCGAAGGATACGGAAGCCATAAGAAGGATATACCGGATGCGGACAGGGACATCCAGGCCTGCAAGCAGGGAGAGGCCTGTCGTAACTTCCATGGAGGAAAGAAGTATATTTTTCCAAATGCCGGATCCGGGGAATATCCGGTTAAGCATCTGGATAAAAATAGAACAAAGCAACATATACAGCCCGACCCTTCCGATGGCAGAGAAACTGTCCATGAGGCAGGAATCCCTCATCTCCGTGAGAGAGATACTGCCGGAGGGTTCTGCAGCCCGTATGCGGGAGCGGAAGGGTCCTTCTGACTTCCGGGTATAATAGCAGCGGAAGATCTGTCCGCAGAAGACCGGCGCCAGTATCAGGATCAGAAAAAAGGGCAGTTTCAGGTTCTCATCGGTGATAAACCCGGTGAGCAGGATGCCAAGGATAAACATAGGGCTGGTATTGTTGCAGAAGGACAGAAGCCATGCACCTTCGGTGGAAGTGATATTTCCATGGGAGACCAGATCGGCGGATACCTTCGCACCCATGGGATATCCGCACAGGAAGCCTGCGGCGACGGCAAAGGAACCGTCCGGAGAGGCGCCTGGGAACCATCTCATAAGAGGACCGGCAATCTTCGAGAAAAAAGAGATGGCGCCGGTATGTATCATGAGGCTGACGAGGATCATAAACGGCAGGAGGGAAGGAAGGACAGAACGGTACCACAAAAGCAGTCCTTCGGAAGCCCCTGCTATCACCTCGTCCTTCAGTATGAGAAAAGCAGCAAAAAAAATCAGCAGGATACAGGAAGTGAGCTGTCTGCGCATAATAACTCCTTATGATGAGCCCCGGCGGGTTTCATCCTCCCGGAGAGCCTTTTTAGAATTAATCTACGCGTCAGGGGAGCGATTTATGCATCAGCGGACGGCTGTTTTAAGTATGTTCCAGGCAACGCACATTTGTGTAAAATAAAGATAGCAAGGAGTATTGAGATGTCTGTTTTGAAAGATTTAAAACCACAAAAAGTATTTTATTATTTTGAAGAAATATGCCGTATTCCCCATGGTTCTTACCATACAAAGAGGATCAGCGATTACTGCGTGGCTTTTGCCAGAGAGCGGGGGCTCTGGGTGTATCAGGATGAAGAGAATAATGTGATCATTAAAAAGCCAGGTACAAAGGGCTGTGAGAATGCAGGACCTGTGATCCTGCAGGGGCATCTGGACATGGTCTGTGAAAAAGCGTCTGGCTCTAGCCATGATTTTGATAAAGACGGGCTGGATCTTGTCATTGAGAACGGCTATGTCCGTGCAAAGGATACGACACTTGGCGGGGATGACGGGATCGCGGTGGCAATGATACTGGCTGTGCTTGACAGTGACGATATCGTACATCCTCCGGTAGAAGCCCTGTTTACCAGTGATGAAGAGGTAGGCATGGGAGGAGCTAAAGCACTGGATATGACCAGGCTCCAGGGGAAAATGCTGATCAATATCGATTCGGAAGAGGAGGGCGTCCTGACTGCGGGATGCGCTGGAGGCTACCGTTTCGATACCTGTATTCCTGTCGCATATCAGCAGGCAGAGGGAGCAGTTCTGGAGCTGCATATCACCGGACTTGCCGGCGGGCATTCCGGCGCTGAGATCCACAAGCAGAGAGGAAACGCCCATATCCTGATGGGGCGGCTCCTGAACCATCTGAGCCAGTCTGTTCCCCTCCGTCTTTCGGGCATCAGCGGGGAAGGAAAAGACAATGTGATTGCCAAAGAGAATACGGCAAAGATCCTGATCCCTGAAGAAAGCAGGACGGATTGTATTGAGAAGGTCCGTGAGATGGAAGGCGTCTTAAGGATGGAATTTGGCTCTGACGAGCCAGATCTTGGGATTGATATTTCTGAGGGATCCTCAGACAAAGCATTTACCAGGGACAGTACGGACAGAGTGATCCGCTATTTATCTCTGGTACCTGACGGCGTGATCTGCTATGAACGCCAGATAGAAGGACAGGTGGAGACCTCGCTGAATCTTGGGAGCGTCTGCATGGAGAAGGAGCAGGTGATTTTTACGCATTTAGTGCGGAGTTCCCTGGAATCTAAAAAAATAGCTTTGCAGGAACGCCTGAAACTTCTGGCCGGGAATGTGGGAGGCACAGGACTGGTCAGGGATGAGTATCCGGCATGGAAATACCGCAGTGATTCCAGGCTGCGGGAAGTAATGGAAGAAGTATATCAGAGGCTGTTTCAGAAAAAGCCTCAGACGGTCATCATCCATGCGGGCCTGGAATGTGGTTTGTTTGTAGGAAAGCAGCCGGAGCTTGACTGCATATCCTTTGGACCGGATATCCTAGATGTCCATTCGGTGGATGAACGCATGAGCATCGGGTCTGTGGACAGGAGTTATCATTTTCTCCTGGAAGTTCTGAAAGAGGCGGGGACGTTCATATAGTAATACAAAAAGAGGTTTTTTATGAGGCTTCGTCTGCGAAAATACCTTCTTCTTATCTTGCTGGCCGCCTTATATAGCGTCCTGCTCCAGCACAGGCTTTATCAGTCTGCTCTGGAATGGCGGATCAACAGGGAAGGGATTGAAAATGAAGAATTCCGCAGGGAGTTTTACAGTGAACAGATGAGGCAGGGGAGGGATAAGCTGTCTGACCCCTGCCTTGCTTTTTTATCTGCGGTGGAAAAGGATATCCGCTATTTCCCGGTCCCCATATCGGAAGCAGATCCTTCCCTGGGTGTTTCCTATGTGGATTCCTGGATGGGCGAGCGCAATTATAAAGGGAAAAGCGGGCATGAGGGAACCGATATTATGGCTGACAGGAACCAGCGGGGGATCTATCCGGTAGTCAGTATCAGCGACGGGACGGTCACAAATCTGGGCTGGCTGGAAAAGGGCGGTTACCGGATCGGCATCACCTCTCCCTCCGGAGCATATTTCTATTATGCACACCTGGATTCCTATGCAGATATCAAAGAGGGCGACCGGGTGATCGCGGGAGAGCTGCTTGGATTTATGGGAGACTCAGGCTATGGGGAGGAGGGAACGGTGGGGCAGTTTGCCGTACACCTGCACCTGGGGATCTATAGCTTTGAAGGCGGGGAAGAAATCAGTGTAAACCCTTATTATGTACTGCTTGCATTGGAAGACAAAAAGTTGAAATATTATTATATATAGAGTATAATTAGCATAGTTATATCTCTGCGGTGGAGGAAGACGATATGTACCTGCCTTCAGAATTTGAGGAAAAGATGCGCAGGCTTCTTGGAGACGGTTATGAGGAATACCTCGCCTGTTTTGATGAACCCAGATACTATGGGCTGCGTGTCAACACAAAAAAAATATCAGTAGAAGAATTTACCCGAATTTGTCCTTTTGAGATCCGTCCTGTTCCCTGGATCGAGAATGGCTTTTATTATGATGGAGAACATGTATCCCCTGCCAGATATCCCTATTATTACGCCGGCCTTTATTATCTGCAGGAGCCAAGCGCTATGACTCCGGCGGACCGGCTTCCGGTAGAGCCGGGAGACCGGGTGCTGGATCTGTGCGCCGCGCCTGGGGGAAAGGCTACGGAGCTTGGAGTCAGGCTTGCGGGGAAAGGGATATTGGTGGCAAATGATATCAGCAGTTCCAGAGCCAGAGGCCTTTTGAAAAATATTGAGCTTTTTGGCCTGGCGAATGTTCTTGTACTAAGTGAGGAGCCGGGGAAGCTGGCCGGATACTTTACAGAATATTTTGATAAGATCCTGATCGATGCACCCTGTTCTGGAGAAGGAATGTTTCGCAAAGATAAGAGAATGATCAAAGCATGGAAAGAGCATGGGCCGGAGTATTTCAGCAGGCTTCAGAGCCATATCATCCGGCAGGCGGCCAGGATGCTGCGCCCGGGCGGATACCTGCTGTATTCCACCTGTACGTTTGACGTCCGGGAAAACGAAGAAATCATTGGACAGCTGCTGGAGCAGTATCCGGAATTTTCCATAGAGCCTGTTGCGGATTACGAAGGATTTACCTATGGAAGGGGGGATCTGTGCGGCGCCCGGATCCCGGGAATTGACCGTACGGTCCGTATATTCCCTCACCGGATGCATGGAGAGGGGCATTTTATCGCGCTGATGAAAAAGGGCGGAGAAAAACAGGCTCCAGAAAGGAGTTCCGGACGTGGAAAAAACAGGCGCTTCCCGGACGCCCTGATGGAATTTTTGCAGCGGATCGGCTGGGAAAAGGCAGGTATAGGTTTTTGTGCGGAGAATATTGAACTCCGCGGTGAACGTGCGTACTACATGCCGGAGGGAATACCGGAATTATCCGGGCTCCGTTTCTTAAGGACAGGCCTGCTGCTGGGCGAAGTAAAGAAGAACCGGTTTGAACCCAGCCAGGCGCTGGCAATGTGCCTTAACCCAGAGGCGTATCCTGACGTGATCTCTTTTGATGCAAAGGACAGCCGGGCAGTCCGCTACCTGAAAGGTGAGACCCTGGATGTGGGCGGTATGGTCCCGGCGGGTTCAAAGGGATGGCAGCTTGTATGTATTGACAGATTCCCGCTGGGCTGGGGGAAGCTTGCAGACGGAACCCTGAAGAACAAATATCTTCCGGGATGGAGATGGCAGTCGTAGCAGAAAGGGATGGATTATGATTCGTCTGGATAAATACCTGGCCGATATGGGGCATAGGACAAGGGCAGAGGCGAGAGACCTGATCAGGAAGGGAAAGGTCTCTGTGGATGGACAGATAGTCAGACGGCCTGAGACGAAGATAGACCAGGAACAGGCGGAGGTCCTGGCCTGCGGGAAGGAGCTGTCTTACACGGAATTTGAATATTATATGCTGAACAAACCGGCGGGTGTGGTATCTGCCACTGCGGATGCCAGGGAACGTACGGTAGTAGAACTGATCAAAGACAGAAAAAGAAAGGATCTGTTTCCTGTAGGACGTCTTGATAAGGATACGGAAGGCCTGCTCCTGATTACAAACGACGGCCCGCTTGCCCATAAACTCCTTGCGCCGAAAAAGCATGTGGATAAAACCTATTTTGCCAGGGTAAAGGGTATTGTGGATGAAACGGTTGTGCGGCAGTTCGCAGAAGGGATCGATATCGGGACCGGAGAGCCGGAAAGAACCATGCCCGCTGTTCTGGAGATCATCCGTGCGGATGAGGTATCAGAGATCAGGCTGACCATACAGGAGGGGAAATACCATCAGGTTAAGCGGATGTTTCAGGCGGCAGGTATGGAAGTACTCTATCTGAAACGGGAAAGGATGGGGACCCTTGAGCTGGATCCGGCGCTTCCTGTGGGAGCGTACCGGAAATTAACGGAAACTGAACTGGAGAAATTATTATGACAGAACGATTTGATGAGATGTTTCAGGGAATCGACGCCATTATCTTTGATATGGACGGAACGCTGATCGATTCCATGTGGGTGTGGGAGGCTGTGGATCTGGATTTTTTTGAAAAATACCAATTACCGGAGCCGGAAAAATTTGGCGAAACACTGGAAGGGAAAAGTTACACAGAATCGGCACAGGCGCTTTTAGAGGCCTTTCCGGATCTGCCGATGACGGTTGAGGAGGTCAAGGATGAGTGGACTCAGATGGCCGTTGAAAAATATATGACAGAGGTGCCGCTGAAAAAAGGGGCAAGAAAATTCTTAGAAAACCAGAAAAGAAAAGGATTAAAGCTTGGCATTGCGACCAGCAATACTGCGGAGATCGTAGATATTACGCTGAACACCCTTGGACTTACGGAATATTTTGATTCGGTCCATACGGCCTGTGAAGTAAAGCACGGGAAACCTGCGCCGGATGTGTATCTGATGGTTGCGGGAGAACTGGGAGCAGATCCGGAGCGCTGCCTGGTATTTGAAGACGTTCCTAACGGGATACTGGCCGGGAAAAATGCGGGAATGCGTACCTGTGCGGTGGAAGATTTTTATTCCAGCTCGCAGAAAAAGAAGAAGCAGGAGCTTGCGGATTATTACATACAGGATTATGATGAACTGAACAATGCATGTTAAGGAGCAGCAGGAATATGGGGCAGGGATTTTTGCCGGTCTGCAGAAGTGATATGGAACGATGCGGCTGGGAGCAGGTAGATTTTGTATACGTATGCGGAGACGCCTATGTGGACCATCCCTCCTTTGGGCATGCGATTATCACGCGTATGCTGGAGGCGCATGGATATAAGGTGGGTATCATTGCCCAGCCGGACTGGAGAGATAAGAACAGTATCGCCATATATGGAGAACCGCGGCTGGGATTTCTGGTGTCAGCGGGAAATATGGATTCCATGGTCAACCATTATTCTGTATCAAAGAGGCGCAGAAGCTCTGACGCCTATACGCCGGGCGGCGTGACCGGTAAAAGGCCGGATTATGCAGCCATTGTCTATGGCAACCTGATCCGCCAGAGTTACAGGCACACGCCGGTGATCCTTGGCGGGATCGAGGCAAGCCTGAGAAGGATGGCTCATTATGACTATTGGTCTGACAGGCTGAAGCGGTCGGTGCTTCTGGATTCCGGGGCGGATCTGATCTCTTATGGCATGGGGGAACGGTCTGTCCTTGAGATCGCCGATGCTTTGGATTCGGGAATCAGCGTGAAGGATCTTACTTTCATCAACGGCACTGTTTACAAAACGAAAAATGCAGAAAGCGTATATGACAGTATCCGCCTGCCCTCTTATGAGGATATGCAGAAGGATAAAACTGCATATGCAGAAAGCTTTTACATCCAATACTGCAATACGGATCCTTTTACAGGCAAACGGCTTGTGGAGCCCTACGGGGAGCATTTGTTTGTGGTGCAGAACCCTCCTGCAAGGCCGCTTACAGAAATGGAGATGGACCGGGTCTACAGCTATCCTTATATGCGGACCTTCCACCCTTCTTATGAACCTCTGGGCGGGGTTCCTGCTATCCAGGAGGTGAAATTCAGCCTGGTCAGCAGCCGGGGATGCTTTGGCGGCTGCAGTTTCTGTTCCCTGACCTTCCATCAGGGCAGGATCATACAGGCCAGAAGCCATGAGTCCCTGCTGGAAGAAGCAAGGCAGATGACACAGGATAAGGATTTTAAAGGGTATATCCACGATGTAGGAGGCCCTACGGCAAATTTCCGGGTTCCTTCCTGCAAAAAGCAGTTAAGCAGCGGAACCTGCAAAGACAGGCAGTGCCTGTTTCCTTCACCCTGTAAAAACCTGACCGTCAGCCATGAAGATTACATAAAACTATTACGTAAACTTAGAAGCATCGAGGGAGTCAAAAAGGTATTTATCCGGTCAGGGATCCGGTATGATTATGTACTGGCGGATCCGGACGATACTTTTTTGAGAGAACTGTGTGAATACCATGTAAGCGGGCAGCTGAAGGTTGCGCCGGAGCATGTGTCCGGCCGTGTGCTGGAAAAGATGGGGAAGCCGGAATACCCGGTCTACCAGAGGTTCGTAGAACGCTATCATCAGATGAACCGGAAACTCCGCAAGGATCAGTATCTGGTGCCTTATCTGATGTCCTCCCATCCGGGTTCCCGGCTGAAGGACGCTATTGTGATGGCGGAGCATCTGAGAGATTTCGGATATATGCCGGAACAGGTACAGGATTTTTATCCGACGCCTTCGACCCTTTCTACATGCATGTATTATACAGGCCTGAACCCAAGGGATATGAAACCGGTATATGTTCCGAAGAATCCCCATGAGAAAGCGATGCAGCGCGCCCTGATCCAGTACCGGGATCCTAAAAATTACGGACTGGTGCTGGAAGCCTTAAAGAAGGAAGGCCGCATGGATCTGGCGGGGTATGACAGGCATTGCCTGATCCGGCCGGAAAAAGGGGAAAAGGGCGGCAGAGAGAAACGGATAAAAAAGAAAAAGACGATACGTCATGTCCATAAGAAAAAAGGAGCATAGAATGAAAGCCATAAAGGGAGAGGCGGGATACCTATCCGCCTGTAAAAAGAAGCTGGGATTTCTGGCTGCGCTGGAATTTGGGATCGTTTTCCTGATCTTTGCCACCGGGTATATCACAACGCATACGAGACTGAACCTTCTTACCGTAGTGGCAGTCGTGGGATGCCTCCCGGCATCCAAGATGCTGGTGGAATTTATTGCAGTCTTTCCATACAAAACAATCGACAGGGAGCTTGCAAAAGACATAGAAAGAAAATCAGGACTTCTCACAACAGCCTATGACCTGGTGATTACGGATAAAGACCGGCTCATGCATGTGGAAGCGGTTGTTATTTCAAATCATACAGTGTTTGGCTATACACAGGATCCCAAAACAGACCTGGAACATACGGCGGCTTACATCCGCAGCACGCTTGAGGCGAACGGGCGCCCGAAGGTCATGGTAAAGCTGTTTTCGGAATACGTACCTTTCCTGTCGCGGGCAGAGGGCTTGAATAATATGGCTCAGGTGGACCGGGCGGCAGATAAAGAACTGGAATCAGCAATCCGCCAGACAATACTAAATATATCGATGTGAGGACGGGAAGATCCAATGAGGGAGATCAGGATTTCTGAAAATGAAGCGAACCAGCGTCTGGATAAATTCCTGAGGAAATATATGGATCAGGCGCCAATGAGCTTTTTCTATAAAATGCTGCGGAAAAAGAATATTTTATTGAATGGGGGAAAAGCCTCCGGGAAAGAAAAACTGTCTCCGGGGGACGTGGTGAAATTATTTCTGTCCGATGAAACCATTGCCGGCTTTACCGGCAGTGCGGGAAAGATACCAGATACAGGACGGATATATGATCTGGATATCATCTATGAGGATCCGCATATCCTTGTGATCAATAAACCGGCAGGTATGCTGTCACAAAAGGCAAAGGCGTCGGATGTATCCATGGCTGAGGCTGTCACCGGATATCTGGTAAGGTCGGGACAGCTTAGTCCGGAAGAACTGCGGGCCTTTCACCCCGGGATCTGCAACCGGCTTGACCGCAATACAACGGGGATCATCACCGCCGGTAAGAGCCTGGCGGGGCTGCAGGAGCTGGGAAAGTGCTTCCGGGAACGCACCCTCCGTAAATATTACCATTGTATCGTAAGGGGAAGGGTAAAAAAAGCTGAGCATATCAAGGGATATCTGGTAAAGGACCGGAATAAAAACCGTGTATCTGTCAGGGAAGAACCTCTGGAAGGGGCAGAATGGATCGAAACCGAATACCGTCCGGCTGCCCGGGGAAGGGATTTTACACTTCTTGAGGTTCATCTGATCACAGGAAAACCCCACCAGATCCGCGGGCATCTGGCGTCTGTAGGACATCCCATCCTGGGAGATTATAAGTATGGAGACCGGAGGCTTAATGATGATTTCCGCAGCCGGTATGGGCTGACGTCCCAGCTTCTGCATGCATGCAGGCTGGAATTTCCGCAGATGGAAGGAACTTTGTCCTATCTGTCCGGACAGATATTTACCGCACAGGAGCCGGAGATATTTCAGAGGATTCAAAGGGAACTGACAGGAGAAAAAGGGATATGGGAACATGGAACACCAGAGGCTTAAGAGGTTCTACTCTGGAGGATATGATCAACAGGACCAATGAACGGTATCTGGAACAAAAGCTTGCGCTGATCCAGAAGATCCCGACGCCGATCACGCCAGTCCGGATGGACAAGGAGCACCGGCAGATCACACTGGCATATTTTGAACAGAGAAGTACCGTGGACTATATCGGCGCCGTGCAGGGGATCCCCGTCTGTTTTGACGCGAAGGAATGTAATTCCGATACGTTCCCGCTCCATAATATCCATGAGCACCAGATCGTATTTATGGAAAATTTTGAAAAGCAGGGCGGGATCTCATTTTTACTGATCTACTATACCGGAAGAAATCAGATCTACTATATGCGCTTCGAAGAAGTGGCAAAATTCTGGAACCGGGCAATGGAGGGGGGCAGGAAGAGCTTCCGTATTGAGGAGCAGGATCCTTCGTTCTTCCTGGAGCTTAAGGGAGGGTGTTTTGTGCCCTACCTGGATGCACTGAATCTGGATCTGGAGCGGAGAGATACTTGACATTATATAGAATAATTCGTATAATGCAATGAAGGTTTTTAACGAATTAGCAAGATAAAGCGCGGGGAGAACGATTTATGAAACAACTGCTGCATACGCCGGAGGGCGTCAGGGATATTTATAATGTTGAATGTGCGAAGAAGCTGACATTGGAAGGCCGGCTCCGTAAGGTACTCCAGATGTATGGATATCATGACATTCAGACTCCGGCTTTTGAATATTTTGACGTGTTCCGCAAAGAAATCGGAACTACACCGTCAAAAGAATTATATAAATTTTTTGATAAAGAGGGAAATACGCTGGCTCTGCGGCCAGATTTTACACCATCCATCGCAAGGGCGGCTGCTACGCTGTTTCCAGATGATCATATGCCTGTCCGGCTCTGCTATACGGGTAATACGTTTGTAAATTACAGTGGAAGTTATCAGGGGCGGCTGCGGGAAAATACCCAGATGGGCGCCGAGCTGATGGGTGTTGACTCTGTGGAGGCTGATGCAGAGATGCTGGCTATGGTTGTGGACTGCCTCACGACGGTCGGCCTGCGGGATTTTCAGATCAGCGTGGGAAATGTGGATTATCTCCAAAGCCTGTTTGAGGACGCAAGGCTTGGCGCAGAGGAAGAAGAAAGAGTCAGGGAACTGATTGGCAACCGTAATTTTTACGGTGTCTGGGATTTTCTTGAGAGCGTTCAGGTACGCAGGAGTACAAAAGAAGCCTTTGCAGCGCTGGAGGATCTGTACGGCGGCGCAGAGGTGTTAAGCCAGGCCGCGATGCACGCCCCGGATTCCAAGGCGGTTATGGCTGTCCGCAGGCTGGAACGCATCTATGAAGTATTAAAAATATACGGGGTGGAAAAGTATATCAATTTTGATTTTAGTATGAGCGGGTTATATGGGTACTATACAGGTATCATTTTCCGGGGATATACGTTCGGGACAGGAGACGCCATTGTCAAAGGAGGACGCTACGATCATCTGCTGGAAAAATTCGGGAAAGATTCTCCGTCGATAGGATTTGCGATCATTATCGACGAACTGATGAATGCACTGGCCAGGCAGCATATCCGTGTCTCCTATGCAAGGAAGAATACACTGATCCTCTATGATGAAGGAAAACAGAAGAAGGCAATCCGCCTTGCCAGGGAATTCCGGGGGAAATGCAAGAATACAGAGCTTGTGAAACGCTCTCCTGATAAAACGGTTTCGGATTATATGGAATATGGCAGGGAGAATTATGCCGGCAGCCTGATCTATATACAGAGCAATCACCAGGTAGTGATGTATAATCTGGTGACAGGTGAAGAAAAGCAGATTCACGCAGACAGATAGGAGTTCACTATGAGATACCTTACATTTGCCCTCGGCAAAGGGCGGCTGGCCAGTCAGACACTGGAACTATTTGAAAAAATAGGAATAACCTGTGAAGAAATGAAAGATCAGAAATCACGGAAACTGATTTTTGTTAATGAGGAACTGAAATTAAGATTTTTCCTGTCAAAGGGTCCGGATGTCCCTACTTACGTGGAGTATGGCGCTGCTGATATCGGCGTAGCCGGACGGGATACGGTCTTAGAGGAAAACCGGAAGGTTCATGAAGTGCTGGATCTGGGATACGGGAGATGCCGTATGTGTATCTGCGGCCCGAAGGAAGCGTCCAAGCTTCTGAAGCATCATGAACTGATCCGTGTGGCAAGTAAGTATCCGAATATTGCAAAGGATTATTTCTATAATGTAAAGCATCAGACGGCGGAGATCATTAAGCTTAACGGCTCCGTTGAGCTGGCGCCTATCGTAGGGCTTGCAGAGGTGATCTGCGATATTGTCGAAACCGGCTCTACGCTGAAAGAAAACGGCCTTACCGTGCTGGAGGAGGTGTGCCCCCTGTCTGCAAGGATGATCGTAAATCCGGTAAGTATGCGTATGGAAAGTGAGAGGATCAAGGATTTGATCCAGAGGCTCAGGACAGTGATTTGACGAAGGGAAGTGTTGAAAATATGAGAATACAGCGGCTGGATGCAAAGACCAGGAAGAATCTTCTGGAGGATCTGCTGAAACGGAGTCCTAATAACTATGGGAAGTACGAAAAAAGTGTTGCGGAGATCCTGGACCGCGTAAAGCAGGAAGGCGATCAGGCATTGTTTGAATACACGGCCAGATTTGACCATGCCCAGATCAGCGCTGCTACAATAAGGGTAACTGAGGATGAGATCAGGGAAGCTTATCAGGAGGCCGGAGAGGAGCTGCTTGGTATCATAAGAAGGGCGCTGGATAATATCCAGTCCTATCATGAGAAGCAGCGGCAGTACAGCTGGTTTGACAGTAAGCCGGACGGGACGATCCTGGGACAGAAAGTGACGCCATTACAGAGAGTAGGCGTATATGTTCCGGGGGGAAAGGCAGCTTACCCGTCCTCCGTACTGATGAACATCGTTCCGGCGAAAGCCGCAGGCGTGGAGGAGATCATCATGGTAACGCCGCCGGGAAGGGACGGAAAGGTCAATCCGGGTACCCTGGCCGCCGCCTGCGAGGCGGGAGCTACTGCCATCTACAAAGCCGGCGGCGCACAGGCAGTCGGAGCGCTGGCCTTTGGCACAGAAAGCATTCCCAAGGTAGATAAGATCGTAGGGCCGGGCAACATCTACGTTGCGCTTGCGAAAAAGGCAGTATACGGACATGTAAGTATCGACGCGATCGCAGGACCCAGTGAGATCCTGATCATTGCAGACGAGACTGCAAATGCAAGATATGTGGCGGCAGACCTGCTGTCCCAGGCGGAGCATGATGAGCTTGCCTCGGCGATTCTTGTCACTACCAGTGAAACGCTCGCAAAGGAAGTCTCCGGGCATGTGGATGCGTTTCTCCGGGAATTATCCAGGGCAGATATTATCCGGAAATCCCTTGACAATTATGGCTATATCCTGATCGCAGATACGATGGAGGAAGCGGTCGGCGTGGCCAATGAGATCGCGTCAGAACATCTGGAGATCATGACGTCGGATCCTTACGGTATCATGACCCGGATCCGCAACGCAGGGGCAATCTTCATAGGCGAATATGCAAGCGAGCCGCTGGGGGATTATTTCGCGGGTCCGAATCATGTACTTCCAACGAACGGAACAGCGAAATTCTTCTCCCCGCTTTCGGTAGATGATTTTATCAAAAAATCCAGCATCATCGGATATTCCAGGGAGGCGCTTGAAAAGGTGCATGAGGATATCGAAGCATTTGCCTGTGCAGAGCGGCTGACAGCGCATGCCAATTCCATTAAAGTAAGATTTGAATGATATAGGATAAAGGAGGAAGACCCATGGACAGGACAGCGTCCATAAGACGTACAACGAAAGAGACAGATATCACAGTTACGATCAACCTGGATGGGCAGGGGCATCATGATATCCGGACAGGAATCGGTTTTTTTGACCATATGCTGGATGGATTTGCCCGTCATGGTTTGTTTGACCTTACCGTAAAGGCGGACGGGGACTTGGATACAGATTGTCATCATACGGTAGAGGATACGGGGATCGTTCTGGGAAGCGCAATAAAAGAAGCGCTGGGAGACAAGACTGGCATCAAACGCTATGGAAGCTTCCTGCTTCCGATGGATGAGGTGCTGGTTCTCTGCGCCATTGATCTGTCAGGAAGACCCTACTTAAATTATCAAGCCAGGTTTTCCGGTGAAAGACTGGGAACGATGGATACGGAAATGATAAAAGAATTTTTCTATGCGGTATCCTACAGTGCTGCGATGAATCTTCATCTGAAGGTCATGGATGGAGGCAATCAGCACCACATTGCAGAGGCAATGTTCAAAGGATTTGGAAAAGCGCTTGATATGGCAACAAGTAAAGAACCAAGAATGAAAGAGGCGTGGACCACAAAAGGTACGCTGTAAGAGGATGTTGAAATGAATTATAAGAGAGTGATTCCATGTATATTCATAGACTCCGGAAAGGCTGTAAAATGGTTTGACGATCATTCTGTGATCAGTGAAGACGTAGTCTCCCTGGCCAGATATTACAGTGAAAACGGAGCGGATGAACTGTTGGTTTTTGATCTGTCAGATTCTGACGAGGAACATGACGATACGATCAATCTCATGAAAAAGATCAACAGAGTTATCCGGATCCCGATGGTAGCCGGAGGAAATATCAAAAGGGTAGAGGATGTAAAGAAAATACTGTATACCGGGGCAAAAAGGGTTCTTTTGAATCTCTCAAAAAAAAGCAGCTATGAGATCATAGAAGCCGTGTCTCTGCGCTTTGGCCGGGAACGGATAGCCGTGTCTCTGAATGACTTTGATTCGCTTTTTAAGCATCAGCATGTGATCAACGAAAATTGCAGTGAGATCGTATTCATGCACCGTCTGGATCTGGATTCTGTTATGAATATCACGGAGATCCCGTGTGTGATCGTGACAGACGCTATGGAGGAGGCGGAGCTTCTGAATATCCTGAAATGTCCAGGAGTAAAGGGCTTATCCGGCAAATACGTCAGCCAGGAAGATACGCGGTGCAATGAATTCAAAGAGAAATGTAAGCAGGCGGATATTCAGATGACCTCTTTTGAAAGTATTATGGATTTTTCCGAGTTTAAGCTGAATTCGGACGGGCTGATCCCGGTCATCGTCCAGCATTATAAAACCCAGGAGGTTCTGATGCTGGCGTATATGAATGAAAAAGCGTTCAACGAAACCATTAAGACCGGGAAGATGAACTATTATAGCAGAAGCAGGAAGACCCAGTGGCTTAAGGGAGAAACCAGCGGGCACTACCAGTACGTCAAAACGCTTACCATAGACTGTGATAAGGATACGCTTCTTGCCAAGGTGGATCAGGTAGGAGCTGCCTGCCATACCGGAAATGCAACCTGCTTTTTCCAGCCTCTTGTGGGCACAGATAGCAATGAGACCAATCCGCTTAAGGTATTTGAGACGGTATATGAAACCATCGAGGACCGCAGAAAACACCCGAAAGAAGGATCATATACCAATTATTTGTTTGAGAAAGGCATTGACAAGATCTTAAAAAAGATTGGGGAAGAGGCGGCTGAAATTATCATAGCTGCCAAGAATCCAAATAACGATGAAGTCAGGTATGAAATGGCAGATTTTCTGTATCATGCAATGGTCCTTATGGTAGAGCGCGGGGTGAAATGGGAGGATATTATCAAGGAATTGGCAGACAGATAATACATATCTGCGAAGGCTGCTGCATAGATTGTACTAATGGGATCTATGTTGAGGGAATCTATGAATCAGTCGGAGAAAAGAAGAAAAGAATTATTAGAATCTACCAGGGCGCTATACAGAGATAGCCACACCCCTCCGGCCATACATCCAAGATATGGTAATATCTATGCAGAATTGTATGGCGGTGAGCCTGCCGGGGGAACCTTCGGGCTCCGGGTCATCCTATGCTGTATTTTGTTTGCACTATTTGTAATGATGGATTACAGGCAGGTCAGGATTGCAGAGGTAAGCAGCCAGATGGTTACGGAAACGATCGAAGCTGATTCTGGATTTTCAGATGCATGGAACGGGCTAAAATAATAAAAAAGAGGATAAGGTTATGAAACAGAAGCGGCTTATCTGGATGACAGCAATATGGCTTATTGCGCTGGTGTCTGCCAGCGGATGCGAAAAGAAGGAATCTGCCGGTGAATATGTGGGACGGATGATCAGCAGTGCAAAAGAAAATACAGAAGATTTTGCGGGCGTCCTGGATGACGGGATTGCCGAAGTGAAGGAAAAACAAGGCTTTGTCATTGATTTTCCAGAAGAATTAAAAGAGCCTTATGAAGAATTTCTCCGCAGCGTCCTGTCGCAGATCCAGTTTAATGTAAATAAGGCGGAGAAGGATTCGGAGAATACCTATACCGTAAAAGTTACCTATGCGCCGGTTGATATTGGAGCGGCAACGGAGGCTGCTAACATGGAGTTTGTAAAACAGATATCCTCTGCAGACTTTTGCTCGGAGACAAAAAAGCTGCTTAAAAAGGACAAAGAGCTGCTGCAGGCATCCGGAAGCCAGCAGAAGAAATCCATGACGATTAAGGTGGACAAGTCCGGCGGCGGGTTCGTGGCTAGAAGAGAAGATATGAAAGCGCTTCTAAAGGACGCTCTGCAGGGATATATGGCTCCTTACAGCGCGGTAGCCCAGGTATTCAATATGCGTGATTTTATCCAGTCTTATCTGGATGCAAGTATGAAAAACGAGACAGAAGAGTATCAGAAGCACGTTGGATTTTCATCGGAGGAGGCTGCCAGATGGTACGAGGATTCTTTTGCAGGATTCCAGATCGGAGACCTGTCAGAAGAACAGAACGGAAGATATATCAGCGCGGTGAAAACAATATATCATAACTGCCAGTATTCTGTGGGTACGGTGAAACAGAATTCCATGACAGAGTATATGGTTGATATTACCACTACGCCAAATAACAGTTTTCTGGATGCAATGAACGAATTTAATGCCGGGACATACTACAGCCAGGCGGAAGTCAGTGAAAGCTTTGTGAAATGCTGTGAAGCGCATGCGGCTGCACCTTCATACGGAGAGGAGACTACGGTCACAATTACATGGAACTCCCTTGATATGATCAGCAGCCAGAGAGACAATCCAGAGTATAACCGGATGATAGAGACTATCATACCGACAGAATAAAAATTTAAAACCATTTTTTATTGCCAGCACACCATATTTATAGTATATTTTTTATGTATATTTATGCCAAATTATAATTTGTTTTATAGCGTTATGCATGCCCGGATGCCGGATTTTCTGCATCCGCTTTATTTGGCAGGGAAAGGAAAAAGAACATGAAAAAAAGAGCGACAAAATTAAAACGTGGTTTTGCCTTTTTTATTACCCTGATGATGTGCTTAAGCTTGGTTCAGACAACCGCTTTTGCAGAGGGTGAAGAGCCTGCGCAGGGATTTATAGAATCCACTGATGATAAATCTGCGGATTCTGAGGATTCCTCCCCAGCGGATGACAATCAGGCTGCTAATGAAAATACAGCGCCGGATAACAGCTTAGCATCTGGAGGAACAGCAAACGTGATGCCTGCAGACAGATCAGGAGATACTTCTGCGGAGAACTCCGCTGCGGTAACAGAATTCATGAACGCAGTAGAATCTCTGAAGTCTATTGCAGATGCTGATATAGCTGGTAAAGAGGCGGCGGTCAAAGCAGTAGAAGATTTATATGGGAAGCTAACACCAGAAGAACAGATGCTGCCACAGGTTCAGGCTGCATATCAGGAGGTGCTTCTTCAAAAGCAGGCGGCAGGGGATACCTATTACGTAAAAGCAGGAGGATCAGAGACGGCAACAGGTTTAACCGAAGATGATCCGTTCCCGTCACTTGCGGCTGCTGTGAAAAAAGCAAATGAAAGTTCAAAGCAGTATATCACGATCAATTTACTGTCTGATGCAGAGGCTGTGGAATGTGCCAGGATCAATGGAAAAGATGTGACCATCAAAGGAAATGGATACACCATTACACGCGGAGAGGCATTTGCTATGATTTCAGACAATGCCCGGAGCTGGTATAATCCCGCAATGATAGAAGTATGTGATTCTTCAAACAGTAAAACAGCATTTTTGCGTTTGGAAAATATTACGTTAGACGATGCATGCAAAACAGCCGGAACCCGTTACAGCCAGGCGGCAGCAAACGGAACAGGCGGTAATGGAGATACCGTACAGGACGGTATCATTGCTACTTATGATGGAGTTGGAACAATCATATTAGGAAACGGCGTTACCTTGAATGGATATGGCGGAATGTCTGCGGTACGGCTTTCTGGCGGTACATTGATCATGGAAACCGGAAGTACAATTACCGGAGGAAAGACCTTTACCAGTAAAGGCGGCGGAAATGGCGCTGCTGGAGCAGTATGGATTCAGGGCGGCTTGTTTACAATGAATGCCGGAGCGGCAATCAGCGGCGTAAGCGGGAGAGGGATCTATCTGGATGGCGGCGGAAGCAAAGCTGTAATTAATGGGACGATTGCGGATATTACTGCTAATAGTATGATGTGGCAAGGGACGGCAGGCGTGGCAATGCATGTTCGGAATAAATCCGATGTTACACTTGGAACTTCCGGCAGGATTATCAATATAAAAGGAAGCAGTGGCGGAGAAAGCGCCCTTTACGTTAATTCAAGTAATTTTAAGTCAGAACCAGGATCTTTGATTTCTGGCACGAATAAGATCCAGGCGGCTTATATTGAATGGGCAGGACTTGATAATGATCCCTATAATATTTACTTAAACGGAACGGTGGAGAATTGTTCCTATACAGATGTGCTTTTCAGAGCCTTTTGCGCCCGTTATACAATTGGGCCGGAAGGGGAAATAAAAAATACTACAGCCACTAGCTTATTTAGCAAGATAGGTGTATTTTATCTGCTGAATGCAGGCCAGGTAGATGTCAGAGGAAAGATTATGGACAACAATAATAAAGGCATTTACATGGCAAACCAGACTGGCGGCGATACATACGTCTGGGTAAGAGATGGAGGATATATTCATAAAAATAGTAGTTATGGCATTTATGCGAATAATGGCGGCCATGTTATAATGGAAGGCGGAGAGATATCTGAGAATAGCAGCTATGGCATTTATGTCAGGAGCAAAGATAGCTATCCACGTGGAACTCTGGATATGACAGGCGGAAAGATTATTAATAACAAGTCCACAGGAGTTTATTATGAAACATGTGGAAAAAATGCGGATTCCCATGTTGATATCACAGGCGGTGAGATCAGTGGAAACAGAGGAGATCAGCTTAAAGTAACTGGATATAACGCAACAGATGCTATTAGCAGGATATATGTAAAAAAGAACCTTGTAAAACCGGACGTCCTGATAAACACACCTTTTGGGAAATTAACTCTTGATACGGACTATGCAGATATTTATGTTGGAGGAGCGAAGGCAGCGGCATCTGATCAATTGAAAAACCTTGCTGCAAGCTATAAATCCAGCTCTGATGATACAAATGAATACCAGATCAAAGGTTCTGCGTTTTGGTTTAAACCAACTGAAGATTCTTTTCATTTTACAACGCTGCAGTCAAGTCAGATCAATCGTGCGATACCACTGTACGTAGCTTATATTCCGCTGAAAGCAGACGGCACTCCTGAGGACGATGCCAAACTGACAGTTGTACCGGTGGAAAATGTGCCGACAGTAGATATTGCCCTTTCTGGACTGAAAGCCGGCCAGCCCTATGCACTGATGTGGATGCAGCCAAAAGAAAAGTTTGGCACACTGACGATTACAGCAGATAAAGATGATATAACTGAAGTATTGGGACAGAATGATTATGCACTTACATATACGGCAGAATATACTCTGGCAAAAGATATTGCTTCTGCGAGCAGGGAATTTACAGCTTTGGTTAAGATTGATGACAGATTGAGCTATCGTGAGGGAACTTTATCATTGACAGATGACAGTAATGAAATCTATGAGCTGATTGGCGAGCCTGAAATGGACGTTAATCATAATCTGATCATCCGGTTTGGAATAAAAGATGATGCCAGTGCGCAAGGAAAGGAAAAAGCAAAACTGACCTTCCAGACAGAGGCATCCTTTGCTGATTTTCCTGATGGTATGCTGGAAACCGACGGCATTGTAACAGGCATTGCAAAATTAAATGAAGGGAAGGATACCCCGTTTATAGTTAATACTCCGGCTCCATGTAAAACAACGCTGACACCTCTGCCTACTTATGTAATTACATATACAGGCGGCAGCGTCAGAGTTAAGGAAGGGACAGAACTCCGCCTGAATCTTAGCGGGGGAAATATAGGAGACAGTACGCTTCCAGATGTAATTACTTCAGATTTAACTCTGCCCGATCCATTCCGTATTGGATATAATTTTAATGGATGGAGCTATGTGTTAAGAAAAGATGTTAACGGAAAGGTTTATGTATTGTTTAGCGCTGGCTGGACGGCTCCCGGGCAGCCGCCGGTAACGCCGGTCACCCCGGTCACTCCGGGTGTTCCAGCTCCGGCTGTAGTGGCAGTTCCTGCGGCTCCTGCAGCTTTAGTTCCTGCGGCAATTCCTGCAGCGCTTCAGCCGGTTGAAGAACCAGAGACGCCACTGGCAGACATAAGCCTTACAGATGATGGTGAAATGGTAAAGGCTGAAGATCCTGAGATTCCGCTTGCATCAGGCGCAGTATGGGCTCTTTTGAATCTTCTTTTGATGATCGTCACAGTTGGAACCGGACTTTTGTTTTCTATGAGCGCTATGCTGCGCAGGAAGCAGGAAGATGAGATGGAAAACGACGAAGAAGAAAGAACGAGCAGTAAAGCAATGCGGATGATCAGCATCATTCCTGCAGTTATTTCTGCGGTCATCTTTTTCCTGACGGAAGACATTACTGCGAAGATGACGCTGACTGATCATATGACGGTAATTATGCTGTTGATTACTGTTGCCCAGATCATACTGATTGCATTTCTTGCTCAAAGGAGTGACAGGAGAGAAAAGGAATTTACAGAGCGGGATCCACGATCTTAATATAACCTCTGGATATAAGTCAGGACTACCGGCTAAGCCGGTAGTCCTGACTGCGTATGGAAATTTGCGAATAATTAGGGTATAATTTCAATGTTGGAAGAAACCAATACATGAGTATTTGATGGATAGGGAATCAGTGTTGTGGCAGACAGTGATATAGTTGATGCAATTTTATATTTCGTGAGGTGTGTAGATGTTGAAATATGGATATCAGATTGGAGAGGCAAGTAAAATAACCGGTATATCAAAAGATACCCTGCATTTTTATATTAAGTCCG
>CAZGVY010000013.1:19816-23204 GCA_964529215.1 uncultured Mordavella sp. | reverse complement strand
CTGCCAATTTGATAATGATAACGCGGATGTCCTTGGCCATTGCCAGAAACATCTTTCTCAGATTTTCCGCCTGCGCTTCCAGTTTATCGGCAGAATAAGACATCTGTCCCAGCTTGGTGACCCCGTCTACCAGGAGTGCAACCTCTTCTCCAAATTCTTTTTCTATCTCCTCCACCGTCATAACCGTATCTTCTACTACATCATGCAGGATCCCTGCAACGATCGTCTCCTTGTCAAGCTCAAGGTTTGCCAGAATGATACCTACCCACAGAGGATGTATAATATAAGCCTCTCCTGATTTGCGGAACTGTCCCTCATGAGACTCCTTTGCGACCCGGTAAGCCTTCTCGATCAGAGATACGTCTGCTGACGGATGGTACTTGCGTACGCGCTCGATCAATAACTGATATAATTCATCGGGGTCTTGATAATCCGCAGGTGCCTTCACCGCATGCCCGTCTACCACTTCCAGCCCGGCCGCCTGATTCTCGGTAAGCGACTTCTCTGTCATCTTGTTTATCTCTTCTAACCGCTTCATCACATCCGCCATATCAATACCCTCCTTTTCTCTTAATATCTCATCCCATTTTTAACTTAGAGTATATCACCTATAACACCGGTTTTCAAATATTTTATTTCAACCCATCCAAAGAGTTCATTTTCCACACAGATCTATTGATAATCCGTAATCACGATCTGCATGCTCCTGCTTCCCCGGTATTCATTTATGCTGGGATAAAAGGTCAGGGACATCCGGATTCCCGACGGGCGGCCCTCCAGGAGGAGGCGTCTTTGTTCCATCCCGTATTTCGCAGATACGGCCTCCAGGAATGTTTCTGCATCTCCAAAATATACTGCATCGGCAGGCGCTCCCTGAGTATCCCTTACTGTCAGTTTCAGCATATTCCGTTTTTTCCCGATCAGCCTTGCAGATAAAAGCTCAATATCCCTCCCTGCAAATACAGGCTTACGGTTCCCCTTTCCAAAGGGCTCCAGAAGTGCAAGCTCCCTGACAAATTCCTCTGTAATACAGGAAAATGCCAGCTCCATATCGATCAGTACCTTCTCCAGAAGTTCCGGTTCCGTCAGCCTGCAGTTCCGGTTCAGTTCCCTGCGCAGCCTTTCCACATTCTTATGCTCCATGGATAATCCTGCTGCCTGGCTGTGGCCTCCGAATCTTGTCAGAAGATTTTTACATTTTGTCAGTTCCTCAAACATATGATAACCGTCAATGGACCGGCCTGAGCCTTTCACCCCGTCCGCCCCTCCGGTCAGCACAAAAACCGGACGGTAATACTGCTCCCTGATCCTTCCGGCTACGATCCCCGCAAGGCTTTCATGGCAGTCCGGCAGATACAGTACCAGCACCTTATCCGTTCCGGCTCCTGTTTTCTCCACCTGCCTTACAGCCTCTGCCACTGCCGCTTCTGTCAGTTCCTTGCGGCTGTCGTTCAGGGCTTTCAGTTCTCCTGCAAGGTTCACCGCTTCCTTCCGGTCTCCGGCTCTCAGAAGCCTGATCACCCGTTTAGCCGTATCCAGCCTTCCTCCGGCATTCATACAAGGGCCGATCACAAATCCAATATGATAAGCCGTAATTTCTCCCGGCGGTATTCCTGCGCACTCCATCAGCGCCTTTAATCCGTGATTCTGGCTCTGCCCCAGCATCTCCAGCGCCTGTTTTGTAAATATACGGTTTTCCCCGGTCAGTTCCATCACATCTCCGACCGTAGCGATTCCCACTTCCTCCAGAAGATAATCCAGATCAGAAGCGTCCCTTCCCATAGACTCATACAGGCATTCCGCCAGCTTATATGCCACTGCCGCCCCGCAAAGCCCGTCAAAGGGATATGTACAGTCAGTCCTCTTGGGATCCACCACCGCGTCTGCCGGCGGCAGGAGATAGTATTTTTCCCCCTCTTTCTCACTATATGGCACTTCATGATGATCGGTTACGATCACTGTCATACCTAAACTCTTTGCATACGTGGTCTCTTCCCGCGCAGCAATCCCATTATCACAGGTAAGCACCGTATCGATCCCATCCTCATAAGCCTTCCCGATCAGGCGGCGGTTCAGTCCGTAACCATCCAGAATACGGTCCGGGATATCGTAATCCACCTCTGCCCCCAGCCTTTCCAATGCTTCCAGCAGAATATAGGCCGCACATACTCCGTCAATATCATAATCCCCGATCACCCGGATTGCTGCTCCCTCACGGATCTTCTCCATAAGGATACTGACCGCCCTGTCCATATCTTTCATCAGCATACCGTCATAAAGGTCTGCGATCGTGCCGTTCAGGTATGAGTCAACCGCCTCATCCCCTATAATATCCCTGTTCCGGATCAGGCATGCAAGCCTTGGGCTAATATGAAATTTTTTCCCGATCGCAGCAAAATCCGCGCCCTTTCTGACCAGTACCCATCGTTTCATCACGCTTTCTCCATTCCTCAGTTCCTGCCCCCGGCTGTCCCCGCCGGATGCCTGATCCTATAAATGCCTGAAAATACAGCCATACCTTTTCCGGCATGGCTGCATACACTCTGTCATCTGTTATTTTTTCTTCTTCGCGGCCGTCTTCCCTCCGGAAGCCTCTTTCCCGCTTCCAAACTTCTCCTTCATAATATACCACAGGGCTCCTGTGATACATACCGAAGAGTATGCTCCTACAAGAATACCAACCATAAGGGGCAGCGCAAATTCCTTCATAGAGCTTACTCCCATAATAAAGAGGAAGAATACCATGATAAAGGTCGTCAGAGAAGTATAAATACTCCTGGTCAGCGTCTGGTTAATGCTCTTATTCACAACCTCTACTAAGTCCGTACCCTTGGTCTTCAGCCGCAGTTCCTCACGGATACGGTCAAAGATTACGATGGTAGCATTAATAGAATAACCCACGATCGTAAGCATACATGCAATGAAAGTATTTCCTACGGAAATCCTGGACACTGCATAAAATGCAAGCACTACCAGTACGTCATGAAGCAGCGCTGTAACCGCACTGGCAGCAAACCGGATATCCTTGAAACGGAACCAGATATATATCAGCATACAGATTGTTGCGATGATCACAGCGATCACTGCATCTTCCCTCATCTCGTTACTGATGGTTGAACTGATATTCTCTGCCGTGATCGTTGACTCATCCACGCCGAACTGATCCGCCATCGCCTGATTCAATGCTTCACGGGTTGCAAGATCCAGAGTCTTGGTTTTAATGATCACCTGTTTACTTCCGGCAACCTTCTGCGTCTGCACATTTGCATCCCCTGTCACATCCTCCACGACCGGGACGATCTCGGCATCGATCTCATCAATGGTATAATCTTTATCAAATTCTACCGTTGTAGAAGTACCGCCCTCAAACTCCAGGCTGTAAGAGAAA
>CAZGVY010000013.1:0-19806 GCA_964529215.1 uncultured Mordavella sp. | reverse complement strand
CCGGAAGCCCCGGCTCCCATCACCGCAAAGCCTCCTATGATCACAATAAGAGAAAGTGCAAAGAACAGCTTTTTCTTTGCCAGGAAGTCGATCATCTTGCGCTCTTTCTTCGGTTTATAGTATAATCTCTCTTTTTTCAGGCCTACCGCATAGAACGCATACACGATCATACGCGTAACCACCAGAGCTGTAAACATCGATACAATGATACCGATGGCAAGCGTCTGCGCAAATCCCTTAACGCTTCCAGAGCCTCTCAGCCACAGCACTGCTGCCGCGATCAGGGTTGTCACATTGCCGTCCACAATAGCCGACATAGCCTTCTGGAAACCTGTTTTCAAAGAATTACGTACGCTCTTTCCTTTGGTCATCTCTTCCCTGACACGGGCAAAGATAATAACATTGGCGTCTACCGCCATACCAATACTCAGAATAATACCTGCAAGACCCGGCAGCGTAAGTGTAACCTCAAACGCATTCAGGATCACAAATACCAGTCCTGTATAGATCAGCAGGGCCAGGCTGGAAGCAAGACCCGGCAGCAGATATGCCCAGATCATAAATAAAAATACGATCGCAAGGCCGATAGCGCCGGCTTTGACACTGGTACTGATCGCCTGTTCGCCAAGCTGGGCTCCCACCACATTAGAACGCAGCTCCTCCAGCTCCAGCTTCAGGCCTCCGATACGGATCGTAGAAGCCAGGTTTTCTGCCTCCTCGAAGGTAAAATTGCCGGTGATATATGCGGTACCTCCCGTGATCTCGCTTTTTACCACCGGATCGCTGATAACCTCTCCGTCATATACGATATTGATCGACTGTCCTACGAACTCTGCGGTAGCATCAGCAAATTTTTGTTTTCCTTCTTCATTCAGCGTCAGCTCTACACTGTACTCCGTATTCTTCATATCATCCTGTCCGGATCTGGCTGTTGCCGTCTCCACATCCGCGCCGGTGATCACTGTCTCCCCGTTAGGATCCACAAATTCCAGCGAACCAGGCTTGCCAAGCTCGTCCAGGATCGTATTGGCATCCGTCACGCCCGGGATCTCAATATTGATCCTGTCGTCACCCTCCTGGTAAACCGTTGCCTCTGTACTATACTGCTCCACACGTCTCTGGAGCTTGTAGATGGTATCGCCCATCTCCTCGCTTGTCGGATTCTTATCTTTTACCTGATAAGTAATACTTACGCCACCAGCCAGGTCAAGGCCAAGCGTAATATTCTCTGCCGCTCCCGTATGACTCTTGCCAAAACCAACAATCGTCGTAAAGCCAAGCAGGCCGATCAATACTGCTGTAACGATAAGGCTTATGACGCCCTTTGTCTTGTTCATGTCTTACATCCCTTTCTGATTTCCTATTCTTCTGCCAGCGCTGCCTTTATCATAATCGCACATTCCACGCGTTTTCTCTGCATCTCACATCCAATGTCATATGCATCCTGAATCGTTCCGTGAAAATGATACGCATTTGCCATACAGCCGCCACTGCAATAAAACTTTGCGAAACACGCCCTGCATTTCTCTTTGGAATATACGTTACAGCTGCGGAATTCATCCGCGATCTCCGTTCTGGTAATTCCTTCATCCACATTTCCCAGCAGAAATTCCTCCTGCCCTACAAACTGATGGCACGGATACAAATCTCCCCAGGGCGTTACGGCCAGGTACTCGGTACCCGAACCACATCCAGACAAACGCTTGGAAATGCATGGCCCACCTTCTAAGTCTATCATAAAATGGAAAAAGTTAAAACCTTTTCCTTCCTTTTCTCTCTCAATCATAATCCGGGCAAGTTTATCATATTCCTCCATGATCTGAGGAATATCCCCGCTGCGTATTGCATAAGGATCCGTTTCATCCCCTACCACCGGTTCTATGGACATCTGCTTAAATCCCAGATCTGCAAAATGCAGGATATCGTTGGAAAAATCCAGATTATTCCTGGTAAAGGTCCCTCTGACATAATACCGCTCCTGTTTTCTGCTTTCCGCAAGCTTCTGAAACTTTGGCACGATCAAATCGTAGCTTCCTGCCCCGTTTCGGAATGGACGCATCCTGTCGTTGACTTCCTTCCGTCCATCCAGCGAGAGAACGACATTATCCATTTCCCGGTTGACAAATTCCTGCACCTCGTCGTTTAACAGCACGCCGTTGGTAGTGATGGTAAAGCGGAAATGCTTATCATGAAGCTTCTCCTGCTCCCTGCCATAAGCTACCAGGTCTTTTACCACCTGCCAGTTCATCAGCGGCTCCCCGCCAAAGAAATCCACCTCAAGATTCCTCCTGCTGCCGGAATTACGGATCAGAAAATCCAGCGCCTTTTTTCCCACCTCAAAGCTCATAAGCGCCCGGCGCCCGTGATATTCGCCTTCCTCTGCGAAACAGTATCTGCAGGCAAGATTACAATCATGGGCAATATGCAGGCACATAGCCTTTACTACCGTCTTCCTCTGCTTTACCGTACCGGTCAGCGGTTCATAGATATCTGGTGTAAAGAGACGGCCGGCCTCTGTAAGCTCTATCACATCCTCCAGGGCGTCCCGGATTCCTTCCTCCGTATATTCAGAACCAAGTTCTGCTGTAAGCATCTTAAGTGTTTCAGGCTCCCGCAGAGTATCCGCCGTATGGTTCTCATTCTGCCTGTTCAGGCTCCCGATCACATCATAGCAGACCGCATCCGTCACATGCACTGCGCCGCTGTATACATCCAGGACGATCCGGTACCCATTATTCTGATACTGATGGATCAATCTATGCACCTCCTTCATCCACTTACTATAATATATGAGTATAACAGAAAGAAACAGCGACCATCAAAAGCCGCTGCTCTGAGCAATTCTTTTATACATCCATCATTTCTTCTGTTCACAAACCTGATTCCCTACCGTACAGGAAGTCTTGCAGGCTGACTGGCATGAAGTCTGGCACTCGCCGCATCCGCCCTTCTTCATCGTATTATTCAGTGTCTGTGTATTTAATGTCTTTACATGTTTCATCTTAAACACCCTCCTAAAAATAATCCTGTGTCTTAATCATCATACCGCCAGGAGGACAGGACGCCCCTTCCCGAATCCGCCGCCTGACGTTCACAGTATAGCATACTTATTTTCTTTTGGAAAGTATTTTTACGCAAAATATGACACCTGAAAAATGTCAGCGTTCTGTTACAGTTCCCAGGTCATGCCAGACGCCCGGAAAATCTCCGTACCCTCAGGAAATCATGCCTCCTATTGTCCCGCCTCCTGCGCACAGCAGAAATGTAGTTGCCAGGCTGGCCGCACCTCCGTCCAGCGTCCGGTAAACACCAATCGTAATAAGAACCAGCAGGGCAAAGTACAAGATCCCCAGGATCATTCCCCACAGAAATCTTCTGGTTTTTGCCATTTTACCGATCGCAATACCGCCAACAAGCGTTGCCGTTATATAGATCGCAATGATCCCCGCCGACACTGCTTTCTCATCCAGATCCATTTTATACAGGAGCATAGCAAGCACCAGCAAAAGAATTCCTGTCAGCACATAAGCCAGCAGCAGCGATCTGAGTATCCATCCGGCTATTCTAGCTTCCCTTCGGTTTCTGTCCATCTTCTATCCCACCCTGTCATAGATTATATTCATTCCTATGACATGCCGGGCGGTTTTATGCAGAATGCCGCCCTCAAAATAAAACCTTCTATTTCCCAATTTCATAAATTAACAGGTATAAAATACCACTGCTGACAGATAATAGTATTACTCATAATGAATATCTGCAGATGGAGGGCTTATGATATGAAAGCAACAGGAATTGTACGTAGAATTGACGATCTGGGACGTGTGGTGATCCCAAAGGAGATCCGGAGAACTCTCCGTATCCGGGAAGGAGACCCGCTGGAAATTTTTACGGACAGGGAAGGAGAAGTCATTCTCAAAAAATACTCCCCTATCGGAGAACTGTCAAATTTTGCCAGGCAGTATGCAGAAAGCATTTCCCATTCCCTGGGCTGTCTGGTATGTATCTGCGATATGGATCAGGTGATCGCGGCCTCCGGCAGCGGCCGTAAGGATATGCAGGACAAATATATCACGAAGCAGCTCTGCAAAGCCATGAGCGAACGTACGGAAATACTGGCGGCAGACAGTGATAAAAAATTCATTAAAATCATAAATGAACAGGATGATTCCTATACCGGGGAAGTGATCACTCCCATCATCTGTGAGGGAGATGTGATCGGAGCCGTCGTGCTTTTAAATAAAGATGAGAAAAAAAAGTTCGGGGAAATGGAACAAAAGATTGCCGTCTGCGCCGCAGGCTTCCTGGGGCGGCAGATGGAGCAATAGACAGCCATACCCCCGGCGGGCCGGTGAAAGGATGCATGATTCCCAGGCCCGCTGAGGGTATGTATTTTTTCTATAAAAAATCTTCCCAGGTGAATTTCTCCCATGGGATATTCACTTCTGCCCCTTCGTTGATCACCGCGTCAATATGCATCAGCAGAGGGAAATCCTCCAGATCAATCTTATTTCTCTCCGCCAGCTTTTTTACCGCCCTGGCAGTTCTTGTGGCAATCACAATAGATTCAAGCGTCACGCCCTTCAGTTCATCCATCGCTTTCTTAAAACTTAATCCTCTGCCTAGCAAAGTACCGATCTTCCTTGTCCTGCCGCCGAATACTGTTACATACAGATCCCCGATCCCATGGATCAGATTTTCCGGCCTGCCGCCGATGATATCAAGAAGCGCTCTCATCTCTTTCATGCTCTGTCCAAAAAGAGCCGCCTGGGAATTATAATGCTGGGCTCCGATCTTACCGTCCCGTTTTTCCGCCATGCCCACGGCCAGCGTAACTCCCAGGGCATACGCATTTTTCAGGGCAACCGCGCACTCCACTCCTGTCACATCCGTGGACAGGCTGATATGATAGTAATCCGTTGCCAGCAGCGATCTGATATACTTCAAAGTCTCTGCATCTTTGCCGCAGAATGCCACATGGCTGTCATCGTGGTCTGCCAGCTCATAGCTGGTGCAGGGGCCTCCGATGGCATTCAGGTTCAGGTGCTTCCCCTCCGGCTGTCTCTCTGCAAATATCTCCGGGTAGGGAACCAGCGTCCCGTCTTCTCTGTCCACCATGCCTTTCGTCACGGTAAGCACCGGGACTTCCTCCGGCAGCACGGGAAGGATTTCATCACAAAACCAGTCAAGGCCGAAGCTGCTGACTCCTCCAAGCACCAGGTCTGCTCCCTCCAGGGCTTCTTCCAGTTCTTCGATCTGATAGTATTTGATTCCTTCATGCAGTGTACGCTTCAGCGTAATATGATAATTATCCTCCTTAAGCCTCTCAATGATCTCCCGGTCCAGCGGCGAACCCACCAGACGGACCTCATGCCCGTTCTCAATCGCCGGAAATGTAATTGCCGAATTCATCTGTCCCGCACATACAAAGGTAATAACGCTCATTTTTCTTCCTCCTTGAACTTTCTGTTACAAATTTCACTTATCAGCCGATGCACTCATTAAAGCATCTTCCCCTGTCTCTGTCAAATCTCCAAACCTCCGTATCCCGGAAAAATTCATGGGCATTATTAATTATTTGCATCTGATTAATTCTGATATCCTCCCGTCCCCTTATGCATACCCCGTTTACCACAGCCTTTCCAGAATACTCTGGATCCCGCTTCACATATGTATTTCACGCCTTTTCAGGCTCTTGACTCCTCTGCCCATCAAATCTATAATATGAATCATAATTCATATTTTGATCTATTCATCCGCAGTAATCAAAATAAATCAAAATTTCCTAGGAGGTACTGCTTTGGGAAAACGAAAGAAAGTTACTACCCGTGACATTGCTCAGGCTCTGGATATTTCTCAGTCTACGGTTTCTATGATCCTGAGCGGAAATCCTAACGTCTCCTTTACTCAGGAAACGGTTTTAAAGGTTCAGGAAGCCGCCCGCGCCATGGGATATCAGAAGTCTGTCCCAAAAGAAGCAAAGAAAGAAAAAACCTTATCTGAAAGTATCATCGTGCTGTGCCCCCACTTTTCCGGCGGTTACTACTCCATGATGCTTCATTCTATTATCATGCGCGCCAGATCGTACCACTATTCTGTTTTTACTGCCGCCACCTTCCGCAGCGCACAGGATGAAAAGCGCTATCTTGATATGCTGGAAAATACCCGGCTCGCAGGGATCATCTCTCTCTACCCGCTCTCGGATATACAGAAGCTGAATCTCTTATCGCATCAGGTCCCGGTCATATCCGTCGGCGACAAGCCTTCTGCCTGCAAATTTGATTCTGTAGAGTTAGACAGCATAAAGCCTGGTTATCTGGCCAGCGAACACCTGATTTCCCTGGGGCACTCCCGCATTTCCTACGTATCCACACCGATCCTCAAAAAAGAAATCGGAAGGATCCACAGAGTAGAAGGTGTTAAAAAAAGTTTCCGGGAGCATGGCTATCCCTTAGAACAGCTCGAGATCCTGTATCAGGCTCCTGCCGCTTTCGCTCAATACCCTGCCGAAAACGCGGAATATCTGAATGCTTATGACCTGACAAAAAAAGCCCTGCTCCAGGGCACCCCTTCCACTGCCTTTATCGGGAATAATGATATTGCCGCTTTCGGAATCATGGCTGCCTTGTCTGAGCAAGGCTTCCGAATCCCCCAGGATTATTCGGTATGCGGCTTTGATAATACCGCCCTTGCTTCCATGCCTCAGCTTTCCCTGACCACCGTTGAACATGCATCTGTTAAAAAGGGAGAGGAAGCCGTGGACATGATCTACCGAAAAAACAACCGGAACCATGCCGGCAGTTACTCCGATTATATTATCCATCTGGAATATGAACCCCGGCTGATCATCAGAAGCTCCACAGGAAAATGTCCCGTGCATTAATTGCACAGGACATCTTCTGCCGAAATTCCACAAAACGACTCTAACCTGGCGTCAGCCACACTCACATCCTGGGGATACGCCTGTTCCGGAACATAGGCGTAGCAGTACATCCCCGCCGCCTTTCCGGCCTTCACGCCATTTGCCGAATCCTCGATCACTACACACTCCTCCGGAGCCAGCCCAAGATCCGCGGCCGCCCTCAGATAGATTTCAGGCGCAGGCTTCCCTTCCCTGCATTCCAATCCGCTTACGATCGTATCAAAGCAATCCTGTATACCAAATGCTTTCATATGATGTTCAATTACTTCCCGGGGTGAACTGGATGCCACCGCCAGAAGAACACCGTTTTCGTGAAGCTTACGGATCAGTTCCACTGCCCCTGGCATCGGGTGAAGCCCATACGCTTCAAGAAGCTGCTCTTTGATCTCATGGACTTCCTCCACATAGGTATCTGCGTCCTTCTTAAGACCATACCGTTCTTTCAATATACCGAAGTTATGCCTCATCGTACTGCCGAACAGATCGCGGAGATCCGCAGGCGTCACCGCTATTCCTTCCCGCTTTAACCGCTCTATCATTGCCTCTACATAGAATCTCTCCGTATCTGAGATCACTCCGTCCATATCAAATAGTACTCCGCGCCGCATCCTTTTCCTCCTGTCCTAAGACTTACATCCAAATACTAACCTGTCTTCTCCGGAAATATCCCGTCTCTGTTTATTGCAACATGGCATCTACAATATACTACAATAACTATATAGCGTCAATTTTTTCCTGGTTAAAGCCAGCCTTACCCGCCTGCCAGCGCCTGCCACCGTTATCTAAAAGAAAATTATCCTTGACAAATGCTTTTCCTCTCCCGTATAATGGAGAAAATCAAGAACCAATGAACAAGAGTAGTAACCTCTATAACGGACTTCCAGAGAGTTCCGGACTGGTGAGACCGGAGCAGTAACGGTAAAGGTGAATGGACTTGCGAGGGCAAACCGAAAGCAGCCGCAGGCTGGCGTAGGGGCGACGGGTTCCAACCGTTATATTGGAACATGTATAACAGTACATGGCTGAGGGCATTCTTTTATGAATGAACATAGGTGGCACCGCAGGGATATAGCTCCTGTCCTATCATACAGATAGGGCAGGTTTTTTCATTTTCAATATCAATGAAGTCTGCCAATTCCCTTATATGGCAGAAACCATATGCAAAGATGCACAGCTATCCTCATGAAAACGGTTCTGGCAATTATAATATTTCAATGAAAGGAAGGTATTTGCAAAATGACAGACAAAAACAAAATCCCTTACAAAATCTATCTGGAAGAACAGGAAATGCCAAAACAATGGTACAATGTCCGCGCTGATATGAAAAACAAACCGGCGCCTCTTCTGAATCCCGGCACGAAAAAACCAATAACTGCCGGGGAACTTAGCCGCGTATTCTGTGATGAACTTGTAAAGCAGGAGCTTGACGATACTACCGCGTATTTTGATATCCCGCAGGAAATCCAGGATTTCTACAAAATGTACCGCCCGTCTCCTCTGGTACGCGCATACTGCCTGGAGGAAGCTTTGGATACTCCTGCAAAGATCTATTATAAATTTGAGGGAAATAATACATCGGGAAGCCATAAGCTGAACTCTGCCATCGCCCAGGCTTACTATGCAAAAAAACAGGGACTAAAGGGCGTTACCACGGAGACAGGAGCGGGGCAATGGGGCACCGCGCTCTCTATGGCATGCGCATATCTGGGTCTTGACTGCCGGGTATATATGGTCAAATGCTCTTACGAACAGAAGCCGTTCCGCCGTGAGGTCATGCGTACCTATGGGGCAAATGTAACTCCGTCGCCCTCTGAAACAACCAATGTGGGACGCAAAATCCTCGCAGAACACCCAGGCACCTCAGGAAGCCTTGGCTGCGCCATCTCAGAGGCAGTGGAAGACGCCACTTCCCACGAGGGCTACCGTTACGTGCTGGGTTCTGTCCTGTCACAGGTACTTCTCCACCAGTCTGTTATCGGGCTGGAAACCAAAACCGCCCTTGACAAATATGGCATCACCCCCGATATCATCATCGGCTGTGCCGGAGGCGGCTCTAATCTGGGAGGCCTGATCTCGCCTTTCATGGGAGAAAAGCTGCGGGGAGAAAAGGATTACCAGTTTATCGCAGTAGAGCCCGCAAGCTGCCCGAGCCTGACCCGCGGAAAATACGCATATGATTTCTGCGACACCGGAATGGTATGCCCGCTTTCCAAGATGTACACTTTAGGAAGCGGTTTTATCCCATCTGCAAACCACGCGGGCGGCCTGCGCTATCACGGCATGAGTTCCGTATTATCCCAGTTATACAGCGACGGGCTGATGAAAGCAGTCTCCGTAGAACAAACCGCCGTATTTGACGCTGCAACCAGATTTGCCCGCATTGAGGGCATCCTTCCCGCGCCGGAAAGCAGCCACGCGATCAAAGTTGCCATAGATGAAGCCATGAAATGCAAAGAGACCGGCGAATCTAAGACTATCGTTTTCGGACTTACCGGAACCGGATATTTTGATATGGTCGCATATGGAAAATATAACGACGGTCAGATGACCGACTACATTCCTACCGACGCCGACCTGGAAAAAGGCTTTGCCGGGCTTCCAAAGATAGATCTGTAAATATATCCGGCCATTATTCTGAATCCATCCCTGTCTCCGGACAGGAAAAATCCCCGCGTGAGGGAAGCGTTAAAGCAGACAGATCCGCTTCCATCACACGGGGATTTTTTACACCTAGTTAAAACTTCCAGTCTCAATACAGAGTGCGCTCTAAAAAATACTTGCATTTTACTCCTGACAGGAGTATGATAAAAAAGTATTTTTTACTTTATCATGCTAATGTGGTAACGGGGAGGCGGCGGTATATGACAGAAACCAGACTATTAGAGCAGCTGCTTGATTCTTATCAATCCAGTTACGATATCGTAAAGCCCTTTGATATCAATGGGGATATTTATGACGCGTATGCAAGCTTCAATGTAACCAGTGCCAGGTATGTCCTTATAAAAAAAGCGGAACTGTGGCGGGCGAATTGTTTCGAGCATACGTTTTTCCGTTGTACGGACAGCCTGTCCAGCCAGGATCTGGCAGATTTCTACCGGCATATTACCGGCTATATAGAGCCCGTATTCATCCGGAACCGGAAAAAATACCCGGAGAAAAACCATATGTATTCTTATATCACAGGTATTTTTATCTGTGGAAACGGCATACCGGATCATGTCAGAAAGGAGATCCGCAGCTTCCGTTATACCAGAAACTATCTGTTCGGCATCCGGGGTTACAGCCAGGCACGCCTGCTGGTATTTGACCTTAAGAACAAAAATATATCTGGAAATGCAACGGCAAAGGATCTGATAAAGGGCTATAACAAGGCCGGAATACTCCGGTCTGTTTAGCTATAGAATCTAAAAAGAGAATGAGGAGGAAAAGACTATGAACAGTATTGCAGTACTTATTACCGGCATTGCGATCCTTGCAATTGCCTATGTCACATATGGCAGATGGCTTGCAAACCAGTGGGGGATCGACCCTTCAAAGGAGACGCCTTCCCACACAGAAGAAGACGGCGTGGACTATGTTCCCGCAAAGGCTCCGATCCTGATGGGGCACCATTTTTCATCTATCGCAGGAGCAGGACCTATCAACGGACCCATTCAGGCAGCGGTATTTGGCTGGATCCCGGTGCTTTTATGGATTCTCATCGGCGGGATCTTTTTCGGCGCCGTCCATGATTTTGGCGCGCTGTTTGCATCTATCCGGAATAAAGGACAGTCCATCGGAGAGGTAATTGCAACCACCATGGGAGGAAAAGCAAAGAAATTATTTATCATCTTCTCCTACCTGACTTTGATCCTGGTGGTAGCTGCATTTGCATCTATCGTTGCGAATACATTTATGGCCACTTATGATGAAAGCGGGGCCCTCGACCTGGCAGCAAGCGCTTCCAATGCGTCAACCGCTATGATTTCCATCATGTTTATTGTCATCGCAGTTGTGTTTGGATTCTTCGTATACAGGAAAAATATGGGACTTGGGGTATCTACCATAATTGGAGTGGCCGCCATTATCCTCTGCATGGTAATCGGCCTGAACTGGCATCCGATTTACTTAAGCAATACCACATGGATGATCATCGTAGGCATCTATATTACTATCGCATCGGTAACGCCAGTATGGATCCTTCTGCAGCCCAGAGATTACTTAAGCTCTTTTCTGCTTTACTTCATGATGATCATTGCCGTTGTGGGTATCATCGGCGGCGGTATTGCTGAGGGCGCACAGATGGATATCCCGGCATTTACAGGTTTTAAGGATACCCTTGCCCCGACCGGGACCTCCCTTGGCTACATGTTCCCGGCGCTGTTTGTAACCATTGCCTGCGGAGCGATCTCTGGATTCCATTCGCTGGTTGGTTCCGGAACTACGGCAAAGCAGCTGGACAATGAGAAGGATGCACAGCCAATCGCATACGGTGGTATGCTGATCGAATGTGCGCTGGCTATTATTTCCCTGTGCGCAGTAGGCTATGTATGGTCTGAATATGCAGCAGGGCAAACCGTAACCCCTACCGTTGTATTTGCTTCCGGCATCTCCAGAATGGTAAGTTCTATTCCCGGACTTGCAGGAACGGAAACGGTCGCATACTCTTTACTGGTACTTACAGTTTCCGCATTCTGCCTTACCTCTCTGGATACTGCTACGCGTCTTGCGCGCTATATGTTCCAGGAGTTCTGGCTGGAACCAGGCGAGTCGGCCGAAGATACCACAGGATATAAAAAAATCCTGACAAACCCTCTTGTTTCCACTATTATTACCGTGGTTCTGGGTATCACCCTTGGCCTGACCGGCTACGCAAATGTCTGGCCTCTGTTCGGCGCTGCGAATCAGCTCCTTGCCGCATTAGGGCTTCTTGCCGTTGCCACCTGGCTTGGAAAAGCTGGAAAGAATAACAAAATGTTCTATATCCCTATGGCATTTATGCTGATAGTGACCATTACTTCCCTGTGCTTTACGCTAAAAGCAAATTTTGCAGGTATCTCCGCTGGCGGCGCAGGCGTTACATGGTGCGTCATCCGTGCCGTAATTGCCGCACTGCTGATCGTCCTTGCTGTGATCCTTGCAATTGACGGAATCAGGACCATGTCAGGGCAGAAGAAAAAATAATAGTAAGAAAGGCCTGTAAAAAACCACCTCCGGCAGCCATGATGCGGCCATCGGAGGTGGTTTTTGTATCGTTGCTGCCGGATAAAATCTGTCCTCTGGGCTTGCTCCTTATCAGCACAGGACAACGATCTTATCAGGCGTCGTCTGCGGGGGAATGCTCCTGGTCTCCGCGGTATAATATACCAGCAGCATCCTGTTTCCAATATCGCAGGAAAATATCTGTCCGTTAATGGTCCGTACCAGCGTAGTCCTGGCTATATTCAGCTGCAGCGACTGATCCTCTGCCAGCAGGTCTCCGTCAAAGTAATTCAGCATGATCTGCTCCGTTCTTCCAAGCACAGTGATCAGCTGAGCCGTATACTGTGGCGGAAAGATCAGCGGGATAGGCTGGCTGCTGTCATAAAATGCCGCGATCCTCATTCCCTGGCGCAGCCTTCTGCTGTCGATCACCTGTGTTGCCGGAGTAAGCATAAACTGCACAACTCCCTCCTCCGTACGCAGCGTGATCATCTGATTACAACAGTCATTTCTCGCTATCTCCACAATCGTACCAATAATTGGAACCAAATCCGCATAATTCATATTCTCACCATTCTGCCATATCTGTCTTCTCTCTTAGCTTATGACATCATATCTCATTGGTGACTTTATACATAAATTCTCTCTGTTACGCTACGCCTTCTGGCTGATCATCTCTCCCCCGTTATCCATAACATGCTGATTTGCAGCGCCCGTCAGGTTCATCTGCATCCCTTCCCCATTCTCCAGCCTTCTTTTGAAGTCCATGAATCCTTTCAGATGGAAACTATAGGTACTGCCTGTCCTGTCATAGCCGCTTCCGTTATTTGCCTTGAAAAAATTGTTCCAATAGGAAGCGCCGTTCATATATCTGTAAACGCCCAGCATAGAACCTTCTTCTATCTTCCGGCTATAGGCATCCTTTGCAAATTCCGCACCTTTTACCAAGGCCTTCATCAGATCTCCCGTCTGCTGATATTCATTCAGTGTTCTGTCATATACCTTCCAGACCGACTCCCGGTCCAGCTCTGCATTGCCGCGGTTATCCTGGGAAATCATCGCCTGAGCCCTGTTATCTGCTAATTTTTCTTCAAACTGCTCCATAAAATGATTGACAAACCCGTCTTTTATTTTTTCAAGCGTTTTACCAAAAGTACCGCTTATGCCGCCTTCTTTTTTAACCGTATCCGTCTTCATCGCAAGGATTGCCAGCTCTAATCCCATTCTCTCCTCATTCATATCATAAGTATTGGATCTTGCCTCCATTACGGTGATCTCTGACGCATACTGGCCCAGTACTTCCAGATCGCGCTTAGTATACAGTCCGTCATCCGGCGCAGCTTCCTGTGATGCAATATTCTGTTCCCGCAATCTGGCGGCAATATACTCGTCATCTTTCAGAAGCCATGCTTCTTCTGTATCCTCCAGCCCGGTAAAATCTCCGTTTTCCTTTAAAAACTCCCGGTACTCCGCCACCCGTTCTTCTACGCTTCTCTGATAGGAGACGGATAACTTTTCCCTCTCGTCCGGAACTCCATTCTTCTCCAGAATCCCGCCTACCACCTGCGCATATTCCTCCGAGGTTCTTTCCAGGCTTCTCTGATAGATTGCATCCAGCCTGTCTAACTGCTGTTTCTGCAGCGGCCCGGCATAGATCTCTTTAATTCTTGCCTCCATAGAGGCATACCGTGAAGCAAGATATTCAATATTTTTATGAACCTTCTCTGCACTGGCATCTGCATAAGCCGGGCCGGACTCAAATTTAAGCCCTCCCAGTTCAAATTCCAGCATCTTAAGATCTATATCGTTCACTTCCGGGGATATCTGCCCCGTCTGCAGCCGCTTTTCCAGATCCTGCCTGCTCAGGCTGCGGTTCCCGTGATCCACTTTACCGTCCAGAATATCTGGCAGGCTGACCGTATTCATCTTCCTCCACTGCTTTTTTACCGCATCATCTCTGGTATAATCCGCATAATCCGAAGCATATAAGGAACTCAGAATACTTGCCTTCGTTGTATCAGCGCTTACTTTACTTTTCTCACCGGATACAGGACCCGCCGTCCCCTGGGACAGTTTCCCGGTAAGTTCTGCCGCTGTATTCACCGCTTTCGGAAGCGCCGCGATTTTTTCCGCTATCGTCATGAAAAATGTCCTCCCTGTATTCAAACTCTTATTAAATACATCGGCAATTCTGGTATTAAAATAACACGTTTATTGCGCAAAAGAGCCGGCATATCCTATGCCGGCCCTGCTGTTTAAAATCCCGATCCTCTTTCCTTTTTCTATATTATATCTCATACTGCCGCATGGCTCCGGGTTCCCAGATGGAACCCTGCCCTGCCCTTTCCCATTCTGGGAAGCTCCATATTCATCACTGCAATGGAACACAAAACCAGTACAACTCCCACCATATTTCCCATTCTGACCTTCTCGCCAAACAACATGACTCCGATGATCACAGCAATCACATTTTCCACGGACGCCACCACAGGTACCTTGCTGCTTTCCTGGATCCTGCTGACCCCGCTGAAATAAATAATATAACAGATACCCGTTGGAATCAGCGCATAGATCAGCCCATAGAACAAGATCCCCGGTTCAAACGGATTCGCAACGGTTGTCCACGGATGGCCGAATAAGCCAAGAAAAACCGTTCCAAACAAAAAATTATAAGTTGCTACCACATAAGGTGACGCGTCCCCTGAGGCAAGCCGGCCAAAAATTCCTACCAGCGAATAGCATACTGCAGATGCCAGTCCGAACAGCAGGCCTGACACTGCGAAGGATACTCCGTCCATCCTTCCGCCGGTTACTGTCAGCACGCATCCCGCCAGATTCAGCACCATTGCAAGGTACTTATTCGGGCCGAATTTTTCCCGGAACAGGAAATAAGATATGACACTTGCGAACGCTGGCGCCATATAGGTCATCACACAGGCAAAGGATACTCCCAGCGAATTGATCGCAGAACTATATACATAATTGTAAAGCGCCTGGCAGATCAAACCCAGAAGTGCGCAGGATAGCAGTGTATTTCTGCTAACCTTCAATGCCCCCGGCCCTTCTTTGACCAGCGTGATCACTGTCAGTATCACAAAGCTCAGAAAAATCCTTACAAAACCTGTATATGCCGAGGATGAACCGCAGCCCTGCATCAGCTTAACAAAAAGCCCGTTCGTTCCCCACAAGCATCCCGCAACAAAAATACAGCCATAGCTTTTCCATGCCCCATTCATTTGTAAATTCCCTCACATTCCTTACATAAAATATTCCATGTGAAAATTTATCACTGAACCATACCTTTGTCAACAAAACCGTTCATCTGTTTTCTTATGCAGGCATTACATTTTTTTATCTCTGGCAATGCGTATATAAAATATATTTATCTCCGGTATTAATTCAGATTTTCTTAAGATAGTTTAGAATTTTTTTAATACCATGACATATCCCATTCATAATTTTCTGATAAATTGAATATATCAAATGAAGACGGTAGTTGTATTTAACAACTGTAGATATGGCTACTGGACTTCGACTAAAAATAATTACATTTACATAGATCAGCCAGAATCACCAATGCCCGTTATCATCCCAACCGACGATAACGGGCATTGCTTTATCATATAAGCGCTCCACACACATTTTTCAATCTGGCTTGGTCAATTATATCATAATTGGACCTTTATCCCAATCCACTTCCGTAGTAAAGTATACCTTACAAACATGATTACTCTTTATACTTGCGAACAGAAAGAAGGTTTTATCATGAACACCAATCTTAAAAGACTTGTCACATCTGCATTATTTGCAGCTCTTGCATGTGCCGCCACTCTGTCTGTCAGAATCCCGACGCCAGGAACCGGCGGCTATATCCATCCCGGCGATGCCATCGTAATCCTGTCCGGCATTGTACTTGGGCCTGTATGGGGCATGCTTGCCGGCGGTATCGGTTCCGCCCTGGCAGATCTTCTGGGCGGATATTTTATCTATGTTCCGGTTACATTTGTTATCAAAGGACTGGTTGCACTGGTATCCGGCCTTATTTACCAGAAAATCGGCAGAACCAGGAAAAGCCGTTATGCAGCCGTATTCATCAGCGGAATCGCTGATACGGTCTTTGTTGCAGGCGGATACTTTCTCTGTGAATCCATGATGTACGGAAGCGCAGCAGCAGCCAGCATTCCCACTAATCTGATCCAGGGAGCCAGCGGGCTGATCCTTTCCCTGATATTATATCCGGTCCTGATCGCTATCCCTGATATCAGTCAGATGGCTTTGCGGGCCAAGGCCGGTTAAAACCATATAACAGATATGTAAAAAGAAGCGCTGTATTTTATTTTCTGCCGAACTGCCCGATCAGTTTCACAGCCACTACTACCACGCCATATAACACGCCTGCGATCACCCATATCAGCCAGCTATACTTCGGCTGCCCATTCCCTTCCGGCCCATATGTATACCAGAAGAACAGCGCTGTTGCCATCAGCCAGTAGATGGCGCTGACTGGCCCGAGGATATGTTTTTTCTCTTTCTCCTTCCGCGTATAGTCTCCCTCCTGAAGCAGTTTATCCATAGAAGTGCTGATCACCCCGGCGTAAGTCAGTGCAATACAGCCGATCCCAACGATGATAAGGATCAGGCATACGCTGATCTCTGCAATCAATTCACTATCCATCCCCATGGCTATAAACATTGGAATTACTGATAATATGCATAAGGCAACGCCAAAAATATTCAGGGCAGAATAGGAGGCCTGGAAATTCTTCTTCCGTTCATTTACCATTCCGGTCACCCCGTATTCGGTTTCAAAAACTTCCTTTTCCAGAAAATCAAACTGTTTTACTTTTCCGTCACAGGAGAGAAACAGGGCAACTCCCGCCGTTACCAGGAGAATCAGGACAACGAGCCCTGCTCCTCCTGCAAAATTTTCAGAAATTCCAAATACAGCATATTCACTAAGCGCGCCCAGAAACAGTAAACATACCGGTGAGATAATACAAAAAAATGTTCCCGCCGCCACTTTGGGCGCCGCTTCCCTGCGAAGCCTCAGAAATTCAGACGCTTCCTCCATAGATACCCGGCGTACTGGCGCCGCAGCCTGTGAAATGGCATCCCCGGTCCCAGCTTCCGTTTCCTCCAATTCATCCTTCAATAGATAATCTGTTGACACTTCGAAAATACGGCTTATCTGGACTACTTTATCCAGGTCCGGGATTGACTGGGCGCTCTCCCATTTGGATACAGACTGCCTTGTGACCCCCAGCTGGCCAGCCAGCTCCTCCTGGGACCATCCTGCTTTTTTGCGGAGATTCATAATCTTATCTGCTAATATCATATACATGCCTCCTTGCTTTCTTCATCTGCTGCCAGCCTATCATATTTACCGGTTGCAGTCCAGAAATCCGCCTTGGAAATCTGTCAGCCAGCAGTTGCATCCGCCGGGATCAGCCTCAGAAATCCCTGTTCTCTAGCAAGAGCATCTATTCTATCTTTTTCAGTATCTTAACGTCCTTCTTTTCGATCTCTATTTTTTTCCCTTTCTTATAAACTGTATCTGTCAGAAGTTCCAGGAAATTATCTTCCAGTACTGTCTCCACCCTGTCCTCACTATGATTTAAAAAGAACAGATATCTGCCCTGTTCATTTTCGCGTGCAGTAATCTCTAATCCTCCGGCCGGTTTATGAACCGGCTCCACTTTACTTTGTACGCATAATTCTTTCAGAAATTCCAGATAAAACGCTTCATCAGAATGAGAGGCTATATAGTAAGCCTTCCCCTTTCCAAAATGATTTACCGTCACCGCCGGCATGCCTGCATAGAAATCACACTGATATTCCCCCAGGCTTTCTGCCGTCTCCAAATGCAGCAGATCACAGAGTATTCTTGCCGGATAAGTTTTTCCATGATAGGTAAACCTATTCTCTTTATTCCTGGGTAATGCATCGGTCTCCTCTGCCCAGATTCCCAGGATATCCTTTAGCTTTCCCGGGTATCCTCCCGTTACCACCAGATCATGTTCATCCACAATGCCGCTGAAAAAGGTTGTGACAAATGTTCCGCCCTCTGCCACAAATCTGCGGATTTTCCCGTCATATCCCGGCTTTGTCATATACAGCACCGGGGCGATCAATATCTGATACTTGTCAAGCTCATCCTCCGCGCCCACAAAATCAACCGGTATATTCATATGGTACAGCGCCTGATAAAAGCTAAATACTTCATTCTTATAATCCAGATCCATGCTGGGGCCTGCGGTGCAATTCAGCGCCCACCAATTATCCCAGTCAAAATATACAGCGATCCCTGCCTTTGTAACCGCTCCAAGCGTGGCTTCCCCTAGCTTCTCAAGTTCCCTGCCCAGAGCCGCCACTTCCCGGTAAACCCGCGTCTCTCCATTTCCCACATGGTCGATCACGGCGCTGTGGTATTTTTCGCAGGCTCCAATACTCCGGCGCATCTGGAAAAACATCACAGAATCGGCTCCGTGGGCAACTGCCTGATAGCTCCAGAGCCTCATAACTCCCGGACGTTTCAGGGCGCAGTAGCTGTGCCAGTTCGATACTCCCGGCGTCTGTTCCATCAGAAGAAAAGGCCTGCCGCCGCCAACTCCCCGCATCAGGTCATGGCTCATAGCTATCTGTGCCGGCGAAGACTCATAGTCGGGATAATTATCCCAGGATACCACATCCATGTATTTCCCCCATTTCTGGTAATCCAGCATCTGATAAAAACCCATCAGGTTTGTCGTGACCGGAATATCTGGCGTAATCTGCTTAACCGCTTCATATTCCATACGGAAACAATTCAGAATACTATCCGAATTAAAGCGTTTATAATCTAACGTTATTCCCTGGAACGTACTTCTGTCTTCCGCGAAATGCTCACTCAGTATATTCGGCAGGACGATCTCCTCCCAGTCATAAAACGTATGCCCCCAAAAAGCCGTATTCCATGCCCGGTTCAGTTCATCCAGCGTCCCATACTTCCTTTTCAGCCACACCCGGAATGCTTTTTCACAGTTTTCACAATAACATTCCCCTCCATATTCATTAGAAATATGCCAGGCCACAATATTATCATAGTCCTTGTATCTTTCTGCCAGCCTTCTGGCAAGCTCCGTAGAATATTTATGATAAGTCGGGCTGTTCGGGCAGGAATTATGCCTTCCACCGAATTTACGTTTCATCCCGCTAAATTCTGTACGGAGAATATCCGGATATCTCTTAGCCATCCATGCCGGATGTGCCCCTGTGGATGTTGCCAGGCATACCTTCAGGCCGTGATCCCTCACCATGTCCATGATCCGGTCAAGCCTTGTAAAATCATACTCCTCCTCCGACGGCTGGATGGCGGCCCAGCTGAATACATTCAATGTTACAATATCAATGCCTGCCGCTTTCAATAAACGCATATCCTCCGGCCAGATCTCTTCCGGCCATTGTTCCGGGTTATAATCTCCTCCATATACAATCTTTTTCACCTTATTGCTATACCTCATCCGTCTTTCTCCTTCCAATAAAATAGTATTCTGCCTTCCCTGCTTATATTTTCCTACTAACGCCTGAGTCTGTCAATGCATATCCATAACAGGCATTCGCAGTCTGTTAAGTGCATCTTGGCGGATGCAGATGGAGCAGAATACACCCTCTGGCAGACGAAGCAACATTCCGATAAACTACCAATTTACGGAAACTAAGACGCTCAG
>CAZGVY010000012.1:0-23638 GCA_964529215.1 uncultured Mordavella sp. | reverse complement strand
TATAGCGCTGGCTGTTATTTCAACAGGGGTACAGACCCGGTTTCTCTTTACCATGAAACCGGCAAAATTTAAGCTGTCAAAATTAAATCCGCTGAATGGGATCAAGAATCTTTTCTCAGGTAAAAACCTGATAGAGATCTTTAAGTCCATCCTGAAACTGATCGTTTTGTCCGTTGTGTTATATCAGGTATTACGGAATGAGATGATCCTGATCGCAAAGATGATGGACATGGATCCGATCATTGGCTTTTCCTATGTATTAAAAGAAATCATGGGAATGGTGCTGAAGGTGGTATTGGTATTTGCGGCGATTGCAGGCTTTGACTTCTTCTACCAGAAATGGTCTTATGAGAAAAAGCTTAAGATGACGAAGGAAGAGGTTAAGGAGGAATATAAGCAGACAGAGGGAAATCCGCAGATCAAGGGAAAGATCCGGAGCCTGCAGCAGAGCATGGCGCGGAGCCGGATGATGCAGGCAGTGCCGAACGCGGATGTAATTATCCGAAATCCTACTCATTATGCAGTTGCGTTAAAGTATGATATCGACCATGATAACGCGCCCGTCCTGATTGCCAAGGGACAGGATCTGATCGCGCTTAAGATCGTGGAGATCGCAGAGCAGAATCATATTATGGTAATCGAAAATAAACCGCTTGCAAGAGGGATTTATGCATCGACCCCGCTGGACTGCGAAATACCGGCGGAGTATTATGGAGTAGTAGCGGAAATTCTTGTCAAAGTATTCCGTATGAATAAAAAGCTGGGGTAAACTATGAAAAGAATATTAAGTAGTTCGGTATCATTAATCGTAGTTATGATCGTGCTGCTTTTGATCATACCATTGAATACGTTCTTTCTGGACGTAATGATTATATTAAATATAGCGATTTCAATGATCATACTTCTGATCAGTATGAATATCAAAGAAGCGCTGGAGTTTTCGATTTTTCCGTCGCTGCTTCTGATCACGACTTTATTCCGTATCGGGATCAATGTTTCTTCCACAAGAAGTATTCTTGGCAATTCCGGTACGGCCGGAGCGGTAATCCGTGCGATGGGCGATTTCGTGCTTGGCGGGAATGTTATCGTCGGAGCGGTTATCTTCCTGATCATCGTATTAGTCCAGTTCCTTGTTATTACCAAGGGCGCCGAACGTGTATCTGAGGTTGCTGCGAGATTTACGCTGGATGCGATGCCTGGTAAACAGATGGCGATCGACGCGGATCTGGGAAGCGGGCTGATCACGGAGGCCGAGGCAAAGGAGCGGCGTCATAAGATCCAGAAGGAAGCAGATTTCTATGGTTCTATGGACGGTGCTACGAAGATCGTAAAAGGAGATGCGGTCATGTCCCTGATCATTACGGCAGTCAATTTCATTGGCGGCTGTGTGATCGGTATGGTGCAGGGAGGCATGGGATTTTCCGAGGTGCTGACCGTATATTCGATCGCAACGGTGGGAGACGGCCTGGTGTCGCAGATCCCATCCCTTCTGATCTCTACGGCGACCGGTATGATCGTTACCCGTGCAGTTGCAGAGGACAGCCTGAACATAGATGTACCGAGGCAGTTCCTGGCGCAGCCAAGGGCGATCATGATGGCGGGCGGAGTGCTTGCGGTACTGATCGCAGTTCCCGGAATGCCGAAGTTCCAGCTGGCGGTGGTTTCGCTTGCATTGATGCTTGGCGGCTGGCAGATCATGCGCCGTATGGAAGACGCCGCAGCGCCTGCCCAGGCGGAAGGCGCGGGGCCGATGGGAATGGGTCCTGGCGGCGGGGACATGGAGGTCATGGAGGAGGAGAACTTTAAAGACATCAACAGTGTCTATTCCCTGATCACCGTAGAACCGATCGAAATGGAATTTGGATACAGCCTGATCCCGCTGGTGGATGAAGCCAGCGGCGGAAGGATGATCGACCGTATTGTGATATTCAGAAGACAATATGCGCAGGAAATGGGACTTGTGATCCCGTCGATCCGGCTGCGGGACAGTTCCAGCCTGAATACGAATCAGTATGTGATAAAGATCAAGGGTGAAGAAGTGGCAAAGGGTGAGATCCTGGTAGATTATTACCTGGCTTTAGAGCCGCCGAACCCGGAAAAAGAGCTGGATGGTATCGAGACGATAGAACCGGCATATGGTATTCCGAGTAAGTGGATCACGGTGGATAAAAAGGAGATGGCGGAGATATACGGATATACGGTTATCGACCCGCTTTCGGTTATGCTCACACACCTGTCCGAGACAGTGAAGAAGCATGCCCATGAGCTGTTGAACAGGCAGGAAGTAGTCCGTCTGGTTGAAAATATGAAGAAACAGTCTCCGGAGCTTGTGGACGAATTGATCCCAGCCCTGATTTCTTACGGTAACTTCCAGAAGATACTTACAAATCTTCTGAAAGAAGGAATCCCGATCAAGGATATGGAGACGATCATGGAAACTATCGTAGATTCGTCTACGACGGTTAAAGATATAGAGACCATTACGGAGAATATCCGTGTTGCGTTAAAACGTACGATCACAAGGAAATTCTGCGAAGGCGGAAGCATGAGGGTAGTAACGCTGGATGCGGAGCTGGAAAAGACGATCATTACCAGCCTGACTACCGGCGAGCATGGCGTTTATCTTGCGCTCAGCCCTGACGTAATGCAGAGTGTGATCACGCAGCTTTCCGATGAAGTGAAGAAGTTCCAGGATTTTGGGCAGACGCCCCTTGTGCTTACCAGCCAGGTGGTAAGGATACATTTCTACCGGCTGATCGAGCAGTTTTTCCCGGACGTATATGTACTTTCATTTAATGAGATCAGTAATAATATCCAGATACAGGCAATAGGAAATATTACACTGTAAGGAGTAAATGAACGGAGCAGCCAATATGAGTACGCAGCAATTATACAAAGAGAAGTCAAATGAAGAACTTTTACAATTGTATAAAGAAACAGGCAGCCTGGAGATTAAGCAGGAGATCGTGATGCGCTACCTTTACCTTGTGAAAAGTATTGCGCTGCAGATGCGGGATATTTATCTGAGTTTTGTCCAGGTAGACGATATCATTAACGAAGGTGTTATTGCGATCATGTCTGCGATCGACAAATTTGACCTGGAAAAGAATGTAAAGTTTGAAACTTACATATCGAAACGTATCAAGGGAATGATCATAGATCTTGCCAGGAAACAGGACTGGGTGCCAAGAAGTACAAGAAAGAATACAAGAGATATTGAAGAAGCGGCCGCGACGTTATATAATAAACTTGGGTATTATCCATCGGTTCAGGAGATAACCGATTATCTGGATATTACGCCCGAGAAATATCACGACACGATCCGCAAAGCGGCGCTGTTTAATATATTATCACTGGATATGGTGCTTGCGGAGGCGCAGGGCAATGAGATTGGAGCAAAAGCCTCTCAGGGCGAGCATCATGAACAGCCGGAGGAGAAGCTGCTGAAAAAGGAGCTGACAGAGGAGCTCGCGGCGGGGATCAGGGGGCTGAAGGAAAACGAACAGCTTGTGATTTCTTTGTATTATATAGATGAATTGAATATGCGCCAGATCGCCGACGTGCTGGGGGTCAGCGAACCGAGAGTGTCGCAGATCCATGCCAATGCGATCAGGAAGCTGAGAAAGCATATGGAGAAATTTAACGGAGAAAGGGAGAAAAAAGATGTTTCAGGGGTACTATGATTTAGCGTCAAATATGATCACGCAGAACCGGAATATGAATATTATCAGTAATAATATAGCGAATGTTTCTACGCCTGGATACAAGGCAGACCGCCTGATCGAGAGTACGTTCCGCGAGGAGATGATCTACCGTTATGATCAGGAGGGAAAGACTCAGGTAGGTACCGTATCGCGGATGAATATCGCGGATGAGAGGGTGACGGATTACAGTGAAGGAGGACTGCGGGAGACGGGACAGGCGATGGACGTCGGGCTGACGGGCAACGGGTTCTTTGTGATCCAGACAAATAATGGCCTTGTGTATACGAGAAACGGTTCTTTTAATTTAGATAATGAGAGATATCTGATTCTTCCGGGAGTTGGGAGGGTGATGGGAACAAACGGCCCCATCCAGCTTACTACGGACGATATAGGAATTGATACCCAGGGCAGGATAACCAGCTCGGATGGTTACCAGGCATTTGGACAGCTCCGGATCGTAGATTTTGCAGATTATAACCAGCTTACCAAGATTACATCCGGCGTATTCCGTGCAGACGGGCAGCCGCAGGATGCCCAGAATGCGAAGGTAACGCAGCGCTATACGGAATATTCCAATGCTTCCATGGCGGAGGAGATGACCCGGATGATGAGCGGCCAGAGAGTGCTGCAGGGGTCTGCACAGATCCTTAGGATCTACGATCAGCTGATGGGTAAGATCGTGAATATTGGTTCGTCATCATAATATTTCATAAATTGGCAGGGAGGTAATTGACCTATGTATACATCATTTTATACCGCGGCAAGAGGAGCCATGGAGGAACAGAAGAAGCTGGACGTTATTGCGAATAACTTTGCGAATGTAAATAACTACGGCTACAAGTCAAAGAATGCAGTTTTTTCTGATCTTATGTATTATAACCTGAATAATTACAGAGGTGATGACACACCCCTGAAAGCGGGAGTGGGGATTGTTGTTGAAAAGACGGACACCAAGTTTGATCCAAGCGGATTTGTACCTACGCAGGGAGAATATGATTATGCAATTGTGGAAAAGGGATTCTTCATGTTAAGAAGCCCAATTTCCGGCGAGATTACATATTCGCGGAACGGGCATTTCAGTTTGTCTCAGAGAGGGACGCAATTCTATCTTGTGAACGACGCGGGGAATTTTGTCCTGGATCAGAACCGCAATCCGATCCTGGTGACGGACGGAGAGTTAAGCGGGGATATCGGAGTGTTCGGATTTAATATCCTGGATGGAATGCTCAGCGTCGGTGAGAATGAATATCAGCCGGTTGCGAAGAACGGCGCGCCGTTTCTGATCCCCGGGGCAAGGATGGTGGATCATACACTGGAGATGTCAGGCGTTGATACGGCAGATGAGATGACGAAAACGATCGAGGCACAGAGGGCGTATTCTCTTGCGCTCAGGATGGTAACGACTTCCGATGAAATTATGACTACAATTAATACATTAAGACAATAATGAGGTGACGCATGGCAATTAATAAGTATGAAGAAATGAACGAAATGGAACGGGATATTTTTAAGGAGCTGGGAAGTATCGGAGGCGGCAACGCGGCTACAGCATTATCAAGTATGCTGAATGCCAAAGTCAGCATGATGGTTCCGACGGTAGAGATCCTGGAATTTAACGAGGCGATGGAAAGGCTGGGAGAGCCGGAATCGGTCGTTGCGGCTGTTATGGTAGAGATGACGGGCGAGATACAGGGGATCATGCTTCAGATCGTACCGCAGGAATTTTCAGACGCTGTCCTGTCCCGCATGCTTGGAAAGGGATCGGTTCCACTGTTAGAGATGGAAGAGATCGACACTTCTGTGCTGACAGAAGTTGGAAATATCGTGATATCTTCTTATATCACGGCGCTGTCTTCCCTGTGTAAGGCAGATATAGAATTGGCAGTACCTCAGTTTACGGTTAATATGCTGGGCGGGATCATGAGCCTGCCGATAGCCATGATGGGACAGCATTCGGACAGGATCATGATGGTGACAGGTGAATTTAAGATCGACGGAGTTGCATTGAACAGCGGGATGCTGCTTCTGCCAGACGTAAAGTCTTTGAATATTCTAATGAAGAAATTGGGAGTTGATTGACAAATGGCCAAGAAAATATCAGTGGGAATTGCAGATATGAAGATCGGCAGGCAGGAAGGTACGCTGATTACATATGCGCTTGGATCCTGTATCGGAATAGCGTTTTATGATCCGATGATCAAGCTTGGGGCACTTCTTCATATCATGCTGCCGGAGAATAACATGGCTGATAGCAATATATTTAAATATGCAGATACGGGGATCCGGGAAACGCTGCGCAAGCTATATGCGTTTGGCGCATCAAAACACCGGATGGTCTGTAAGATTGCGGGCGGTGCGAAGATGTTTGATATGAAAGGACCGGGAGGGCTTGGCAATATCGGAGCAAGGAATGCCCAGAATGTAAAAAGAGTACTGATGGCAGAAGGATTCAGGATCGCCGCAGAAGACGTGGGCGCGAACTATGCCAGGACTATGCTTTTGGATCTGGAGACAGGGCAGGTGTTTATCAGATCAGCCGGAAAGCCGGAGAAGGTGTTGTAAATAGGCATATTCAGAGAATATGCCGTTAAATATATATAATAAAAGGAGAAAGTGGTTATGGCTGATACAGAGATTTTATTGGAATCGGGGACAAATGAGATTGAGATTATGCAATTTACAATATTTGGTGAATTGTATGGGATCAATGTGGCAAAGGTACGGGAAATACTGATGGCGGATAAAGTAAAGCCAATACCGCATTCTCATGATGCGGTAGAGGGAATATTTAAACCGCGGGATATTCTTCTGACGGTAATTAATCTGCCGAAATATCTGACCGGTAAAGAAAGTGAGATGAAGGACCGGGAATTATTTATTGTTACAAATTTCAATAAGATGAATATTGCATTTCACGTGCATACGGTTGTCGGCATCAGCAGGATTTCCTGGGAGGATATCCAGAAGCCGGATAAAACCGTGACAAATGGAGAAGAAGGCGTGGCGACAGGAATTGCCCAGTGCGGCGACCAGCTGGTTACGATTCTGGACTTTGAGAAAATCGTGGCAGATATTGCGCCGGAGACAACGATCCAGGTGGAGGATATCAATAAGCTTGGAGAGCGGATGATCAGGGAGCAGCCTATTATCCTTGCGGAGGATTCGATCCTGCTTACGAAGATGATCAAGGATTCCCTCACACGCGCAGGGTATGTGAATGTTACGAATTTTAACAACGGGCGCGAGGCATGGGATTTCCTGTGCGATATCCGTGACGAACCTAATTTCTATGACAGGGCGGCGCTTCTTATTACCGATATCGAGATGCCGGAGATGGACGGCCACCGTCTGACAAAACTGGTCAAAGATGATGAAAAGATGAAGAAGATGCCGGTTATCATATTCTCATCACTGATCAACCGGGAGATGAGGATCAAGGGCAAACAGCTTGGAGCAGACGAGCAGCTGTCAAAACCGGAGATCGGACGTCTTGTTGAGGTTATGGATCAGCTGTTGGAAGAAAGGGAGCTGTAAAATGAAGAACTGTGTGGTAAGGCAGGCGATAAAGGAGGCGGCGACGGGCGCGGTTATCGGATATGAGCTGGTGATCCAGGAGGATAAGGACAGTCTTTTCAATCCAAGCTCCGACGATGTGGCGGCCAATGCAATGATTGCCTTTTTGTCAGAAAATTCAGGAAGCATTTTTAAAGACAAGCAGACCTTTATGACATTTACGCCGACGCTGCTGTTCCGGAATACGCCTAAGATTTTTGACAAGGATAAGATCGTAATACAGATCGATGATAGTATTGTAATTCATTCACTGTCGTCGATCATGATCAGTAAATACAGGGAAGAGGGATACCACTTTGCGATCAATGACTTTCAGTTTACGCCGAGATATTTTAGTATGCTGGAGTTTGTAGATTATATCAAGGTAGATATTTCAAAAAAAATGGGAAGCACAGAGCGTAATTCTGTGGCGAATGTTGTAGATATGGCTCACGGATTTGGCAAGCAGTTCATTGCCACCGGAGTAAATTCAGAAGAAGTCTATCAATATGCGAAGGAGCTGCAGGCAGATTACGTAGAAGGAAATTATATTTCCACGGCAACCGTAACAAAGACCAGCAAGATGGATTTCATGCAGGGTAACCTCTATCAGCTTATTATGGAGATTACCAAAGACGAGCCGGATCTTCTGACATTAGAGGATATCATAAGCAGGGATGCATCCCTGACCTATGCGCTTCTTAAGATGGCGAATTCTGCTTATTTTGCAACTTCCCGTGAGACAACGTCGGTTCAGCAGGCGCTTGTAAGGGTTGGAATTAACCAGCTGAAGCAGTGGGTATATCTGCTCAGCTTTGAAAATAACGAGAGCAGTTCGTCAGAGGAAATGCTTAAGACATCCTTTATGAGGGCGAATTTTGCTTCTGCGCTTGTTAAAAAGATGAAACACTTTGAGATCCATAATTCAGAGGCGTATCTTCTGGGAATGTTTTCTACATTAGAGTATATGATCGACGCGCCAATGGAGGAGATCCTTTCGGATATACCGATTGCGGAAGAAGTAAAGGCTGCCCTGATCAGGAAAGAAGGAAAAGCAGGAAGACTGTATGAGCTGATCCTGTGTTATGAGAGGGCGGAGTGGAAAGAGATCAAAGAGATTTCCGAGGAATTAGGTATCCAGACGAACGAATTGGCACAGATCTATATGGAATGTGTTGATCAGGTGAATGACATCTGGGATAATGTGGTTGGCGCGAAAGAAATGGCGTAAGCTTATGCAGGTTTAAAACCATGGCTGATGGGAGGTGGGAAGGATGATTGGAGGTATTTCCAGAGTGAGTATATATGGGGGCGTTTCCGGGGCAGGTGCGTATCCGGGCAGATATCCCTATTATTCTTCTGTACAGCGGGCGGGAGGAACTGCAGAAACAGCCAGTATCCAGCCGGCAGGGCAGACAAACGTAGTCATGGCAGCTGGACGGAGGTCGAATCTGGATGTTCCTGTTGAGCCGGTCCAGCCGGTGCCGCAGATCGGTTCTAATGCATCCAGCCCGGTCAGTTATTCGATTCCGTTTTTAAGAGAGGGAATGGATCCGGCGGAATTCGCAGTGCGTATGCGGATCCGGTATGTGGATGGGAGTGACACGGAAGCGAAGGGAGCCGAAGGAGCACAGAAAGCGTCGGAGGAAGGCGAATGCCAGACTTGTAAGAGACGGAAATATCAGGACGGTTCAGACGACCCGGGAGTTTCATTTAAAACACCGGCTCATATCTCGCCGGAACAGGCGGCTTCGGCGGTAAGGGGACATGAGATGGAGCATGTGACCAGAGAACAGGCAAAGGCAGTGCGGGAGGACAGAATGGTTGTCAGCCAGTCCGTAACGATACATACGGCAATCTGCCCGGAATGCGGGAAGGCATACGTGTCTGGCGGAACTACCAGGACCACAACGGCTGCAAAGCCGGAGACGGAGAGACCCGAAGGACAGCAGGCATCTTTTTCGGCGGTGGCATAGGGACTAGTACAACGAATATTAAGTAATTGGCAGTTTGACTTTCCTATTTTCCTGATAGCACTACTCCCCAAGCCTCGACGTAGCCACCGCTACGCCTGCGTTTGTGAAGCAGCACTCTCAGAAAAATATTCTGCGTCAAACTATCCAAAACTTAATTTTCGTTGTACTAGAACTGTTCGGAGGCTGCGGAAAGCCGCAGGCAGGCATGAAGAGAATGAGAATACAAAAAAGAGAGAGGACATACATTTATGCGGAAAGGTATTAAAATGATGGTCGGAGCACGTGTGGCTGCAGCGCTTATTTCGGTGCTCCTGTATAGTGTTCTGATCAGTGTAAATATTTTTGGAATAAAAGAAATACAGCAGAAAAGCGTTCAGGCGAACGAACTGCTTCAGAAGATCCAGAGTGCAGAGACGGCGCATTATAAATGGTCGAGCGGATTAAGCAATGCGCTTTATGCCGGGGCAGAGTTTACCGGAAGCATTGACCCCACCACATGTGTGCTGGGACAATGGCTGTATGCTGACGCGGATACAAATAATAAGGAGATCCTGGCGTTAAGGGATCAGCTGGAACCGCTGCATAAGGAGCTGCATGAATCTGCAAGCTACGTTTTGGAACTGCTGGCAGACGACCCGGCTGCAGCACAGGCTTATTACCAGGATACGATACAGGCGAACCTTACAACACTGGTGGGACTGATGAGCGAAGTAGAAGCCCAGGCCGCTGAGGATGTAACGGAACAGTCGGCGGCAATGGATAAGACGATCCTTACGATGCAGGTGATCTCAGGAGTTTGCTTCGTACTTGCGCTGTTCTGCCTGGCAAGCCTGGTTCAATATGTTTTGAAGCATATTGTGAAGCCGATCCTTCTGATCACGGAGCAGACGCGTCCTCTGCAGGATGGGCAGCTTGAGCTGGATCTGGAATATGAAGCGGACAACGAGATCGGGGATCTGGCGAAAATGCTGAAGGGATCCATGCATCTGATCGAGAAATATGTTATGGATATCAACCGTATTATGGAACAGCTGTCCGGCGGCGATTTTAATGTAAAGACGGCAGAATCGTTTATTGGAGATTTTGAATCCATTGAAAAATCCATTGACCATTTTACTGGCAATATCTCCGGCGCGCTTACAAATATCACTAATGCAGAGCGTCAGGTTTCGGGTAATGCGGAACAGCTTTCGAGCAGCGCGCAGTCGCTGGCACAGGGCGCTACAGAGCAGGCAAGCGCTGTGGAGGAATTATATGCAACCTTAGATGAGCTGTCCAAGAACGCGGAACGTAATGTAAAGGATGCAGAACAGGCACAGGAGAATGCGCGCCTGACTGGCGAACAGGTAACGGTCAGCGGACATCAGATGGAAGAAATGATATCCGCGATGGAAGATATCACCCAGTCTTCCCAGCAGATAGGGAAAATTATTGCAACGATCGAGGATATTGCATTCCAGACGAATATTCTGGCGCTGAACGCCGCGGTGGAGGCAGCGCGGGCAGGAGAAGCAGGAAAGGGCTTTGCAGTTGTATCCAGTGAAGTCCGCAGCCTGGCGTCACGCTCTGATGAGGCGGCGAAGGCTACAAAGGAATTGATTGAAAATTCCGTAAAGGCAACGGAAAGAGGAAGCCAGATCGTGGCAGAGGTATCAGAGACCCTGAAGAAGACGATAGAACTGATAGCCCAGTCGAACAAAACGATCGGAACGATTTCTGAAGCGGTACGGGGCGAAGCGGCGTCAATCGCGCAGGTTGCAGACGGTATCGGGCAGATCTCAGAGGTGGTACAGACAAATTCCGCCAGCAGCGAGGAATCGGCAGCAGTCAGCTCACAGCTGTTTGAGCAGGTTCAGCTTCTGAGGGATCAGACGCGTAAGTTCAAATTGAAATAAAGAACAGGATCAGGAAGAATTTCCATACTTGGAAAGGGATAGAAAGAACCCCCGGAGAGTGAGAACTCTTGCGGGGGTTTTCTTAATGCCTGGGATTTTCCTTGACGATCATGCATGCTTTCGTAGCTTCTACCGTAACATCGGAAATGTATCTGTTGGTATAGAAGCTAAGCAGCGGGTCAACGGCTGCAGGAGTGGTAACGATGTACTTCGGCAGCATACCGCTTAAGGTGAGCGCAATGGTATCGGCCACGCACCGGTCGCAGGTGCAGACGTCAAATTGACGCATATAATAAATGATCTTATCTTCTACAATCCGTTCTTTTACATTTACCCTTACAAAGTCAGGCTCAGGCTTGGGTTCCGGGGCTGCCGGAGCTTCCATGTGAGCCGGTTCTGGCTCCTGTGCCGCCGGAGCTTCTTCGTGAGCCGGTTGCGGCTCCTGTGTTGCTGCCGGAGCTTCTTCGTGAGCCGGTTCTGGCTCCTGCGCTGCCGGAGCTTCTTCGTGAGCCGGTTGCGGCTCCTGTGTTGTTGCCGGAGCTTCTTCGTGAGCCGGTTCTGGTTCCTGCATTGCCGGGGCTTCCACGGCGTCCGCCTGTTGAGCGGACCCGGGTGATTCTGCCTGCTGTACGGCCTGTCCGGCCGGAGACTGAGCGGAAACGGATTCCGGAAGGGGTTCTGCCTGCACCGTAGTTTCGGCCTGTATAGTGGATTCCTGGTTTGCTGCAGGTGCAGCTGGAGTTTCAGGATTTAGGCCAGGCGCCTGGCGCTGAAGCTCATCTTCCAGTTTTTCCTGTATCAGGTCAGCGACAGGATCATTGACGGTGGTATCAATTACAGATATATTTTGCGGCCCCGTTGAGCCTGCCTGTGTCATTGGAACGCTGCCCGGCGCAGGATCCGGGGCGGGCGCGGAATTGTCATCCGGAGAAATCGTTTCTTCAGAAGCGACCTCTAGGGTATCCTTCCCGGAATCATGTCCGGCGATCAGGTTCAGGACATGAGCAGTTTTATTACTTTTTCTGGCCATTTGTCTTACCTCCTGAAATAACTGCTTCATCAGAAATCAGCCTGAGGACTTCCCTGATAAAATGTCTGTAATCGGCTGAAGGATTGCCTGACGGAGCGTGGTCAAATATGCTGAGCCCATGAGCCGGCGCTTCTGCGACAGAGACGCCGGTACGGATCTGTGTGCCGAATACGCGGGTGCCCATCTGCGAAGCCACATTCTCAGCCATATCTCTTACCTCGCGGGCAAGAAGCGTACGTTTGTTATACTTTGTGAGAAGGATCCCCAGTACGTTCAGATGGGGATTTAAGCTTTCCCGGACGGAGCCGATGGTCTCCATTAACTGTGCGACGCCAAGAAGGCTCAGGATCTCCGGAGCCATCGGGATGATCAGGTGATCTGCAACGGCGTATGCATTTACCGTAAGAATGTTAAGCGCCGGGGGAGTATCGATGATAATATAATCGTATTCGTCCAGAACCGGGTTCAGCGCTTTCTTAAGCAGCAATTCCCTGCCTGGGGCGGTGAAATCGAGCTCTGCGCTGCTAAGCAGGATATTAGACGTAATGACATCGCAGTAATCGGTCAGCTGGATTGCCTGTTCTATCGGAACCTGTCCGGTAAGAACATCGTGGATGGTCCGGCAGTCTTCAATGTTAAGGCCAAGACTGAACCCCAGGCTTCCCTGGGGATCTAGATCAATTGCCAGTACTTTTTTATGATAAAATGAGACTAAACCAGCGGCCAGGGCGCTGGAAGAGGTAGTCTTGCCGACGCCGCCCTTCTGGTTCGTAAGTGCAATGATAGTAGACAAAATTATTCCTCCATTCATAATTAAAAAGTTGATTTAACTATTATTTAAAGTATACTATATGCCGATAAATAAGTACAGAATAAATTTAAATTTGTAGAAACGCAGCGGAATATGCGTTACGCTTTGCGCAGGATTTTGCATTTGTTAATACTGTTGCGGCAGCGGCGGATGTGCTGCAGAATAATAATAAAGGAGAGATTAATATGGCGACTACAGTAGGCAGTTTGAGCAGCTCGACAATTAACAGTATCAGAGGCTATGGCGGATTGGCCAGCGGACTCGACAGGGACAGCCTGATCGAAAGCATGACCTATGCGACGAATAGTAAGATCAATAAGCAGTTACAGAAAAAGCAGACGCTTGAGTGGAAGCAGTCAGCGATCCAGAGCATTGCCAATCTGATGGTTTCATTTGCGAATAAATATACATCTTCCTGGAGTTCTTCGACAAATCTGTTCAGCTCCGTTTTATGGGGAAGGAATAAGGTTACGACGACAGGAACGAACAGCAAATATGTATCTGCGTCTGGAACAGCTACAACCTCGGATCCGGTAACCGTTATGGGGGTAAAGCAGCTTGCCCAGAAGGCAAAGTGGACCTCCAGTGAAACTGTTTCCAAGAATCAGGCATTAGAGACAGGTGCGATCAATACAAGCAAGGATCAGATCAGCCAGGAGCTTCCAGGGAAGACCCTTACCTTCAAGTATGGCGGAAGCTCTTATACGGTGTTCCTGCATGGCGATGATGAGAACGGCAACGATCTGGATTACAGTACGGCAGAGGCAGCGGCAAAGTCTATTAATACACTTCTCGGAGAGGAGAAGGTGGGGGATAAGAGCCTTGCAGACTTTTTTAAACTGAGTGTGAATGAAGAGGGCAAATTTGTGTTCTCAAAGGGAGAGGATACCAATGCACGGTATGTGACCGGCGGTACGGCATTAGAGCTGATGGGCTTTGAAAAGCCAGGCGAAGGCGGTTTTGAACTTACCGGAAGTACTTCGATGAAGGCTGCAAACGCTGCGATGGGTGATGATGGGAGAAGCGGTATTATCCGTCATATCAGCTTTGCAGAGCAGCTTGCCGGAAAGAATTTAAGCTTTACATACAACGGCGTGACAAAGAGCATTAAGATCGGAGACCAGGCATCCCTGACGGATGGGATTGGGGCTGTTGATGCAAGCGGCAACCCCACAACAGATGAGGGCAAAAAACAACTCTTGGAGAATGTTGCAACGTCCCTGCAGAAAGGGCTGAACGATGCGTTTGGCGATGGAAGAATTGAGGTTAAACTTAATCAGGCTGACGAGAATGACAGCACCAAAGGCTATAAGCTCTCATTCAGAACCGTTAATGTGACGGAGACGAATAAACTGGAAGATCCAACGAAGAAAGTATACGATGAAACATCTACCCTTACCCTTGATTCTGGCAGCAACGGGCTGTTAGGAGCCAATGGCGCGCTGAATGTGAATAAGGGCGCTACCAATAAGCTGAACCTGAATACCGCGCTGAAGGATTATATGTCCGCAGAGGATCTGGCTGCGCACGGATTCACAACAACGGAGACGGTAAAGGATAAAGATGGCAATGTTGTAAAAGATGAGAACGGCAACGATAAGACGCATCAGAAAGCGACCATTACAATTAATGGATCTTCCATTGATATTTATGACGACGAGACCATGGCCGATATCATCAAGAGGATCAATGAGGATGAGAAGGCGAATGTGACGGTAAGCTATCAGGCGATGACAGATAAGTTTACCTTTACCTCTAAAGAGAATGGAGCCAGCGGTAAGATTAAGATCGAGGGAGAAGCAGCCCGCCTGTTTGGCGCAGTGGGAACAGGGACAGATGGAACCGGGCCGCTTGAGACGATCGATGAGACAGGAAAAGACGCCATCGTCAGAGTAAAATATGACGGTATGGAGGAGGGCATCGATCTTTACCGTGATACCAATACGTTTAATGTAAATGGACTTTCCATTACGGTTAAGGATGAATTTGGATACGATGCTGCAGCGGGAGACTGGAAAAAGGGTGAGGAAGTTGAGATTACTTCGTCTGTGAATGCAGATTCTGTTGTAGATGCAGTGAAATCTATGGTAGAGGAATATAATGCCATCGTTGAGCTGGCAAATAAGGAAGTATCTACCAAGCCTGACAGGGACTATGCTCCTCTTACCAGCGAACAGAAGAAAGAGATGAGCGAGGATGATATTAAGCTTTGGGAGGAAAAGGCGAAGCAGGGGCTTCTCTTTGGTGACAGCGATTTAAGGGCACTGACCAGCGACCTCCGGTTCGTTGCAAGCGGCGCCTTTGGCGAGAAGCTGAAAAATATCGGTATCACAACTTCCAGCTCTTATTCTGATAACGGAAAGCTGTCGTTAGACGAGGCAAAACTCCGGGCGGCGCTGGAGAGTGATCCGGATGCCGTAGAAAAAGCGTTTACTGATTCACAGAATGGTCTTGCGACGAATCTTAAGAAGGTAATGACCAAATATGCAGAAACGACTGGTTCCTGGGAGTCTAAGGGCGTTTTGATCCGGAAAGCCGGACTCGAGAGCTCTCCGATGAGCGTTACAGAGAATAATATCTATAAGCAGATTGCAGAGATCAATAAGCAGATCTCGAAGCTGCAGACGAAGCTGAAAGCTGAGACGGACCGTTATATTCAGCAATTTACAAGTCTGGAGACTTTGATATCCCAGATGAATTCTCAGAGTAATTACCTGAGCCAGATTGGCGGCTATTAAACCGGAAAAGGGGAAAATGATGTATCAGAATGGGTATGAACAGTACAAGATGCAGTCTATAAATACAATGACACACAGTGAGATGCTGCTGCTTCTGTATGATGAATTGATCAAGCGCCTGACAAGAGCGCAGATCGCACTGGACAATCAGGATTATACATTGTTTGATAAATCTGTTCAGAGATCGCGCGATATTGTACATTATCTCGACAAAACACTGAACATGGATTATGAGATCAGTTATGAGCTTAGGAGGATGTATGAATTTTTCCTGTTTGAGCTCAGCAGGCTGCAGGCAGGCAGGAATGTGGCAGTGATCCAGGAATTGAAACCTCTTGTGGCAGAATTGAGAGATGCTTTCAGAGAGGCAAGCAAGTCCGTATCCACGTAGCCCGGGAGGAGTGATATGAAGGTCAGGGAAGAATTGCTCTTAGAAGTTCTGAAGCGTGTACAGAAAAATTATATACGTATGGTTGAAATAGAGAGGGTAACCAGGGAGCTGGGCGATGCATTGTCCAGGAATGACCAGGAATCGGCGCAGCTCCTTGTCAATATGAGACAGGATGAGATGGATCATATTAGTGAGATGAAACAGGAGATCCGGATGCTGGTGGAGGCTGCTGAAGAAGAAGAAAAAGCCAGGATCATAAGCTGGCTGTCGGGTGAGAATATCTATCAGCCGGCCAGCTTTGAAGAGAAAAAACTGGCAGAGCTGAGCGGGCAGCTGCAGCAGATGCTGAACCGTACGATTATGGTAGACAAAGCGATCAATAAGAAGCTTGCAGGTAAAGATTCTTTCTATCACACCGCATCATAGGTAATTGAATCATAAAAATTGCGCAGACAGCCTGCGCAATTTTTTTGTCCTGTTATTTGGGGGAAATGCTCCAAAGCGGCCCTCCCGCGTTGGCACCGTAATAAAGTTCGTTCAAAAGTACTTGAACATCCCATGGTTTCTGAGTATTCTCCAGACTGGCAGGATCGGCGATGGATACGTAATTGCCGGACCAGTAGTTGGCGATAATAAGAAAGTGCCCGACGGAAGTAAACTGACCCGGCCCCATCAATGCCACAAGGATATGGCCGGACTTTAGTGCAGAGATAACTCCCTGGGGTGTGTAATCCAGAAAGGGCTCTGCATGGAATCCAAAAGCGGCGGCTCCCTCCAGGATGAAATTATGGCTGGTTCCGGATCCGGCAGACCAGTAATGGTTCGCGCTGGCCCAATTTGCCATGTCGGACGGAAGATAGGTCTGGCTGGTGAAACTGGTAACCAGCATGGCAAGGACGGTGGGGCCGCAGCCATAGCCGGATACAGGATCCTGCCCGCCGTAAAGCAGATCAGCCCAGCGGCTGTCTGTCTGATTATAATAAGTAAGCAGGCCTACACTGCTTGTAATGGACAGGGTATATGTTCCGTCCGAATAAACCGGAGCCGGTTCCGGGTCCGGAGCTGCTTCCGGCAGTACCTTTGGCGGTGTGGGAGCGCCGGAAGCCAGATCTATCCGGAAGAATGGCATATACCACAGTAAAGGTAAAAGCAGTATGCCGCAGATTAGTTTCTTTTTCATTTTTTCTCCCTGTTTTATGAATCAATATTGACGGCTTCAATCTAAAACAGTATAGTATAAAATATATATCGGAAAAAGATAAAAAAAATTAAGGAAGGAAATTATGGCGCAAATTGTTTTTGATCATGTGACAAAGAAATACCGCAAGGACATAGTGCTGAATGATATTTCTTTTGAGATCGAAAAGGGAGAGTTTGTATTTATCATAGGAAAAAGCGGGGCGGGCAAGAGTACGCTGCTGAACCTGATCATGAAGCAGGAGGAGGTGACGTCGGGGCATATCACAGTGGGGGACAGGCAGGTTGACAGCATGAAGCGGAAGAAAATATCAGCTCACCGCAGGCGGCTCGGAGTTGTTTCTTCGGAAGTAGGGCTGCTGAATGACCGTCCGGTATATGATAACATCCAGTTCGCAATGCTTGCAACCGGTAAATCGACGCAGCATGACAGAGAGGTGATCCAGAAGCTTCTCGGGCTGGTTGGCCTGGCGGGGAAGACCAGGGCGTATCCCCAGGAACTTTCCGGTGGAGAACAGGCGAGAGTGCTCCTGGCAAGAGCCCTTTCCGTCCGGCCTGAGATTCTGATCGCGGACGAGCCTACGGCGAATCTTGATCCAGATTCGGCATGGGATCTGATGCAGCTTCTGGGAGAGATCAATTACCAGGGGATGACGGTCGTAGTGGCCAGCCATGCAAGAGAGCTTGTAACAGTTATGAAGCGGAGATGTATTACGCTGGTTAAGGGAGTGCTTGTGGCGGACGAGAAACATTCAATCTATAACCCTAAAGCAATTGATATTTTCGAGGAACGAAGAATTTTAAGGGCGATCAAAAGAAAAGAGTAGAAAATTGTTATTTTTTTAGAATAATATCCGATATTTATAACGGAAGTATGATTTACAGATAGCTGGAAGGAGGGACTTATATAAATTATGAGATAAGATATATGCTGATATTACTGACGGCTATCATGAATCAAAAGACAGTTCCGCTGCCAGGTAAACGGATACACTGGGAGAATATTATAAAAGTAAGTGAATTTCATAATATTGCGAACATAATTTACCTTGGGGCTCTTGGGATAAAAAAGGAGATCTCTGAGGATGAGACTTCGGTATTATATCAGAGTTATAAGAAGGAACTTCTTTTGGGAAAGGCTTATAAAGATGCCAGAGAAGTGATTATGTGGCAGATGGAGAGACATGGGATCTCCGGTCTTCTGCTGACAGACACGGAGGCATACAGCCTGTACCCCAAGCCTGAGATGGCTTATGCGAAGCCGGTAGAATTTCTCGTAGAGAAAAGAGATATTCCATATATACATAGATTTATGAGGGATATGGATTATGAGCAGGAGGAAGACCGGCTGGGTAATGGGACAGCGTATACGAGAGTGCCGGGAATTAAGGTTGTGTTTTATGATAAGGTACCGGTTGAGAATCTGGTGTTCAGACGGCATTTTTCGGGGCAGCTCAGAAAATATCCGCATATGAGTGGGTACAAACATATATACATATTATCCAGAGAGGAAAAGTATTTATATTATACCGGTACGCTGGTAGAAGCATATATCAGGGGAAGTTTAAGGATGCGGGATATCCTGGATTTCTGGTTATATGAGAATTCGCCAGAGGTTCTGAAAGAAAGGGAACGCTGGAAGACGGCGGCGGATGTGATAGAAAGAGCAAAGTGGCAGGCATTTGCGCAGCAGATAGACGTATTGTGTTCCCTTTGGTTTGATGATGGAACCAGGCAGCAGTACGGTCTGGCTCTGGAATTGGAAGAATATATTTTTTCTTACTGTCATGAGAATAAACATCTGGATAAGGAGCTTTTGCCATATGAGAGGGCGCGCCTGGATTTTTACTGGCGGAGCCGCGAAGGCGAGTGGGCAATAAAAAAAAGAGAATGGCTGTTTCCGTCAAAGGAATATATGTTCCAGTTCTTTCCGGTGTTAGGGAAATACCCCTTTTTACTGGTTTTCTGCTGGGCAATCCGGGATTTACGGTTCTTAAAGATAGTATGTGCCAATCGGTGCAGGCAAATTGGATTCAAGCTGCAGGTCAGGCTTCTGGATATGAAAGAGCGGCTGTGTAGTCTGATGAAAAAGGGCGGGCAGGAGGATTTGGAGGATACTATCGGTTTTATAAATAAAGAGGAACAAAAAGGAGAAGAACGATGAAGAATATGAAAATCAGAAGTAAATTACTTGTGGGATTTGGATTGGTCTTGCTACTGACTGTCGTTATTGCTGTATTTTCAGTAACTCGTCTTAGACAGGCCAGTGCGACTCTGGATGAATTCATGGATGGCGCGGTTGCAGCAGACGATGCGGTAAAGGCTTGCAGGATTTCTACGTTTATGGCAGCGAAGGATGTGCGGGATATGGTGATTAACGGATCGACAGACGCGGCAACAAAACAGGCTGTTGATGAGAATGTTGCTACGATCCGTGAAAATCTTGAAAAAGTTAAGAAGATCAATATCCTGAAAAAAGAGGATGTGACAGAACTTGAAAATGCATTAGAAGGATGGTTCCTGATTGCAGATGAGGTAATCGCTGATCTGGATAACGGAATGCCGATGGAAGCGGCGGAAGCTATCCGTACAGAATGTACACCGTCTCTGGACAATGTTATTACTATTATTAATAAGCTGATCGACGAAGCGGTTGCTATCCGTACGGAGACCATGCAGGAAAGCGTTAAGACAACGAATGAGAATATCATTGCACTTCTGGTTCTGACGGCGGCAGCGATTGTGATTGCGATATTCATCAGCACGAAGGTAACCTCTGTGATCGTAAAACCGGTACAGATGGTAGAAAATGCTATGATAGGACTTTCAAAGGGCGAGATGTCACAGGAGATAGACTATGAGTCCAAGGATGAGATCGGTATTCTGGTAAAAGCTGTACAGAAGACATGCGAGGAACTTGGAATTGTTGTAGCCGATCTGCGTTATCTTCTTGATGAGATGGCAAAAGGGAACTTTGACCTCAAGGCAAAGACTGATGCATATATTGGAGATTTCCTGCCGCTGCTGGAGTCTATCCGTCAGATGAACTACAGCCTTAGCGATACGATGCACCAGATCAACGAGGCGTCCGACCAGGTAGCTAACGGAGCAGATCAGGTATCTTCCGGAGCTCAGGCTCTGTCCCAGGGCGCAACAGAGCAGGCAAGCTCTGTAGAAGAACTGGCAGCTACTGTGAATGAGATTTCAAAAGAGGTTACAAATACAGCAGGTAATGCAAAGGATGCCAGTGAGAAGGTTCAGGAAGCACAGAATAAGCTGTCTGTTTCAAATGAGCAGATGCAGGATATGATCCTGGCTATGGAAGATATCAGCCGTAAGTCCGGCGACATTGGTAAGATCATTAAGACAATTGAAGACATTGCATTCCAGACAAATATTCTTGCACTGAACGCTGCAGTTGAGGCGGCACGTGCCGGGGAAGCTGGAAAGGGTTTTGCTGTAGTTGCAGACGAGGTTCGGAACCTTGCTTCTAAGAGTGCAGAGGCTGCAAGCAATACAACAGCTCTTATTGAAGGAACGATTGAGGCGGTACAGAACGGAACTGAGATCGCAGGACGTACTGCAGATGCGATTTCTGAGACGGTAGAGAGCACAAAGAGCGCCGTAACATATGTGGATGAGATCACAACGGCAGCCGACAGGCAGGCAGAGGAGATCGCTCAGGTAACAACAGGTATGGATCAGATTTCCAGCGTTGTTCAGACAAACTCAGCTACTGCAGAGGAAAGCGCTGCAGCAAGCGAAGAGCTGTCAAGCCAGTCTCAGCTGCTGAAATCCCTGGTAAGCCGTTTCAAATTAAGACCGCAGGGACGTTAAAACGGCGTATGCAGATAAGGACGGCCTAACGGACATTAGCAGTTCGTCAGGTATGCTCTATTAATATTTTGATTTGGAGTGCCGATATAGTAAATGTAGGAATATATTAATAAAGCAATAGGAAAGGAGGGAAAGACATGGCAATTAACGGAATTAATTCCTATATGGGATATTATAATTATCAGGCATCTATTAACAATGTCCGGCTGGCACAGGCGCTTACGAAAAATTCGAGATTTGTTGATGCGATGTCGACGGGATCGTCTGCCGCATCGAATTTGTACCGGAATACATCCCTGCAGTCAAGCATGACATTTGTTAAGCAATATAATACCAGTATGTCTGAGCTTATGAATTCCGCAAATGCGCTGAAGAGCAGCAATAGCAGCGGCGCTATGGGAGATTTAGCAGTTACCAGCTCTGATACGTCTGTAGCTACTGCGACAGAGAAGCTGCCAGTTAAATATCAGCAGCAGATGGATATTGACGTTCAGCAGATCGCGCAGGCACAGATGAATGTGAGTGAAGGAGTTAAAGCATCAGCGAAAGCAGATTCTGATATGAACTTCACAGTAGGTAATGCGGCAAGCTCTGTGGATGTAAAAGTAAGCGCGCTGAACAGTGATGGTTCGTCTAAGACGAATGCTCAGATGTTAAAAGAAGCGGCCGATCAGATTAACCGTGGCTCTGCTAACGTGACAGCCAGCGTAGTCCAGAAGGATGGCGTGGCATCTCTGCAGTTAGAAGGAAAGTACATGGGAGCAGCAAATAAATTTGATGTAAGCGGTACGCTTGGAGCGGCGGCTGGCGCTGAGACTGTGAAGACAGAGGCGGCGAATTCAAAATATTCCATAACTGCTGGTGGAAAGACAACTCAGCATGAGTCATTTAGCAATGATGTTTATGCGGATTCTATCAGGATCGGTATAGAATTGAAGGGCGTCGGCAAAACGACGATCAAGGCTGATGTGGATCCGGATAAGGTTGCTTCTGCACTGAGCGACCTGACAAAGTCATATAATTCATCATTAAAGCTTCTGAATGATAATTATGATAGAGGCACAGGCGTAGATAGGCAGCTTCGTAATCTGGTTATGGGACTTGGTTCTGAAGAATCCCTGAAACAACTGGGTATTACAGTTAATAAAGATGCGACGCTGAGCTTTGACAAGGATGTGTTTGCAAAGAACATGAAAGAGAATCCTTCTCTGACAAAGAGCCTGATTTCCGGCCCGGGTGGAATTGCAGATAGAGCCTTTAACAAAGGAAGCAGCGGTTTAAACGTACAATCCAGCTCTTTGATCAACGGAGATTTAACGAATTCTCAGATGGATTACATAACTAATCCGTATAATTCGGCAAGCTCATTCTCAAGGAGCAGTGCGTATGCGATGAATAATTACTATGCTGTTGGAATGATGCTGAATTATCTTGTATAACAGAGTAAAGCTACACGAGAAGGGACTGCCGCCGGGAAGGTGAGCAGTCCCTTTGCTGCAGTTTGGCCTTATTTTGTGTGCTGCCGTCTGCAGGCTGGGGCAGAAGCCAGATAAACATGGTTTTCTACGGTTTCCGGCAAACAGCATTGAAGTTAAAAAAAGATTGACAATATGCAGCACGTCTGGTACAATATAGTTCGCTGGAGAAATACTCAAGAGGCTGAAGAGGCGCCCCTGCTAAGGGTGTAGGTCGGGTGACCGGCGCGAGGGTTCAAATCCCTCTTTCTCCGCTTATATGATGACTGTCCGAATATGATCGGACAGTTTTTCATTTTATTGGAAAATATCTTGTTTTATACAGAAAAGAAACGGAAATATAATGAGACGATGCTAAAAGCTGCGAAATCTGCTGTAAGTAAAGGGCGCTTTTGTATCATATGCTTAACTTCTGCTTTATAATCACGATATTATTGTTAATTTTTTGTCTTTACATTCCGGCTTTTTTGTGATAATCTTTTAACAGAGTCAAAACAATGCATACATAAAGGAAGTGAATTATAATGAAAAAGTTTTTTTCTGCTCTGAAAGAGTATGTTATGGGAGAAACAGCTTTATCAATCATCATATCAAGACGTCATTAAACGTAAAAGAGGAGAGATCCAAGCGGACACCGCTGGATTTCTTCTTTTTTTATAAGCAGAACAGTTTTGGAAACCGTTCCGGTGAAAAAAGGTGAAAAGAAAAAAGGAAAAAATCGAAAAAAATAAAAAAAACCTATTGACATCTGCGGATGTAAATGATATTATAATCAAGCTGACTCGTTGAAGAGCGAGCGGAGGACCTTGATAACTGAACAATAGACAACGGCCCTGAAGATTCTAAAAGAGAAGATTCAGAACGTAACATAGAGATATGTTGAACCAAGAACAGTAAAAACGTGATAGGGAAGCTAAGCAGTTTTCCTGGACGGATGGAACTTGAATTTAAGCGCTGTTAAGGACAGCGGTTAGATATTTTAGACGAGAGTTTGATCCTGGCTCAGGATGAACGCTGGCGGCGTGCTTAACA
>CAZGVY010000011.1:22281-25730 GCA_964529215.1 uncultured Mordavella sp. | reverse complement strand
AAAAAGGTGGTGATGGTTATAGCGCTTCAAGGAAAAATGCTTCCCTGTCATAGCCGGGAAGCGGTGGTCACAGTAAGAACTTATGAGGATGGCATCATGGCTGGCTGCCTGCAGCATCCGCGCCTGAAAAGGAAAGAAGAATTCCATAGTATGTCGCAGATGGTGCTGCTCCTTAACAGTCTGCTTGATTTGGAAAATTGTCCGAATCAGCCGTTGCCATTGGTTCATGTAGGGCAGGGGAAGGAGGAAAGTATCGCGGTATTCCGGATACAGATTCTTTTCCGGGAGCACTACACATGGCAGGGACGCCTGATCTGGCAGGATGAGAACATGGAGATGGTATTTCGAAGCGCCATCGAATTGATCCAGCTGCTTGACGAGATCCTTGCAAAGTAACAGGGAGGTGAGAATGGGAGAAATAATAGAATCTCAGTTGAAAGAAATGAAACTGGACGAAAAAAATTATTTGAAAGGATGTAAAAAAATGACGACAAAAGGGAAGAGACGAACTTGGCGGAAGCTGTTATCGGCTCTGCTGGTTATGAGTATGTTGCTGGGTACGATGAGCACGTCCGTCTTTGCAGCTGATCTGACTGACACACCTGCGGTCGAGGAAGCGGCGGCTCAGCCCGAAAGTGTTCCTCAGCCGGAAACGTCTGGGGAAACAGTCAGTACACCTGCTGTTCCTGAGGCTGTTCAGCCAGCTAATGGGGGAACAGTAAACACACCTGCTACTCCTGCGGCTGTTCAGCCAAGCAATGGGGTAGCAGTAAGCGCACCAAGCGCTGCACCGGCGGCGGCTCCTGCGGAAACGGTTTTACCATCAAATGGAGACACCCAGAAAGAGGCTGTAAAGTATACGGTCAGCTTCAAGGTAAATAATTCCGAAGCTGGTGTGATCACGGTTGACGGAAGTTCCGTAAATGCAGCCAGCTACAGGAAAGACGTGGAAGAGGGCAAAGACTTCGGATTCAGCGTAACGGCGAAGGAAGGATTTGACGTTGAAAGTGTTAAGGCAAACGGAGCGGATGCGGAAAAGAACGGCGAGACAGGGTATATTGTCAGAGGTGTGAAGAAAGACACCGAGATAGCGGTTCAGTATAAGAGCGTTCAGGCAGATGCTCCTGAGAAGAAAGAAGTGCCTGAAGTTGTGAAGAAATTTCTGGATGCTGTTGAAAAACTGGTTGCCCTTGGCGGAATGACTGAGGAAAATGCAGAGGAATTTAACAGCCTTGGCCAGGCGGCTATGGACGCATACGAAGCAGTGCAGGAAGCAGGACTTGAGGACTATGAAGGCGTAGAGGATGCGCTGATGGTGCTCATGGGGATTGCAGACAGCGTGACTGGCGGAGCAGAGACAACGGCTCAAGTTACTGGGGAACAATTCAAGATCAATGTCGTGAAATGCTATATCGACCCGGACACAGGAAATGGCGTGGCATTGGAAACTAAGACCATCATATCCAAATGTTTGTACACTACCGGGCACGCTAGCTATAATCATTCCAGCAAAATCTATGATCTTGCTGATGGCAGCTTTGGCACATCCGGATGGGTCGGTTACAATTTGAGTCAGTACACCACAGTGCCATCTAGCTATAATCCGTGGAAAATCTATGGCCCTGGCAGCGTGAAACAGAACTGCTCGATTCACTACAATATTACGGGTTCTGCTCCATATAAGGCCAATGAAACCCTGTTTTTGTATGTGACTCCTCCTACACCCGAGTATACGGTAAGCGTCGAGTACATCTACGAGGACGGCTCGAAAGCTGCGGACACGCAGACCTCAACCGGCGATAAGGGTAACAAGTATTCCATCAGTTCTCCGGTCATCCCCGGCTATACGCCTGACAAAGCGGTGGTGTCCGGTACCTACACCAGCAACATGACTGTGACGGTTACCTATAAGAAAAATGCTGAGAAAGTTACGCTGACTTATAAGGATCGAGGAAATGAATATAGTACAGAAACGGTTGATAAGGGCACAAAGGTTACGATAACGAATTGCACAAATATAAAAGTGAACCATGATTTCAAAGGCTGGTCAATCGACCCTGCTGCTACAGATGTTGATTATGAGGTAGGCGATATAATTCCACTTAACAACAATATGATTCTTTACGCTGTGTGGAAGCCTAAGAACAACGATAACGGCAATGGCATCAGTGTGACAAAGACACGTACCAGCCCTGCTACAGCAAAAAAGGGTGATACAATCACATGGGATATCGTGGTAACTAATCTCTCAAATGTAGAGAAGACAGTTGACTTAGATGAGCAGCTTGGAGGCGTATACTTCGAACCGGCCAATGCCAATAAGAACATTACCCTTAAGCCGGCAGGACAGGTGGGTGCATCGCAAACTGTTCATGCAGAGTATACAGTTAAGTACAGTGACAGCGGGATAATCTATAACACTGTGGTAGCTAAAACCGGAAAACCTGGCGACAAGGAGAATCCAGATGCTAAGGATGAAGGTACCAAAATCGCTGCCTCTTATAAAGTGCAGTGGCTTGACAAAGACGGTAATCCTATCAAAGGGGAAGAGAATCGTAACGGCAATGGTCATGTGTCTGTAACAGATGCAGATAAGGTTGTTGGTACATATACATTCCTTGAAAATGATTCTCGAAATGTCCTTGAGTCTGATTTGAAAGCGGACGGCAACACCGTTTTGAAGCTGTATTTTGATAATCAGTTATGGGCAAAATGGGTAGATGAAAATGATGATGTTTTGTACGGACCAGATTATTTTGACAAAGGAACGACACCACCAGCGGCAAATAAGTATGGCAACCCAAGCAAGGCTGACGATGAGAATTACACCTATACGTTCAAAGAATGGGTAAAGACAACAGACGGAGATGACAATGTAACCTATAAGGCAACGTATACCGCAACGCCGAAGCCAGCTAAGGATAAACCGGAACTGACCGTTAGCAAGACAGCGGATAAAGCTGAGGTGGCAGCAGGAGATACAGTAGAGTATACGATCACCGTAGAAAATACAGGAAAGGCTGACGCAAAGGATGTGAAGGTAACGGATGTTCTGGATGCAAATCTGGACTTCGTGAATTCATCTATTGAGGGTGTGAATAACGTATATACGATCGGAGATATCCCGGCAGGTGAAAGCCGTACGCTGACAATTGAGGCGAAGGTAAAAGCTGGGGTTGCGGCTGGAAGAAAGATCAGGAATGTGGCAACGGCAGGATATACCAATAAGCCAGAGAATACTGACGATCCATCCGGCGATGTTGAGATCGAGGTAATTGATCCGACACCTACCGTACCAACAACTACCTTAACAGTTAGCAAGACCGTGAAGGAAGCGAAAGTAGCAGCAGGAGATCCGGTAGAGTATACGATCACTGTGACGAATAATGGATCAGCTGACGCAAAGGATGTGAAGGTAACGGATGTTCTGGATGCAAATCTGGACTTCG
>CAZGVY010000011.1:0-22181 GCA_964529215.1 uncultured Mordavella sp. | reverse complement strand
AGCCAGAGAATACTGACGATCCATCCGGCGATGTTGAGATCGAGGTAATTGATCCAAACACTCCTGTAGAAACAGTAACGGCAACATGGAGAGACGGTTATAGAGATGGCATAGATGGTCAGCTTTATCAGACAACCGTTCAGAAAAATATTACTAATGAGGCATTAGCGGTAATGAATCCAGCGGATCCGACACGTCCAGGTTACGCTTTTGCAGGATGGAATGTGACACGCGATAATGATGGAAATATCACGATTACCGCACAGTGGACTGCACAGACCCCAACGCCTACACCAACGCCAACGCCAACACCGACTCCTACCCCGACACCGACTCCGACGCCAGGTCCAACACCTACCCCGACGGTAACACCAGCAGCTACCCCGGCAGTCCTTACGCCACCGGCAGCACCTGCTGTTACCCCAGTCGTAGCGGCAGCAGACGAGGCGGTTCCGCTGGCTAACCAGGACATCGATGATGCAGACGAAGCGGTGAAACAGGTTGAGGATGAAGGAGTACCGCTTGCAGGCGGACTTCCGAAGTCATGGGCATTGCTGAACCTGATTCTTGCAATCCTTACCGTATTAGCAAGCGGGCTGATGTTAATTTTCTATTTCTTTGGAAAGAAGAACGAGGAAGAGGAAGAAGACGACGAGAGAATCCAGCAGATCCGTGAGGATGAGGAAGAAGATGAAGAAGAACTTAAGAGAAAGGGAATCTTCAGACTCTTAAGCATCATTCCGGCGGTTGTATCCGTAATCTTCTTTATCCTGACAGAGGATATGCGCAATCCAATGATCTTCGTGGACAAATGGACACTGTGGATGGTTGTATTTGCACTGGCAAACGTAATCCTGACACTTCTTTCTAAGAAGAAAAGAAAAGAAGACGACGATGATAACAAGCAGAAACCAAATTATGGAGTAGCATAATGAAGTAAACGGTATACTGCATCATTTACGGATTCTTTGGAAAAAGTGAATGAAAGTTGTACTGACTCGGCAAGAGTAAAAGAGGCTGCCAGCCGTACCTATGTAAGATAGGGCGGCGGCAGCCTCTTCTAATATTAGTGAAAGCGGCATATCTTTTATAACTCTATTCCCTGTATACAGTTATCATAGAGGAACTTCTGAAGCTCTGCACAATCTCCTGTATCGTAGAAATGAAGCAGCAGGACATTAAACTTTTCCATGTGTTTATCGGTAATGGTAAGCATACCCGCTCCGGCAGATAACAGGATTTTGTTAGCGGCTGTCATACTGGTACGCTTGTTGCCGTCCCAAAAAAATTGGCCTCTTGCGCCCCATAAAAACGATTGTAATGCCTTTTCTGTAGCGGTAGTATCTTTATCTAGTATGGCTTGCAACTCTTGTTCTATGGTTATTTGAGTGGGTATGGGCGGCATATAATCCGTACCGGATATACCCACGGAACCGGTTCGCAATTTTCCCCATTCGAGCGCTTCATTTCTTGCAATAAAACCATTGAGCTTACAAATATAGTCAAACGTCAGCGGTTCTGAAATGGAATCAAGCAGAAAACGCCAGGCGTCCCGCATATTTAAAATAGCCTGTATGTCGTCAAGGTGGACATTGGGAACATTCACGCCGTTTAGAATGGTTTGCGTTTGCGGGAATGTAACAGCTCTGTTTTCCATACGCATACCGCAATAAACATTTTCGTCCCACTTCTTTTTTGCAAGAAAGCGGCTTTGCTCCGGGGACAGGTGGAATTTGTCAGAGAAATTCAAAATGATACCTCCTTCCGGGTTTGCGGGCTTATCCTTATTCGCCTTGTGGATCCAGCTTCAGAAATGCTGCCGCGCTTTATAAGTAAGACCCCGATTTTATTACTTAACGCCATCATATAGCCTCTGTTTTTAATATATGTATTATTATACACACAATAGCTGATAAAGTCGATGAAAGAAAGATAAAAAATGTTGCCGCAATACGGGAAAATAATGGGCTAACAGTGGTCTGTTATATTATTTGTGAAAGCTTAACTTACTGTATTGGCAAATGGGTATAATAAGGCAAACGGTATACTGCACCATTTGCTAATCCTTTTGGTAAAGTGAATGAAAGCTGTACTGGCCCGGCAAAAGTAAATGAGGCTGCCATCCGTACCTATTTATAAAACAGGGCGGCGGGCAGTCTCTTTTTGACGATATATAAGCGTAGGAAGGTGCAGGGTACATAGAGAAGGAGTGTTAGGTATTTTATTTATAAACCGGCTGAGAAATAATATATAAATTAGTTGACATAGTTACATTCTTCTGATATGATATATGTAATCTAAATTTGAATTTCTTACAGATCATAAAATGATTTTCTATATTCATGCAGTATCTGCGGCGAATCCAGTTCTATGCGCTATATGGAATATTCTCATATATAATGATTCAGAATTCAAATATTTCCAAAAAGGAAAAACGAATTGAAATTTCAAATGACATATTGCAACTTTTTTGAAACTATACTATAATCAGAGGAGGAAACTATTTGAAGAAACAAAAAGAACATGCAAATGCGCTGCAGGCGGAGATCAAGCCTTTCCGCAGCCTGAACCTGGCGGATGATTATATGTTTGACGTGGTGACGGATCATCTGGAATGCTGCCAGATCATTCTGGAACTGTCTCTGGGGATCAGGATCAGAAGTATCCGCTGGCGGGAGAATCAGAAAGTGGTACATAATCTTCCGGGGAAACGGGGGATACGCCTGGACTTCTACGTTGAGGATGAAGAAGGAACACTGTATGACGTAGAAATGCAGAAGTACAGGAGAGGGAACCTCCCCAAGCGGACAAGGTTTTACCAGAGCCTGATCGACGCGCCGCTCCTGAAAAGCGGGGAAAAGGCTTTTGATAAGCTGAATCCTTCTTATATCATAGTGATCTGTGATTTTGATCTGTTTGGCCATGGGAAATACCGATATACATTTACCAATCAGTGTAAGGAAATTGCGGGGATGGAATTAGGCGATGAAAGTACGAAGATCATCCTGAATACGAAAGGAACCGATTCTGAAGGGATAGAGCCCGGCTTGGTGGATTTTCTGCACTATGTACCAGACAGTACAGAAAGGCAGATTTCAGAGCAGATGGATGACCGTCTGAGGCGTTTGCATGAAGTGATTGAATCAATCAGGGAAAATTCGGAAATGGAGGCGGCATATATGAAGGCGGAGACCAGAGAACGTGAGATCATAGAAGATGCGAAGGCAGAGGGGATGGAAATAGGCCGTAGAGAAGGGATGGAAGAAGGCCAGAAGAGGGGAATGAAAGAAGGTCGTGAAATAGGCCGTAGAGAAGGAATGAAAGAGGGTCAGATGATAGGAATGAAAGAAGGCCGCGAGAAAGGAATGGAGATAGGCCGCAGAGAAGCTGTAAACAAGTTAATGGGATACCTGATGAACACTTTAAAACTGACAGAGGAACAGGCGATGGAAGCGCTGAAGATTACAAAGGAAGAATGGGCGGATTATGCTAGTTTGGAAGCGGAGAAATAAATTGATCCTACAGGAGCAGAGCCAGGGCTTGTAGATTTTCTGCACTATGTACCAGACAGTACAGAAAGGCAGATTTCAGAGCAGATGGATGACCGTCTGAGGCGTTTGCATGAAGTAATCGAATTAATCAGGAAAGTTCGGAAATGGAGGCGGCATATATGAAGGCAGAGACCAGAGAACGTGAGATCATAGAAGATGCGAAGGCGGAAGGGATGGAGATAGGCCGTAGAGAAGGAATGAAAGAAGGTCGTGAAATAGGCCGCAGAGAAGGAATAAAAGAGGGTCAGATGATAGGAATGAAAGAAGGCCGTAGAGAAGCTATAAATGAGTTGATGGGATACCTGATGAGCACTTTAAAACTGACAGAGGAACAGGCGATGGAAGCGCTGAAGATTACAAAAGAAGAATGGGAAGAATACAAGAGTGAAGCCTGAGCGGTTGACATAGTTTGATGTTTTAATATAATATAATTAATCTAAACTTGGAATTTATCCAGATCTAAAAGAAATTCTCTAATATTCATGCGATATCCGCAATGAATCCAGAGTAAGCAGTCTGTAATTTTAAGAAGACATATTGCAACTTTTTTGAAACTATATTATAATCAAAGGAGGAACTTATTTGAAGAAACAAAAAGAAGATGCAAATGCGCTGCAGGCGGAGATCAAGCCTTTCCGCAGCCTGAACCTGGCGGATGATTATATGTTTGACGTGGTGACGGATCATCTGGAATGCTGCCAGATCATTCTGGAACTGTCTCTGGGGATCAGGATCAGAAGTATCCGCTGGCGGGAGAATCAGAAAGTGGTACATAATCTTCCGGGGAAACGGGGGATACGCCTGGACTTCTACGTTGAGGATGAAGAAGGAACACTGTATGACGTAGAAATGCAGAAGTACAGGAGAGGGAACCTCCCCAAGCGGACAAGGTTTTACCAGAGCCTGATCGACGCGCCGCTCCTGAAAAGCGGGGAGGACTCCTTTGACAAACTGAACCCCTCTTATATCATAGTGATCTGCGATTTTGATCTGTTTGGCCATGGGAAATACCGGTATACCTTTACCAATCAGTGTAAAGAGGTTGCAGGCTTGGAGTTAAACGACGGAAGTACGAAGATCATCCTGAATACGAAAGGAACTGATTCTGCAGGGGTGGAGCCCGGGCTGGCAGATTTCCTGCATTATGTATCAGACAGCACAGAAAGGCAGATTTCAGAGCAGATGGATGACCGTCTGAGGCGCTTGCATGAAGTGATCGAATCAATCAGGAAAAATTCGGAAATGGAGGCGGCGTATATGAAGGCGGAGACCAGAGAACGTGAGATCATAGAAGATGCGAAGGCAGAAGGAATAAAGATTGGACAAGAGAGAGGAATGAAAGAAGGCCAGAAGAGAGGAATGAAAAAAGGCCGTGAAGAGGGAATGAAAGAAGGTCGCGAGGAAGGTATAAAAATAGGCCGCAGAGAAGCTGTAAACGAGTTAATGGGATACCTGATGAGCACTTTAAAACTGACAGAGGAACAGGCGATGGAAGCGCTGAAGATCCCAAAAGAAGAATGGAAGGAATAAAAAAGCTCCTTTGTTTCGGAGCTTTTTGCTACAGTGGTTCAGCATTATGATAATTTCCTGCCCAGCATTTCTGGATTTGTTGCATATTTAAGGGCAGTTTCATGGGAAATGCGTCCCTGTTTATACAGATTAAGAAGGCTTCCATCCATAGATATCATATCCTCTTTCATGGAGGAGTAGATGATGCCGTCGATCTGATGTACCTTGTTGTCGCGGATCATATTACGGATAGCGGGGGTGACGGTCATGATTTCTAATGCGGGTACTACCTGACCGTCTACAGTGGGTACAAGCTGCTGGGATACCACAGCGGTAAGAACCATGGATAGCTGTACGCCGATCTGCTGCTGCTGGTTAGCGGGAAATACGTCGATGATCCGGTCAATGGTGTTGGCAGCGCCTATGGTATGAAGGGTAGACAGGAGAAGATGTCCTGTTTCGGCAGCAGTCATGGCTACATTAATTGTCTCATAATCCCGCATTTCGCCAAGAAGAATAACGTCGGGGCTTTGCCGCAGTGCAGCACGCAGCGCTGTAACATAATTTTCTGTATCTACATTGATTTCCCGCTGGCTGACAATGCTTTTGTTGTGGCGGTGGAGATATTCCAGCGGATCCTCCAGCGTAATGATGTGCTTTTGCTGCGTCTGGTTGATCTGGTTGATCATACAGGCTAATGTGGTAGATTTACCGCTGCCGGCAGGTCCGGTAACGAGGATCATTCCCTTACCGCCGTCACCCAGATGCATAACATATTCCGGCAGTCCCAGGATGGAAAAATCAGGCAGTGTAAAGCTTATTACACGGATTACTGCCGACAGGGCGCCTCTTTGTTTGTAGGCGCTGACACGGAAGCGGGACAGGCCTGCAATTGCAAAAGAAAAGTCATCGTCGCCCATTTGTTCCAGCAGGTGGATATCCCGTTTTCCGGCTGATTCGTAGATTTCTTCTAACAAGGATTCCGTGTCATCTGGCAGCAGCCTTTCATCATTGATACAGTATATAATATTATTTTTACGGAAAGATACCGGACGGCCTGCGATAATAAATACATCGGATACCTGTTCGTCAATTGCCCGTTTTAAAATGTCATTAAGATTCATAGAATTAAACTCCTTGTTTATTTAGTTACCCATAGGCATAAGCTTAAGTGTCTGATCGCCTTCCCAGCTGTCAGTAGAAATAACGTGCCAGGATTTGATCTCATAATAAGCAGGATTCTGTGTATAATCGGTAACGCGGATCTGTATGTCGAGTACCTGCTTATCCCCGGTGGGGATCTGATATGAGATAACGGTTTCACCGTTTGCCGAACGGCAGAGCAGGGTAGTATCATCGATCTGCGTTTCATGGAAGGATGAAATTACCTGATCCATGTATGCCGTTTTTCCGCCAGAGGAGTCTGCTCCGGCAAGATCTTCTAATTTTGTATCGATGCTGTCCAGGATCCGGGAAGCCTCTGCAGAGGCTTCATAGTATTGCGTTTTCCTGCCAGCAAGCCTTTCGCTGAAGGAATAATCGCTTTTAGCGCTGGAAATAGACAAAATGGCAAAGGTTGCCAGGCACAATATCAGAAATATGATCAGCAGGGAAGATGAGCCGATATTTACAAAAGAAGACTGCTGTTTATTTGTTTTCATAACCGGTCCTCCTTGCGATATGATGTTCGGTATGCAAGTCGAAAAGCTCATCCGAATCCTTATTACAAAACTCCATGTCGGCAATCATCATCTGCCCGGAATGCTGAATATAGAGGGACAGAGTGTACATGGAAGATTCCGCGCTGCATGGAAGGAAATTTTTATCATAATAAATCTTGATCCTGGCCTCTGGGGATCCGCCGTCCTGGCTGGCGTCTGGATAAGTTCCGTCCGGGTATAGCTGATTTAGTACGGTGATGCAGTCAGCCACAGTTTCTGTAGTATCAAGAACCTCTGCCACACTGGAACATTCATTTGCCGCATGGTTCAAAGCGTTGGAATCCCGGCTGAGCAAATGCGATTTGACAAAAAACTGCACACAGACAGCGCTTGCAATGGAAAAGAATAAAATCGCAAGGATTAGTTCCATTAAAAATAAGCTGGAGGATCTGGGCCTGTTTTTACGTATCATGTAGAAATTATATCCTTTCTTTTAAGTATTATTTGCTCTTGACCGATACAATCGTAGAAGCCTGCTGGCCTTTCTGGTCACTACAGGAAATACGGAGCAGACGGTCTGAGAGCTGTTCAATGGAAAAATCTTTAATTTCCAGAATTGTCCGTCCAGAGGAGGCGGAAGCCTCAACGTCTTTTTTGATAAAAAGCTCTTTAAGCTCCTGATCGTAAGCATAAATATATGTATAATAGACATCGTCTTCGTGTTTCTGTTCCATGACGATGGCGTCACATCCATCGAAGGTTCCGATATGGATGCTGCCTTCATAGTCATGCTGATGCAGCTTTTCATTTATATATGACAAGCTTGTACGTGAAGTATAGTTTAAAGCAGAATGTTCAGTGGTACTCTGATATATCCGTGCAGCAAGAAGGATCGTTGTAAGTGCGGACAGTGCAAATACAAAAAATAATGCTACAGGAAATAGAAAGTCTATCATGTGTTTACGCTTTATCTGAAACCGCATCTAGTTATCCTTCCTTTCAATGATCGTTATATCGGGCAAAATATTAGAACCAGTAGTACGATAATCTACAAAGAACAGATTTTCATCATAAGTAAGCCCGTAATATTCCTTTAAATATTCTAAATTACCCGGATAACTCCCTTCTACCGTATAACAGTAAGTGACGCTCCGCATAATGGCATTTTCAAGGCTTTCTTTCTGACGTTTCACAGTACCCTCAGAAAAGGATGAAATGCCTTGCACGAAGAGCAGGAGAACTGCCAGGAAAACACAGACGGACAGTATAAATTTTGGCGGCTGATAAGGCTGTTTTTGATATTGAAAACGGCTCATAATATCTTACTCCTTCCCAGACAGATGATCAGATGCTCGACATAATTCCCATAAGCGGGAGCATAACAGACAGCAGGATTACTCCGACGATCAGGGATAATGCGATCACCAGGGTAGGCTCTAATATGGCGAGGACGTTATTCATACGGGTATCGATATCCTCTTGATACAGTTCGGCAATCTGTTCCATTACCTGATCCATGGCGCCGGTTTTTGAACCGATAGAAGCCATCCGCGCGTAAACGCCGGTAAACATGCCGGAGGTAAAAAGAGCCTGTGATAAGTCCGTTCCTTCGTCGATTTTATTCTGGCAGAGGTCAATCTTTTCCTGGAATACAGGATCGTCGTTCAGGGCATTCACCAATTCCATACTGCGTTCAGGATTTAACCCACTGCTCAGGGTAAGAGCCATACCGCTTGCAAACCGGCAGGCAGCGATATTTTCATAGATTGTTCTAGTGAAGCGCAGTTTATGTCCGATAGAAAAGAATAATCTCCGGCCGGAATCAGTCCGCGTACCATAGAAAATAAAGGCTGCAATGGCGATCAGTAAAACAATCAGTACAACAGAGTAGCGGTTGATCGCAGTTCCTATATTCATAAGCATACGGGAAAATCCGGTCATCTCACTGCCAAGCTGGATGAATACCTGGTTAAATATCGGCATAACCTTGACAAGTAGTACAATAATGACCACCGCCATCATACCAGTCATGACCATTGGGTATGTAATCGAATTGCGGATACTCTTGCTGATGGAGTCTTCACGTTCGTAATGGTTTTTTAGGGCTTCCATAACCTCGTCGAGCGTACCGGTCTCTTCGCCGAGCTGTACCATATGGAGCATATAGGGCGGATAGATATCAGCCGCTTCCAGAGCCTGGTAAAGGCTCCCGGTCTCCTGCATCTTCGCAAGAAGTGTTTCCAGTATGGATATTTCCTCATTAGAAGAAGCGTCTTCCAGCATAATAGTCAGGCCTTCCGTAGAAGAAATCCCTGATTTCAGGATTAAGGCAATCTGTCCGCAGAACGAGGACAGCTCCATATTTGTAAATGGTTTCATAACAGACCTCCGTTTCTATATATTAATAAGAATATTTTTCAATATAATTACTTCCGTCGCCAATATATTTTTTAACAGCCTTGCCGCTGTTATTGGCAGCCAGGGTCGGATCCATCAATGACCAGCTGGTGCCATCGAATTCAATAATGTTATCGACCCAGCCTGCTTCCTTTAGGTGAACGCTGATCCATGCGTGGTATGCGTCACCGGAGTATCCCACGACCAGTTTAGTCGGAATACCCTGGCTGCGGAGCATTGCAGCCATCAGAGAGGCATAGTCGAAGCAGATGCCCTTCTTTGTATTCATCGTGTTATCTATATTAGGCAGATAACCGGATTCAACCGTTTCTGCCAGTTCTTCGTCATAGGTAATGGTTCCGGTTACGTAATTGTAGACCTGTTCCACATAGTCTAAATCATTGGAAGAGCCGCCGGATAACTCCGCTGCGTATCTGACCGCTTCATAATCCGGAGTGAACCAGACATATTGGTTTGGATATAAGAATGGCTTAAATTCATCACTGATCGCTGCACTGATATCTTGTGAGAAGGACAGTGCATACATATCGTCATAAGCATGTTCCAGAACATCAAGATGATAATTGCCATTGCCGCCGGAAAGCGGGAATGTTTCATAGGATCCGATCGCTAAAGTATAGGTGTATACCGTGCCGTCCGGGATGGTAACCTGGAGCTTTACCTTATCTGCAGTTCCGTGGTATTGCACCATGAAATAGCCTTCTGAGATGTTAGAAGCATCTATAGAAACAATATCGTTTCCATATACGACAGCACCCGATGCTGCCGGAAGCAGATATTCACTTACAGTAGCGCGCTGCTCATCTTCGTCGTGATTTTTTGACGAAGATGATGAGGCAGAAGCTGATGAACTTCCAGAGCAGCCGGCAGATAAAAAGGAAACTGCCATACATAACGTAAGAAACCAGCAAATTACCGGTGATTTCCTATGCATTATCAACAGCCTCCTTTCCGTAAAAATCATATGTAATAAGTATAGCATAGATTTGCAGAATTGGAGAGGATTTTTTGCGGAAAGTTTAAAGTTTAAAAAGTAGAAAGTTAAAAAAAGCAAGGCGCTTCTTTCATATCTCCATAATAAATATTCAGCATAAAATCTCTCTCATATATTATCCTGGATTATTCAAAGAGTTACCGTGAATAATCCAGGATAAACAATATGAATCATGCCAGCATTTTTCCTTCTAAATAGGAACACCGCAAATAATCCGGATTAGTATAATATACGTTAGAATTAAAATCAGAAATTTCATCCGTAATAAAGGATGAAAAAATATCTATGATTCCCTGTGCCGCATCCTCCTCTGGCATAATAGCAAGCACCAATTCCTGATAAAGCATACCAATCGAGGTTACTGACGGAACTTCATAACGACACTCATTCACTGTATCAAACATTCCATCTTGTATATTAAAATCCTCAATCAACTCATCAGACACTTGTTCAAAAGAAAGACAATGATTAACTTCCGCAAGTCTTAACTGTCGTTCCAAATCTTTCTTGGTAAAATACTGAATGACATCCTGTCTGTGATTTTTTGTTTTTCTCGCAATAAACTCTATTAAACAACACACATAATAAACATCATCTTTCTGCTTGTCCGTCATGAATAGATTCACTCCTTTCAAATGTAAGGCAACGCAATGCGTTGACTGTATGAAAACTAATTTGATGTGTCGGATATCTGAATTTTGCATATTCCCAGAAAACATTTCTGGAAATCTTTCCTGACATAAATCCATTAACAAAATCCCATATTGTATCATCTGCCATAGGCCCCTCCACAATATCATAAGAATGTGGTTCGCCCTTACGGCATCTTGCAATAAAGTCCAACCATTCATCAGTCATCTCAGGAAAACGAAGAATGTTTAATTCTGGATTCTCAATATATTTGTACACATTAACAACTCCATTTTCAGAACGCCTATCCGCCCACCGATATGCTTGCCTATAGTCATTCGTGCAATAAAATCCCCACGAAAAATCTTTTGTATATTTTGTTATCTGTATCTCTGGATAAACAACTTCAATCTTGCTTCCATGATACAATAATATCTCAATCATAATCACCCTCCAAACGAATCAGTCCACAATTATCTACTACACCTAATTAAATTATATTCTGTATTCTTTCACCTAGCAATATTCTGCTAATTTCTTTCCTCACGTAAAAACTTTTTCAAAATCTTTTTTTCATTTGTTCTTGAAAAATCGCTTAACCGATAGGAGCGAACTCTTGTCTTGACGATGATCGGAATCAAAAAACCATTATTTACAAGCTTCGCGCATCTGTTAATAACCGTCTTATTTGTTACACCAATCGTCTTACTTACTTCAATTGGTGTAAACTCGTATAATCTTTTTTTTAGCAGGAACGCTAGAAATTCTTTTTCTTTTGTATTTAAATAAGACAGGCTTCCTTCTAATTCATCTTTTTCTGACGCTTTCGATAACTCATATACCTTTTTAGAATACAATCCCATCATTTTCAAAAAATAATTGATCCAGATTTCCGGATGTGGGGGATTTTCTCTTCCTGAATAATACAATGCAGGTAATCCCATTTGCAGCGATGCATAATACTCATCTGGATCATAGGCAAAATATTCTTCCAGAGAACCAATTCCATTAAAACCGTATCCATAATAATCAAGAATATACCCTGACATTAGTCTGGCAGTTCTTCCATTTCCATCTTCAAAAGGATGAATGGTAACCAGTTGATAATGGACTACGGCAGCAATAATTAACGGATGATCATCTGTGGTATTTACATATTCAACAAGTTCATCCAGTAACTCCGGAATATCTATATACTCAGGTGGAATATATTCTGGCGCTCCCGTTTCAGAATCATATACTGCAAATAATACACCTGGCGGCATAGAACCTCTTAATCCTGTCTTTTCTTTTGAAGCACCTTTTTCGACCATTGCCTGCACTTCAAGAATCATTTCTTTTGAAAAAACTTCTTTCTTTTTCAGCTTTTCCTCCAGAAGATTTAAGGCCAGAAAGTAATTACGGACTTCCTGTTCCGGCTTCAAAAAATGTTTGTGCGGATCACTGTCAATGGCTTCACTTGCCTGTTTTTCAGTCAATGGATTCCCTTCAATCTTATTTGAAGCATATGAACTTTTTTTCTTGGAATTTTTTCTAAGTCTATTCTTTGTAACAGGTGGCAGTTCTATCGTGCTGAGAGAAAAACGATTTTCATCAATTTCTGATATCCTTTTTAAAATTTCATTCGTTAGTGTAACCTTTATCAAATTGTCCACCTCCATTTCAATATATATTATATAGATCCGTGAATTATTTTTCTACTAAAATTACACTATTTTTTCACTATTTTTCATTACTTCATACTGTTTATCCTTCTATTCAATCAGCATCCTGGCAACACTTTTCGGGAGAAATACCTTCCGAACGCTGCTGTCTGTCTTTGGCGTCTTCAGGATACGAACCGTTTTATTCCTTTTACACTTTTCCAGAAATATGAGTATATATACAATGTTTCAGGGGGTCTTATATAACATGTTTCAGTAAAAAATGTAAAGATGAGAAAAATGGGCAAAAAATCTCCATATGAATTAGGCCATACGAAGGTAATCTGCACGCATTATTCGTTTTGAAAAATCATTGATTTTAAGATACAAAAACTAGAACTTCAAGCTGTCTGCATTCAAAAGAAAATATTTCACTCCCATAATGACAAAGCCTTCATCATTTCTCTAAGGCTTCCTGCTGCCATTTACAATGACAATCTTTTTGAAAGAATCTGGAATATTATGCAGGGAATTAAACTCCTGAGTCTGCTTTTCTTCCGAAGTCATGTCATATGCGACCTGGATGTAATATCTCTGGCTGCCTTGATTTACTACAAAATCAATTTCCAACTGCTTACGGATACGCTTACCTTCTTTATCCTTATCGAAGATTTCCACGACACCCACATCAACATTGTAGCCACGGATCAGCAGCTCGTTATAAACAATGTTCTCCATGATGTGAGCTGGCTCCTGCTGTCTGAAATTCAGTCTGGCATTACGAAGTCCCAGATCAGTGAAATAGTATTTCAAGTTGGCACCGGTATATTTTCTGCCTTTGATGTCATAACGGCTGGCTTTAGAAATTAAAAAGGCTTCTGCCAGATAGCCGATGTGGTTGGAAATGGTTTTGCTGGTATAGCTCATCTGGCGTTCACTGGCGAACGTGCTGGCAATCTTCGACGGATTGGCAGGTGCGCCGATTGCAGATATTTGCAAAGATGTTCTTTAGATAATCCGTTTTCTGCCGTTCATTCTGGAAACCTGCGACTTGGGGTAATCCGCCGTAAATCATATAATCATCCCAGGCGTCATCATAGTCTCCATCATAGGCAGAATAAAACTCTGCAAAGGACAGGGGATAGATTCTGACTTCATCACCTCTGCCACGAAACTCGGTCACAATGTCACTGGAAAGGAATTTTGAATTACTTCCGGTAACATACACATCAATATTGCTCATGCGAAGCAGACTGTTCAGCACTTCCTCAAATCGCGGCATAAACTGTACTTCATCCAGAAAAAGATAATACTTCCCATTGTCCTTCATGGCATCCTTTATGAACTTAAAGCATACCTTAGGATCTCTCAGTTCTTCATTTTCAATACCGTCCAATGCAATTTCAATAATATGATCTGCGTCAATACCATTTTCCATTAAATATCTCTTAAATATAGTAAACAGCAAGAAGGATTTTCCGCATCTTCGAATGCCGGTAATTACCTTTATCATTCCGTTATCTTTTCGCAAGGTCAGTTGTTGCTGGTAAGCGTCTCTTTTGATTTCCATTATATTACTCCCATTTTATGTGCATCTGCACATTTTTTAGTAATAATAAATTACATTAAACTTTCCATTTCATTTTCTGATTGATGCCATAAGCTAATGACCTCATTCATTAGCAAACCCGGAAAAATCCTGCTAATCGCATTTTGCTACCTGTCTGATTTCTCCCGGGAAATAAGAAACGCCGAAAACCTTGATCTTACAGGGCTTTCGGCGGGGTTTTTGGCGTTCCCGAGGTGACTCGAACACCCGACCTACCGCTTAGGAGAGCTCGGTGGTTCTGTTAATCCCTGTCAGGTTCAGCTATATATTGAACGCATATGTACGGATCACCATTTGTTATTCGAATCAAATTCTGGTAATCTGAATATCCTTTTTGTTAAGTCCAGATAAGCCCTGAAAATTAGCAGATTCTTTGCAACTGCTAACATCCGGGGAAAGCTCTGTTGTTACTAACAGATATCATATCTCGGCTACCATCCCCTTACAAGCGGGAATGATAAACAATATTCAATTGACCAGATTTCTATTATTACTATACAACGTTATTGACAATTTGTCTATGGGGGTTCGACCACGATTGCATGTTTCTATCTTATCAAAATTACTCATGGAAATCTCCTTCATTTTTCCGTAAAACGCCAGAGATAAAAGCCCTGAATTATTTCATACAATTATTTAATAGTTTTTGTATTAAGTCATAATATTCATGATAAATATCAAGTGTTTAACCTTCTAGGAACGAAAACCATATGCATATCTCTTATACATTTATTATTTCATCGTCTTCGCCAGTGACGTAAGAAGTGCCGCCATCTCAGGATTATTAAGAACCTTTGCAAGCAGTTCTGCATCCACGCCTTCCGGAACCGTCACCGTATTTTCTGCTGTATTCGGATGCATCTGAGGATCCAGATTTTTCTTCTCATAAAATGCTTCTTCAAATAATTCTGCATTTTTCTTCCGGTCATCATCTAGGATATGAGAATATACATCTGTGACCATACTGACCTGGGCATGTCCGGAATCGCCCTGTACTGCCTTGATATCTCCGCCATTCAGTTTCAACTTATACGTAACACTGCTGTGTCTCAGGCTGTGAAAGACCACCGGTGGGAGATTATGCTCCTTGATCAATTGATTCAATGGCTTTCTGATTGCACCATCACCCAGAGGAAGTCCAAAAGTACTTGCCATGACCAGGTTATAATCCAGATATTCATCCCCCAGAATTTCTTTTGTTTCATCCTGTTTTTCCTTCCATTCAATCAGCATTTTGGCAACACTCTTAGGAAGAAATACCTTTCGGACACTGCTTTCTGTCTTCGGTGTTTTCAGGACACGGACCGTCTTATTCTTTTTGCTCTTTTCCGGAAATACGAGCAGGACATCTTTTGCATCCAGTTCCTTTAAGGCAGCCTTGCTCACACGCTGAGATTCCTTATTTATGAAAAGATATGCCCTATTCTCCTCAATTGCTTCTTCGGAAATATCAACGCAGTCCCATGTAAGTCCCAGAAGCTCACTGATTCGAAGAGAACAGGAGAAGGAGAGATTCATGGCCAGTTTCAGCCGTTCATCCTCACATACTTCCATGGAATACATCAGTGTTTCTGCAGTCCAGATATCCCGTTTCTTTGTTTTGTGCTTTGGAACCGTTGCATAAATACAAGGATTTTTCTCCATCAGTTCCCACTTGATTGCCTGTTGAAAACAGCTCCGCAAAAGCTTATGAATATCCCGGATCGTGCTGGTCGATACATACTCATTCATTCTTTTTCCAATCATAGGATTGATCACCGCTGGAGTTTTCAACAGTCTCTGATAATACTTTTCAATAAAACGTGTATTAATCTCTGCCAGTTTCACATCCCCAATAATCGGAAGGATATAATTATTTATGAGAGATACATTTCCATCATAAGTAGACAATGCCCAGTTGTCTTTCCCATACAGAGCAACATATTCTTCCAGTAGTTCCCTCATGGTTTTACACTGCGGAATCACCATAGATCCCATTTCTTCCTTATACTCAATTTCCTTCTTACGTTTTTTTGCTTCTGCCTTTGTGGTATAGGTTTCCCATTTCTGCTTCCGCTTCCCATCTGGATCAGTATAGGAATAAATCACATTAAACTTTCCATTTCTTTCTCTGATTGATGCCATAATCTAACAGCCCCTTTCTGTATTTCTTTTTTTCAACCACTCTTCGAATTCTTTGCGTTTGATACGGACATTGGCACCCACCTTAACAGCTGGAAAATATCCTCTTTTATACCAGACAGTGATCATAGAGCGGCTCACTTTTGCCATAAATGCTGCTTCATCTGGTGTAAGATATTTCAAATTTCCATTTCTGCCTCGCTGTCCGGTCTGTGACAGTTTCTTCCTTCGGAAATCAGCGAGCGCTACATTTTCCTCTAAAGCCATCTCTTCATAATCATTTGCCGGATCCAGATGGTACTCATCCTGTCCATCCAGAAACTTTTGAAAACTTTCCTTTGTGATCCGTTTCCGGTCAGCGATCACTACATATTCAAAAAAGTGTTTATACTTCTTTTTATTCAGGATGCTATATACCTGCTTTCTGGGAACCCCCAGATGTCTGGCTATCTCCGGCATAGTGAGAGTGGCCGCTTCCATTTCCGCATCCTTCTTTTTGTCTTCCTTTGTCCGGTATCTTGATTGACCATCATACCATTTTCGGAATGCCTTTTTCGGCACACGTTTCCAGTAATCTACAATCACCACCTCAATATTGTTTCGCTTGATCAGGTCATAAACAACACCATCTGTAAGCTCCAGCATCTCAGCCAGCTCCGAAATAGAATAGGACCATTCTTTTAATTCCTTTCCCGGCTCTTCCCCATTGACTTTGTGGTATTTGATCTGATTTGCGTACCATTTTTCAAAGCTCTCAATATTGATCCGCATTTTCCCGGCAAACTCTTTCGTCTTAAAATAATTCTTATGTACCAGCCAATACCGGTCTGTTTTCTTAAGCCCCAGAAGTTCCCCCATCTCCGAAACACTCATCCACTTTTTTGCCGGAGAAGGCAGCCTTTTGTATGGGCTGTTTGTTTCCATTTCTTTCAACAGAGTGTCATAGTCTTCCGCATTAATCATTTCTTCTCGATCCATGAAGTCTTTCTCCTTCCGCCCATACCATACCGCATTTTTTCAAAAAAATTTAGGATGTCGATTTTGGAAATTAACATGAAATCAGTTAAAAGCTTCCGGTAGCTTATCCAGCCAATCATCAAAGCTCTTTTTGGAAATACGGTACTTTCCGCCATCCAACTGGATCCACCGGAATTCATTTTTCTTCAGAAGGTTATAGACCGTCGGTCTACTGACTCCAAGAATCTCCTGTAACTCTTTTACTGTATAACATCTTTTCTCTGCCATATGTCATTACCTCTCATTTCATTATTCTGGAGGTGGCATACCAAATCCCCCGCAAGTTACGGGGCATTTGGTTCTCGCGGCAGTCGCCAAATGGACATGCAAGCATGTCCGCTTGGCTCGTTGCTCGCGGATATAAATGTCCCTCTATATATCCAAAGTTTCAGAGGGGCTTATACAACATGTTTCAGTAAAAAAATGTAAAGATGAGAAAAAAGGCAAAAAGAAACCTCCGTATGAATTGAATCATACGAAGGATCAATATACCTATCATCATCAATTATCCTGAATGGGATATATTACAAAATGGAAAACTAACTGCTATTATTTCCAATCCTAATATAATCACATGATTGGATATCTTTTCAATCGGATTAAACAGAAGGAGTAATGCTAGCGTGATTCGTACGAAAAATTCTATCATTGGAATAACACAATTATTATTTCTACAAAAGAACTGCCTAATTGCCCCATTCAATGCTTTAGATGCCTTTCTAATACCGATAATTGCCCACGTAATTCCTAATGCCTCCAACGAACTGGATCCTTTCAGTAGAAATGCAATCCCCATAATAAACATCATAATACTATATGCTAATTCGTCTGCCTGCTTTTCAAAAAACTTTTTTTCCTTAAAATAGCTTACTAACATCAGAGTACCTACAAGTACCATAGCACTTCCTAATAAATAAGGTAACAGAAGAGTTACTCTATCAGAAAACAATATACAGATTAATCCTAGAGATGGAAATAATATACTCTTGACTATTAATATTCTATTCATTTTTCTCATTTCTCTCCTGTTCTTTTATTCATATAGTGTTTCAAGACTACAGTTCCGGCAGAAACCAAAATTCTTAATAATAATACCATGATAAATTCTATTGAAAACGGATTGCTCAACTTAGTTCCAAGCAAAGTAGTAGTAACAATACTGAGCAAAGAACCGCTTATTCCTGCTGTCAGATAAGTGGTGAATTTCGCTCCACAAGCACCAAAATACAGGCTGACAATGTCACCAGGCAAAATCCCAACAATTCTGGTAATAAAGCATACAAAAAAAGCATTTTCATCCTGATATCCAGTCAGTTTTTGAACCTTGGGATATCTAGTCTCAATATACCGTATAATATCCTCACCGCTGTATCTTCCAATCCAATAAGGAATCGTAATGGTTGTCGCCAGTCCAATCATACTTACAATCACAGCTATAAATGGTGTAAACAGGACTCCACTGCTCAAATATAAAAGCGACACTGGGAACATAATTGTAAGGCTTTTGAGAGCAAAAAATAAAACTAAAACGCACGCCGCCAAAATTATATTTTCAGGTGTATACTTCAATATCGTTTTTACAGATAAAGGTTCTTCTGATTTTCTTATAATCACTAATATAATCAGTGTCATCAGAATGATTGCTGCTAAAGGAGTAAGTTTCTTTAGCTTTATTTCTGACTTTTTCCTACCCTTTTGTTTCTTTTCATTTTTTCTGATTTTCATCCAACTTTTCTCATTCATAATTATAATGATAAGATACTTCTTATATCTATTCGTCTATTATATTTCCATTTACTTCATCAAACACATCCTTCATTTCAAGAGCATATTTTTTACCTGTTTTACTCAATCGGTATAATATAATAATGTCAATAATGCCATTTAAAATGAAGATAATTCCTGCCATTAATGCAGCGGCTGAAACTGTATCCGGTGAAAAGAACATCATACTAATTCCAGCCAGAATAATAATACATGATAGAATAACATATGATGTACAGCGCACATGAAATATGTCTTTCATACAAACAGCCGTCTCCATACAGATTACTCCATTGATTATGATGAAAATACTAAACACGTAAGAAAACAACACTATTGTAATTCCAGCATGTGTAATGATAAAGATTCCCAAAATACATTTCAAAATGCCTTCAAATAACAATCCCTGCATAAAATAAGTATTCAACCGAAATTTTAAATCATAGAACAAATCAAAAATCCCACTGCACAAAATCATAATACCTGCAATCACTGCAATCACTTTAAATGAATCATATGGCTTTATTATGAATAAAACTCCAAGCAATACCGTCATGATTGCATTTATCCACATATCCAGCTTTATTTTTTTCAACGTTTTCATATTTTACTCCTCCCAGTTTTAGTAAACTCTCACATTCATCATCAATAATATTTACTATTTCTGCTTTTTATAGCAAATGTCGAAACGGAATAATTAAAATGCGCAGGATTCCATAAAAAATCCTTTTTCCTACACTCTGTTCTATTATTTGATAATTTTCTCCATCAATAATCGTTCCGTCTGGAGCAACTTGCCTACTTTTCATTTTCAATTTATCTGTATGTTCACGGAGAGTTTCATTGAGTTCCTTGCATTCTATAAACAGCATCATTTCTGTATCAAGATACACACTCCTCATATCAAAATTGCAGGATCCTACTATACTGAGCGTATCTCCTACCAATACAGTCTTTGTATGTAATGCCTGAGACCCAGCATATTCATACACATAACTTCCTGTTTGCCTCACAGATTTCTTCTGATTCAAATAATCCGTACATCCGAAAGGATTGGCACCACTTTCTACCGCATTGATTATCAACTCTGTCTTTACACTTTTCGAACATATTTCTTTTAAATCACCATACATTTTCTGATCACATATAATATAAGGGGTTTGTATCACAATGTTGTCCGCTTCTTTCATCTTATTTACCATTCTGTCCCAAACCCGTGGTTGTTTATTACACGGATTTAAAGGATTGGTGCAAAGTTCAATACTTTCTGTTTCAATCGTTTCTTCAAACCAATCAATTTCACAAAAAGCTTCTGGATATTTTTCTCTGACTTCCTGATAGTGTTCTTTTGATCTGCCATTAATTCCTTCATGTTTTCCATATATTCTACAGCAGGAAAGATTCCATATACTTTTAAAATAACCTTGAATCTGATTGTAAGAATTACCCTCACCCGGAACCGTTTCATAGACCAGAATATCCCTATCCTCATTATATGAGTCGATATAATTACCAAGAAATAAATCATCTGTGTTTCTTCCACCGAGAATATAAGCTAAATCATCTGCAATCATATATTTATCATGCATCCTGTAATTATTTTTCCACGGTTTTATCAGCGTAATAGGATTGTATAACTTAACCTCCACATTTTCATGCGACGTAAGTTCCCGAAAATTTCTTGCCGATTCGATTAAACGGAGCCGCCACACCAACGCATCCACATTATTTTCTATATTTAATATCCTCTCCTGTCCAGCCATATTTAACGCCCTTTCACACTCTCTGTTTTCTTCATCAGCTCGTTTGTGATACAGCGGCGGGATCACCAGACATACTATCAAATAAAAGAACCATATTTTCAAAATACCTTTTATCATCTTTCCTAATTTTTTCATTATTCTGCACCATTGTATCATTCGACATTTTATGCTACGATATAAAAAAACAAAAGCGAGTTGATATATATGAACCGTACAAAATCTGCCATCATAGATGCTTTCTGGCAGTTGCTGGAAGAACGTCCCTACACCAAGATTACTGTAAGGGATATTGTAGAACGCTGCCAAGTCAACCGAAATACCTTTTACTATCATTTTCATGACATTCCTGAACTTCTGGAAACTACAATAAAATCTGATGTAGATCAAATCATCCAGACTAACGGACATTTTGGTTCACCGACGGATTGCTTGATTCCAATTGTTGAGCGTTGCTTAAAACGCAAAAAGGCCATGCTCCATATATACCGTTCTGTGAAACGAGATATATTCCAAAACGAATTGGAAAGAATCATACTCTACACAGTAACGCAATACGTAAATACTGTTACTGAAGGTTTGCATATTCCTTCTGAAGATAAAACCTTTCTAATACAGTTCTATAAATGTTGCCTTCTTGGATACACATTAGACTGGCTGGACAAAAACATGAACTTTGACCTTTTGAAGTCAGTTACTCGTATTACTGATTTGATTGGAGATTCTTTGAAGCAGGCATTTCTTGAATTGACCGCATCTTCAAGGACATAATACCCTATTAGATTGAGCACCGCTTCAACTTGACGGTGCTCTTTACATTAGTGGGGCAAATATTCTCAAAATTTCCTGAAATACCCTTATTGGCAACCTTTCTTTACACTCTTCTAATGTAATCTGCGTGCACTCATTCAATGTATCAAAATAATCTTTTTTAATTTGTAATACTGCCTTACTGTTATACATCCATACTCCACATTCGAAATGCAGATAGAGGCTTCTAAAATCTAAATTCGTTGTTCCTACAGTCGCTATCTGGTCATCGGAAACAAATATTTTAGAATGCATAAATCCTTTTGAATATTCATATATTTTCACACCACCATATATCAATTCCCTGTAAAATGATCGTGTAGTCAAATGAATCAAGGCCTTGTCATAAATATGAGGAGTGATAATCCGTACATCTACACCGCTTTTAGCCGCTAAGCACAATGCAGATACCATGCTGTCGTCGACAATCAAATATGGCGTACAGATATAGACATAATCCTTAGCATTATTTATAATCTGAAGATATACATGTTCTCCCACGTTTTCATTATCCACAGGACTATCCGAATAGGGTTGTACAAATCCATCTGATTCTATTCTTTCATCTACTTCATTTTTGGGGAAAAAGCACTCTATGTCATCTGGTATTCCACAACATAATTCCCACATTTCCAAAAACATTAATGTCAAACTCCATGCAGCTTTCCCTTTGATTTGAATAACTGCATCTTTC
>CAZGVY010000010.1:0-26572 GCA_964529215.1 uncultured Mordavella sp. | reverse complement strand
TAATAGCCCCTTATAGGGGCAGAACAGGCTACCGGCTAAGCCGGTAGTCCTGACTTGCTAATAAAAAAGAGTTGAGGATCATTTAGATTTAGTGATATACTTTGTTCGTATCAATTGATCATTAGGAATTCATGGAGGAAATCAGATGCTTTCTTTTGAATGTGATTATAACAAGGGCGCTCATCCCAGGATATTAGAGCGGCTCATGGAGACGAATGAAGAGGCGTTAAGTGGTTATGGCGGGGATCCATATAGCGCTATGGCAAAGAAGAAGATACGGAAAGAATGTAAGAACCCGGAAGCAGAGGTTCATTTTCTGACAGGAGGCACTCAGACAAACCAGATTGTGATTGATGCGCTGCTTACAAAATACCAGGGCGTAATAGCGGCCGAAACCGGGCATATAAGCCTGCACGAGGCGGGCGCGGTAGAATTTACCGGCCATAAGGTGATCACACTTTCCCAGAAGGACGGCAAGCTGTCAGCAGAGACGGTGCAGAAGTATCTGGAGGCTTTTTACGGGGATGAGAATCATGAGCATATGGTATTTCCGGGAATGGTATATATCTCGCATCCTACGGAGTATGGCACATTATATAGCCTTAAAGAATTGGAGGAGCTGTCCGCCCTGTGCAGACAGTATGAGATACCATTGTATATGGACGGCGCCAGACTGGGTTACGGGCTGATGAGCCGGGAGACGGATGTGACGCTGCCGGATATCGCCAGGCTTACAGACGTATTTTATATCGGAGGAACGAAGGTGGGCGCACTGTGCGGAGAGGCAGTGGTATTTACAAGAAAGAATACGCCAGAGCATTTCCTGACAACGGTCAAACAGCATGGCGCGCTTCTGGCAAAAGGCAGGCTTCTGGGGATACAGTTTGACACCCTTTTTACGGATCAGCTGTATATGGAGATCAGCCGGAATGCCATCGGTACGGCGGAAGCGCTGAAAGAAATTTTCCGGGAAAAAGGTTATCAGTTCTTCCTCGATTCCCCAACGAACCAGATTTTTATTATTCTGGAGAATGAGAAGCGGAAAGAACTGGAAAATCAGGTGAGATTCAGCTTCTGGGAAAAATTGAACGGGGAGCATACGGTCGTGCGCTTTGCCACAAGCTGGGCGACAACGATGGACGAAGTAGGGAAACTGCGGAGAATCCTTTCGTGAGATATGTTAGGATGCAAACTGCGGGAAGGCTTTGCTAGTCGTCTTTTCCCAGAACCCAGTATTCTTCCGTGTCATTGCCAAATTCCCACCATCTTAAGTTCTTCTGGCTGCAGGACATATAAGATAAGGAATAGGCAATGCACGCCAGTGCTATTCCTATAACAAGGAGAGTTCCGGTAAAAGCAAACCCCATACCGAGGTGGCAGTAATAGCCAGTCATAGCTACAAACCAGAGCAGGAATAAAAGCTGAGCATGAAAAAAGCTGCGGATACGGAAAAACGCAGCTTTCCGGCCGGTCCTGCCCACGCTGAGCCTCCACATATTCTCCCGCTGTGATACGCATGCCGGGTCAGGTATTTTTAATTTCTTTTTCCAAATAATCCATGTTTTTTTGAGGAGCGTTCTTCCTCTCCGATGGAAAGAAGTTCATCATATGCCCGGCGCATTTCCCGTTCCTGCTTTACACGGATCTCTTTAGGCGGGAGATTCGCATAGCGGAAATGATATTCTTCGCCGTCGTCCTCAGCGGCAGGGCTTGTCTGAGAGCCGGGAGTTTTTGCTTTTTTGGAAGCGGCCTTTGCCGCTTTCTTTGCGGCAATCCGTTCAGCGTTTGCCTTTTTAAGTGCGGCGCGGACTTCCTTGCGGCTGAATACCTGGGTCTGCTCGGTAAGTTCATCATCATCTACGGGGGTGCTGGTCTCAGGAACCTGCTGTGTGGCAGCTTTGGTTTTGGGAAGCTTGAATTTTTTGCGGCAGTTATGACATAGTGCATAATTAGGATCTTTTTTACTCTGTTTTAAATCGTTTCCGCATATGGGACAATTCATAATCTCTCTCTCCTATCTGTTTCTGGACTAATTATATCCTAATATTACCACAGAATACAAAAAAAGCGAAGATGTTTTCACAAATGCGTCATAAAAACGTGGTATAATCTTTTTAAGATTGTAAGAGCACGGGAGTGCAAAACGATCCGCAGCAGCATCATGAAAATAATTGGGGTGGTAATATGGGTAAATTACAGATATTAGTTGTTGATGATGAAAGCAGGATGCGTAAGCTGGTGAAGGATTTCCTCAAAAGGGAAGGTTACGAGGTCTTAGAAGCCGGCGATGGCGCAGAGGCTATGGATGTTTTTTACAGCAATAAGAACATTAAGCTTGTGATCTTAGATGTGATGATGCCGAAAATGGATGGCTGGCAGGTGTGCAGGGAGATCAGGGAGAGCTCCAGGGTGCCGGTTATCATGCTGACAGCCCGGTCCGACGAGCGGGACGAGCTCCAGGGATTTGAACTGGGCGTAGATGAGTATATCGCAAAACCTTTCAGTCCCAAGATCCTGGTAGCGCGGGTGTCTGCGATCCTGCGGAGAACCTACGGAGGGGAAATGGAAGAGAAATTAAGCGTAGGAGGGATTGAGGTGGACCGGGCGGCTCACCAGGTCCTGGTGGACGGCAGAAGTATCGAGTTAAGCTATAAAGAGTTTGAGCTCTTGACTTATTTTCTTGAAAACCAGAAAATTGCGCTTTCCAGAGAGAAGATTTTGAATAATGTCTGGAATTATGATTACTTTGGCGATGCCAGGACGATCGATACCCATGTGAAAAAACTCCGCAGTAAGCTGGGGGATAAAGGGAATTATATTAAGACCATATGGGGAATGGGTTATAAATTCGAGGTGGAGTAGATGAAACATTCGATCAGGCATCAGATGATGGCAGCGTTTATATTGGTCCTGGGCGTTATGTCTGCGGGGATTCTGATCTGTAATGCGTTTCTTCTGGAGTCATATTATATCCGGGATAAAAAGTCGCAGATCATCCATATGTACCAGGAGCTTTCCGAATCCGGGGAGAAGGGGGATCTGGATAAGCCGGACGAGCAGCTGTATGAAGAACTTGTCCGGAAGTCCGAGAAGGATAATCTGTTTTTTCTTGTTGTTAATATGGAATCAGGAACCGTATTTACAAATGTGCAGCATATGACGGAGCTGAAACGGTATCTGGACGCTTTTCTGCTGAACCAGACGGAAGCCGGGGAAAAGATCCTGGAAAGTACGGATTCCTATGAGATCAGCCAGACCAGAGGACGTGAATTGGGAACCGAATATCTGATGATGCGGGGAACGCTGGACGGGGGATATTTTTTCCTGATACAGAGCCCGCTGGAAAGTATCCAGGGAAGCGTGGAGCTTGCCAACCGTTTTCTGGTTATTGTAGGGATCATTGCCGTTATCATAGGTATGGGGCTCGTATACTTTTTTTCAAAACGCCTGTCGGAGCCATTGCTGGAACTGGCGGAGATTTCCGGGAAAATGGCAGAGCTTAATTTTGAAGCCAAATATACCAGCGGCGGAGAGAATGAGATCGGTATATTAGGAGAGAATTTTAACCGGATGTCGGAAAAACTTGAGCAGACGATCTCTGAGCTGAAAAATGCAAATAACAGGCTGCTGCAGGATCTGGAACAGAGGGACAAGCAGGAAAAGATGCGCAGTGAATTTCTTGGGAACGTATCCCATGAATTAAAGACTCCGATCGCTTTGATCCAGGGATATGCGGAAGGGCTGAAAGAGGACGTTAATACCGACGCAGAAAGCCGGGAATTTTATTGCGATGTTATTATAGACGAAACCTCTAAAATGAACCACATGGTAAAGAGCCTGCTGACACTGAACCAGCTGGAATCCGGGGAAGAACAGGTTGAATTTGAGCGCTTTAACCTGACTGAGATGGTAAGAGGCATCCTGCAGGGCATGGAGATTTTTGCAGAGCAGGCGGGTGCGAAGGTCCAGTTCCTGCAGAAGGAAGCGGTATATGTGTGGGCAGACGAATATAAGGCGGAGCAGGTGGTGAGAAACTATCTGGGAAATGCATTTCATCATGTGTCCGGAGAAAAGATCATTGAGATCAAGATTGAACAGGATGGGAATGTGGCAAGGACTACGGTATTTAATACGGGAAAGAGTATCCCGGAGGAGGATCTTGTACACATCTGGGATAAGTTCTATAAAGTGGACAAAGCGCATACGAGAGAGTACGGGGGGAATGGCATTGGGTTATCGATCGTGAAGGCAGTCATGGAGTCCCTGCATCAGAAATATGGCGTGGAGAACTATGATAATGGGGTTGCCTTCTGGTTTGAGTTGGGTATAAAATAAAAACAATCGTACGTAAGGTACTTGCCCGGGTATTCCCGGGCCTGGGCCTGGGCTGCAGGACAGCCGCAAAAGATCACGGGAGAAAGGCTTTGGAAAATGATTGCAATTATTGATTACGATGCGGGGAATATCAGAAGTGTGGAAAAGGCTCTTGAATTTCTGGGACAGGAAACGATAGTTACCAGGGAAAGAGAATCCATCCTGAAGGCTGAGAAAGTGATCCTTCCGGGGGTGGGCGCATTTGGAGACGCGATGAAAAGGCTGAAGGAGTACGGGCTGGCGGAGGTGATCCGGGAAGTGACAGAGCGGGGAACACCGTTTCTTGGAATCTGCCTTGGGCTCCAGCTTTTGTTTGAGCGGAGCGATGAAGCGCCGGGAGTGGACGGGCTTGGCATTCTGAAAGGAGAGATCCTTAAGATCCCGGAGAATTACGGGATCAAGATTCCGCATATGGGATGGAATTCACTGCAATTTCCAAGGAAGGGAAGATTGTTCGAGGGTGTGGCAAGGGACTCGTATGTTTATTTTGTACATTCTTATTATCTGCGTGCGGCAGATGAATCAGATGTGACGGCGACAGCGGAGTATGGAGTGCAGATCCATGCTTCTGTTGAACGGGGAAATATCTTTGCCTGTCAGTTCCATCCGGAAAAGAGCAGCGGTACAGGACTTCAGATTTTAAAGAATTTTGCCATGCTTTAGCACGGATATATGGACGGCTGCGGAAGCAGTAAGAAAAAATAAGGAGAAACAGGATGCATACAAAAAGGATTATCCCCTGTCTGGATGTTCATGGAGGGCGTGTGGTCAAGGGAGTGAATTTTGTGGATTTAAGGGACGCCGGAGATCCGGTGGAGATCGGGAAAGCCTATGACAGGGCGGGGGCGGATGAATTGGTATTTCTGGATATTACCGCGACCTCGGACGCCAGGGAAACCGTGGCGGATATGGTACGCCGGGTGGCGGAGACCGTATTTATCCCATTTACCGTAGGCGGGGGGATCCGTACGGTGGAGGATTTCCGGATGCTGCTGAGGGAAGGGGCAGACAAGATCTCGATCAATTCTTCTGCGATCAATACGCCGGAGCTTATATCTGATGCGGCAGAAAAATTCGGAAGCCAGTGTGTGGTAGTTGCCATTGATGCCAAACGGCGTACAGACGGAAGCGGCTGGAACATCTACAAAAACGGGGGCAGGATCGATGTGGGCCTGGATGCGGTAGAATGGGCAGTAAAGGTAGAACGGCTTGGCGCCGGGGAGATTCTGCTTACCAGTATGGACTGCGACGGAACGAAGGCGGGGTATGACTTAGAGCTTACCAGAGCGGTTGCAGAGAGCGTGTCCATCCCGGTTATTGCTTCCGGAGGCGCGGGGGAGCTTCCTCATTTTAAGGAAGTGCTGACGGAAGGGAAGGCGGACGCGGCGCTTGCGGCTTCGCTGTTTCATTATAAGGAACTTGAGATAAAAGAAGTGAAAGAATACCTGAGGAAGGAAGGCGTTTCTGTACGCCTGCAGGGAGAGGAAGATGGCAGCAATCAATAATGACTGGCTGGATGCTCTGAAGCCAGAGTTTGGAAAGCCTTATTACAGAAAATTATTTGACAGGGTGAATGAGGAATACCGGAGATATCAGGTTTTCCCGCCGGCGGACGATATTTTCAATGCGTTCCACCTGACCCCTTTGTCGGAGGTGAAAGTGGTAATTCTGGGACAGGATCCTTATCACAATGTGGGTCAGGCGCACGGGCTATGTTTTTCTGTGAGGAAGGGAGTTGATATCCCTCCTTCACTGGTTAATATTTATCAGGAACTTAAGGACGACCTGGGGTGTACCATACCGGTCCATGGATGCCTGACCAAATGGGCCAGGCAGGGAGTGCTGATGCTAAATACGGTACTGACGGTGCGGGCGCATCAGGCAAATTCCCATAGGGGGATCGGATGGGAAGAATTTACAGATGCGGCGATCTGTGCGCTGAATAGCCAGGACAGGCCGATCGTTTACATACTGTGGGGAACGCCGGCTCAGAAAAAAGCGGCTATGCTTCATAATCCAAAACATCTGATCTTAAAAGCGCCGCATCCGAGCCCGCTGTCTGCGTACCGTGGCTTTTTTGGGAGCAGGCCGTTTAGTCAGGCAAATGATTTTTTGAAAACGCATGGGGCAGAGCCGGTTGACTGGCAGATAGAGGAGTAGCTTATGAAAAATATGTATGATTTGTTAATTGTCGGCGCAGGGCCGGGAGGATATGTTGCAGCAAAGAAAGCGGCAAAGCTGGGAATGTCGGTTGTGATCATTGACAAAGGACCCGTAGGGGGGACCTGTATTAACCGGGGATGCATCCCGACGAAAGCCATGCTTCATGCGGCGACCAGATACCGGGATATGAAGGAGTGCGAAATGTTTGGCCTTCATGCGGAGGTCGTAAGGTATGACCTTCAAGAGATCATGGAATACAAAGAAGCGTCAACGGCCAGGATGCGGGCGGACCTGGAAAAAGAGTTTCAGGAACTTGGAATCGTATTTGTGCAGGGCAGGGCAAGAGTGCAGGCCGGGAAACGGGTCCGTGTGGAACAGGAGGACGGAAGCTCGGAATATTATTTTGGAAAGCACATTCTGATCGCTACCGGTGCGAAGGCAAATCTGGCAGATATCCCGGGGGCGGAACTTCCGGGGGTTATGACCAGTGAAGATCTCCTGATTTCCAGAGAGAGCAGATACCGCAGCCTGCTGATACTTGGAGGCGGAGTGATTGGGATGGAGATAGCAACCGTGTTCCGGGACCTGGGCGCGGATGTGACAATCATCGAGATAACAAACCGCCTGCTTCCTACTATGGACAAAGAGTTTTCAGATGCGCTGGAAGGGATCCTTACAGGCAGAGGCATCCATATTTATAAAGAAAGTATCCTTGAACAGATATCAGAGGCAGACGGAGGCTTGAAATGCCGGTTTGCCTGTGAGGGAAAGACGCAGGAGCTCCAGGTGGAGGGCGTGCTTATGTCGGTGGGCCGGAGGCCGGACACAGAAGGGCTGTTTGATCCGAATGTGCCGATCAAACTGGAAAGAGGAAGGATCGTGGTGGATGAATTTTTCCGTACCAGTGTTCCGGGGATCTATGCAGTCGGCGATGTGGTGGGAGGAATCCAGCTTGCCCATGTGGCGTCCGCGGAGGCAACCTACGTGGTTGAGAAGATGAATGGCCTGGAACCGTCCGTAATCGTATCTATGGTGCCAAGCTGCCTGTTTACGCCGATCTCTATCGTGCCAAGCTGTCTGTATACGGACCCGGAGATCGCATCTGTTGGCCTCACAGAGGAGCAGGCAAGAGAGAAAAATGTTCCGGTCAGATGCGGGCGGTATGCAATGGAAGGAAACGGGCAGACGATCATTGCGAAGGAGGCGGTGGGATTTATTAAGGTGCTGTTTGCGAAGGACAGCGATGTCCTGCTGGGAGCGCAGATGATGTGCCCAAGGGCGACGGATATGATCGGCGAATTGGCGACGGCGCTTGCGAATGGCCTGACCTCAAAGCAGCTTATGTATGCCATGAGGGCGCATCCAACATTTAATGAAGCGATTTCCTGCGCGGTGGAAAATAGCCGGGATAGAGCGGCGGATCATAATTAATGGATTGATAATGTTTGTTATTGACAAATTGATGAAAGGACATTGCTTGTCAATGCAGTTAGAAGACTGCGTTGTAAGCGGATGTCCTTTCGACAGGCTGCTGGGCAGCCAGGATGTACTATATTAACCGGTCTATAATATTTTGATAATATTGTTCATTTATTTCAAATCCAATGTATCTGCGGTTAAGGTTCTTTGCGGCAACAAGCGTTGTTCCACAGCCACAAAACGGATCTAACACAACCTGCCCCTCTATGGTTACCATAGAAATTAGGATTTCCATTAATTTAACAGCTTTTTGCGTGGGATGCAGGCCTCTGTCTGTTTTCTGCATTTGAACTTTAATTATATTTGAGCATACTTCTAAGCCCGTGTTTAGATCTGTCAATTCCTTTAGTTTGTTTTCATTATAAGCGCCTAAATTATGTTTTAATATATTATCTGTGAGGGTACCGCCCTGAGGATATGGTTTCATAAACCATAGAATAGGTTCAAATAATGGCCGTAGATTACCTATTTTCCAGCCTTGCCATTTTTTGCTGTTTTCTTCATCGTTTCTTCTGTCAAAAACACAGCTGACTCTTTGTGCCCTATATGCAGCAGAATCTTTTTCCCATGCGATCATATCTTTGAATATAAATCCGGAATCTTCTAAAGCACAGATACACCGATGAGCCATCCGCCTGCCAGCAAATACAAAGCAGCTTGCTCCGGGCTTTAAAACGCGGTACCAGTCTCCTGCCCATTCTTTACACCATTTATAATATTCAAGAGGAATATTTTTGTCTGCTTGGGACCATCCATTTAATGGTTTTCCTCTGGTTTTGAAAATGCTGCCGCTTTTTTCCTGAGCAGGACTTTTCCCTAGCAAAGCACTATTTGTATTATTATGCAGTACATCCCAGCTTTCATAATTGATTCCGTAGGGTATGTCTGATAAAATAAGGTGTATTGATTCATCTTCTATAGTTTTTATCAACTCTATAGAATCGCCTAATTCGATTCTATTCATAATACTCGCTCCTAAACATTTAATTTATTCAGATAATTTTTAATTACGCTGATTTTTTCATTAAGCTTTTTGGCAGCTATTAACTCTTCTATAGCTTGTTCTCTGGTATATGCGTTTATTTCATTTATTTTATTGTTCCAAAAGTTTATTTCCAGCCGGCCTCTTTCAATAAGAAAAAATTTATATCTCTCTAATTCCCTATTATAGATTTCCAGGCTGATCCCTATTTTTTTGGCAACAAATCCATCCATTTTAGAAAGGAAACATCGTTGGGCATTAATATAAGCCAGGGATTTATCTCTTGCTATCATTTGGGAAGCATTCCAAAGAGATTCCATAGAAAAAGAATCTGATTCCTTAATATTATGTTCCAAAAGAAGGGAAATGTGTTCCCAGGTCAGTAAGCAGACATTATGATCTAATGCTTTAGAGTAAATCTGACTCTTGGTTTGCGGATACTGAAAATAAGGGGCTACTAGGACTGCATATTCATTTTCAGAACCTCTCCAATCGCTTAGATTGCTTACTTTAAAATCTTTTTGATTTTTTGCAGTACGGCTTAACCGAAAACATTTTGCATCGGCAACAAGGCTATAGTTATAACCGCTTGTACTTTCTGCTAAAATATCAGCGCTGTCTGCTCGTTCATCCAATGCTTTGGCGGCCAGTCCTAACTCCCTGAAACATCGTGCAAGGACTATGTCGGAAGCTTTCGAATATAATTTTTCTTCAGATGAGTCATGCTCTATATTTTCAGGAATAGTGCCTATATTTTTAATAATCTCTTTGAAGTGAAAAAGATCCATCGTATCAATGAATTGCCTCATTTTTGCAGAGGCTGTTCTGAAATCATCTTTTAATAATGTGGGTATTTGAGTTACCATTTCTGAGAACATTAGCATTCCTCCAGTTTCAATACTATATTAAAATAATAATCATTACCAGGATAGCATTTTTAATTATAATATAGTTTCACATAGGTTTCAATAGAATCAATTATGTTTTCTGAATTGAAAAATTGGAACTGAAAAACTGAAGATAGATTTTGAGAGATCTTGGTGAAATATATTGACAACTCCGCTGTAATGTGGTTAAATCTAAATATGAACATATGAACAACCATTCATATAAAGACAGGTAATTGCGGAGGTGATCCTATATGTCCAGGGAAAATATAAAAACAGAGGGATGCGGCCATGCCCGTCATGATCACGAGCATCACGAGCATCACGAACATCATGAACATCCCCATACCCACGGGGAAGAATGCGGGTGCGGTCATGCGCATCATCATGCGGATGAGGAGGAATGTGGCTGCGGCCATCACCACCACGGGCATGAACATCATCATGAAGCGGCCAGCCATACAGGCCGTGAATTTGACCAGGTAGGAGAACATATACAGCAGAGGGTATATATTCTGGAAAATCTGGGATGCGCGAACTGTGCGGCAAAGATGGAAAAAGCAATCAATGAGATGCCGGAGGTAGAGATGGCGACGGTCACATATGCCACAAAGCAGCTCAGAGTTGCGGCGGATCATCAGGAAAGGCTTGTTCCCAGGTTCCAGGAAATCTGCAGTTCCATAGAGCATCAGGTCATGGTAATACCAAGAGAGGAGGATCTGCCGGAAAAGAAAGGCAGAAAGCGTTTCTTTGAGGAGCATAAAAAAGAAGTCTTAAGCATTGCTTCTGGCGCGGTATTATTTGCTGCCGGCGTGTGCCTGGAGCAATATGGCGCCCCGGCAGGATATAGCCGGGGGGCTTTTCTGGCGGCATATATCCTGCTTGGATGCGGGATCGTATGGACAGCAGTGAAAAATCTGAAAAACGGACGTGTGTTTGACGAGAATTTCCTCATGAGCACTGCTACGGTCGCCGCGATCGCAATTGGGGATTTTGCAGAAGCAGCGGGGGTGATGCTGTTTTACCGGGTAGGTGAATTTTTTGAAGATGTGGCAGTGGAACGGAGCCGCTCCCAGATCATGGAAGCGGTGGATCTCCGGCCGGAGGTCGTGAACCTGGTAAAAGGAGAGGGCGTGGAAGTGATCCCGGCTGGCGGGGCGGTGGCAGGAGACAGGATCCTGATCCGTCCGGGAGACCGGATCGGCCTGGACGGCGTGGTTGAGGATGGCGAAAGCCGGATCGATACTTCCCCGGTTACCGGTGAGCCGGTACCTGTATCCGTAAAGCCTGGAGATGAGATCTTCTCAGGGTGTGTTAATGGACAGGGTGTGTTAAGGCTGAAGGTGACCAGGCCCTTAAATGAATCTATGGTGACCAGAATATTAGATTCTGTGGAAAATGCGGCTGCCAGTAAGCCGAAAATGGACCGCTTTATTACCAGGTTTGCCCGTGTCTATACGCCGGTTGTGGTACTTGCGGCTATCTTGACGGCAATTATCCCATCGCTGGTGACCGGCGACTGGAACCACTGGATCTATACGGCCATTACCTTCTTGGTGATCAGCTGCCCGTGCGCGCTGGTACTGAGTGTTCCCCTTGCGTTCTTTTCAGGGATCGGGGCAGGTTCCAGGCAGGGGATTTTGTTTAAAGGAGGCCTGGCGATCGAAGCGCTGAAAAATATAAAGGCGGTTGTCATGGATAAAACCGGAACCATCACAAAAGGAGACTTTCAATTGCAGCAGGTCATTCCTGTGGAAAAACTGTCTGAGGAAGATCTGCTTCTGACGGCGGCGGAATGTGAGCTTCTAAGTACGCATCCGATTGGAAACAGTATCGTGGCAGCGGCAAAGGAGAGGGGTCTTATTCTTCAGAGGCCGGAAAAAGCAGAGGAGATTTCCGGGAAAGGGATACAGGCAGTGATCCAGGGTAAGGAAGTCCTTTGCGGAAGCCGGGCGCTACTGGAACAGCATGGGATAGAGCCTTGCGGATACCGGAATGACCGGTATGGGACGGAGGTCCTGGCTGCAATAGACGGAGAGTATGCAGGCTGTCTGGTGATCGCAGACGCGGTAAAAGAAGATGCGGCAGAATCTGTACGTGCGATGAAGCGTCAGGGAATTATGACGGTGATGCTGACAGGCGATAGTGCGGCGAGCGCAGAGGCAGTAGCGGAAAAGGTAGGGATCGACCAGGTATATGCAAAGCTCCTTCCGGGAGAGAAACTTGACCGGCTGCAGAAGATCCGGGAGAAACAGGGGGCGGTCATGTTCGTAGGAGATGGGATCAATGACGCGCCGGTGCTTGCCGGCGCTGACGTGGGAGCAGCGATGGGGAGCGGTGCAGACGCGGCCATTGAGGCGGCGGATGTGGTGTTTATGAATTCTTCTGTCCAGGCGGTCGGGGAGTCCATCCGCATTGCAAAGGTTACCGGCGGTATCGCGGTGCAGAATGTGGTGTTTGCCCTGGCTGTGAAAGCGGCGGTTATGCTTATGGGATTTCTGGGATATGCCAATATGTGGATGGCAGTATTTGCGGATACAGGAGTCGCTATGCTGTGTGTATTAAACTCCATACGGGCATTGTATGTGGGAAGCAAAAAAAGATAGCATGCTATATAGTTTCCTGCATATGCAGAGGGTCTGTATGCCGGCCTTCAGGATGAATAGCGGGTCATAAGACGGATAAGACACTAAGGTTACAAAAACATTAACTTTAGTGTCTTTTTTGTTTCAGATATTGAAATATGACAGAGAATTTGGCATAATTATTAGATAGTGTATTCTGAGAGAATAATACGCTGATATTTAAAGAAAGGGAAAAACCATGGAGAATCACGTAGAAGTGGAATGTTGTGATGCGGTCGTAACACATGAAGATATCATCAGAGCGGTAGAGCAGAAGCTGCCAGAGGAAGAAACGATCCGGGAACTGGCAGATTTCTATAAGGTGTTTGGCGATGCAACCAGGGTTAGGATTTTGTGCGTGCTTCTTCAGGCGGAGGTGTGCGTGTGCGACCTGGCAGAGCTGCTGGGTATGACACAGTCGGCCATCTCGCATCAGCTCCGGGTTTTGAAGCAGATGAAACTGGTAAAAAACAGGAGAGAGGGCAAGACTGTGTTTTATTCACTGGCGGACGGGCATATCCAGACGATCATCAGCCAGGGGATGGAGCATATCGCAGAATAACAGACGGGGAAGGATAATGACAAAGCAGACGAAGATAAAGGCATTCCTCCTGTTGACGGGAGCAATTTTATACGGAGCTGCAGTAATCTTGTCGGGCAGATATATGATGTCTGACGAGGTAAGGCTGCTGCTGTTTCTTGCGGCTTATCTTCTCATCGGGACCGAGGCTTTTATCAGGCTGAGGGATAACCTGCTGAAGAAGCGCTTTTTTGACGAGAATTTCCTGATGATCCTTGCGACGGTTGGAGCGTTTGGCGTTGGGAGGTACATTGAGGCGGATGCGGCAATGCTTTTATTTGAGATAGGCGTTGTTTTTGAAGCGGCTTCTGTGGACAGGACCAAGAGGATGATTGCGGACATGATCGATATACGTCCGGAATATGCCACCAGGAAGATACGGGGCAGGGAGTTTAAGGTGGAGCCGTCTGCGCTTAAGCTTTATAACCGGATCGTGATCAAGCCAGGCGAGCGCGTACCGGTAGACGCTATTGTTATGAGCGGGAGGACTACCGTGGACACGAAGGCGCTGACTGGTGAAGCTATGCCGCAGGAGATTGTACCGGGAGATGCTATCTATAGCGGAAGTATCAACCTGACAGGTGTGATCGAGGCAAAGGTTACGGCATTGTATAAGGATTCAACGGTATCCAGGATCATGAAGATGGTAGAGGACGCCCAGGAGAACCGTGCGGAGAGCGAGAGCTTTATCACAGCCTTCAGCCGGTACTATTCGCCGGTTATTGCGGTCATTGCACTGCTGGCGATGATCGTTCCGCCGCTTACCTTTGCGCCGGGCGCGGAGGAGGTCTGGATCTACAGGGGGCTGGTGGTTTTGATCGCGGCATGCCCGGCAGGACTTGTCATGTCAACTCCGGTGGCGTTCCTTGGGGGGATCGCCAGCGCGGCGCGGCAGGGGATCCTTGTCAAAGGCGGCAATTATCTGGAAGACCTGTCCAAGGTAGATACATTTATTTTCGATAAGACGGGAACCCTGACAGAGGGTATTTTTAAAGTACAGGAGATCAAGGCCGTGGGGATGACGGAGGACGAGCTTCTGAAGATCGCGGCGCATGTGGAGAGCTATTCGAACCATCCGATCGCCCAGTCGCTGCGGGCGGCGTATAACGGCAGATATGACAAATCAAAGGTAAGAAGAGTCCGTGAGGAGGCAGGGTATGGCGTGAGCGCCATTTATGACGAACAGTGGGTACATATTGGAAATGAAAGGATGGCGGAGCGCTACCGCGTAGAGACAGATCAGGTGGACAGCATGGGGACGGTGCTCTACGTTATCATAAAGAAGCGGTATGCGGGATATATTGTGATCTCGGATACGGTTAAGGAGGGCACGGCAAGGACGCTGGACATCCTCAGGGAAAAGTATCAGTCTGTACTGGTGATGCTTACCGGTGACAGCAGGGAAGCGGCAGTCCATGTGGCGAAGGAGCTGCAGATGGATTATGCATATTCGGATCTTATGCCTGGGGACAAGCTGGAACTGGTGGAAGAATTTCTTTCTGTGGAAGACCGCATGGAAAAACTGGCATGTGTCGGAGACGGTATTAACGACGCGCCGATCCTGGCAAGAGCGGACGTGGGCATTGCCATGGGGGCTCTGGGTTCGGCAGCGGCCGTCGAGGCGGCGGATATCGTGCTAATGGATGACGAACTGCCAAGGATCATAGACGCCATTAAAGTGGCGAAGGAGACGATGCGTGTTGTGGGGCAGAACATTGGATTTGCCATAGCAGTGAAGGTGATCGTGCTGGCTCTGGCGGCAATCGGATATATCAGCATGTGGGGAGCCGTATCGGCAGATCTGGGAGTCATGCTGGTATCAATTATTAATGCGGCGTGGGTAGTAAAATACTCTGTCTGAGAAAAGAGGATGTTATGAAAAGATATCTGGCTATTTTGCTGACGGTTTTGCTGGCAGTTTCAGGACTGGCAGGCTGCGGGCCTTCGAGTGCGGAAGAAGGTCTGGAGCTTTTGGAAGCCGGCGATTACAAGAGGGCAGTGAATAAGTTTAAAGAATCAGTAGATAATGATAAGGATCTTGGAGAGGCATACCGGGGGATCGGAATTGCCAAATGGGAGCTGGGAGAGTACGAGGCTGCCAGGAATGCGTTTGCGTCTGCGCTGGAAAACGGGGCGGAGAAGACGGGTACATTATACAATTTTCTCGGTAATTGCGAGATGCAGCTGGATAATCCTAAGGCGGCGCTTAATTATTATAATCTGGGAACCGCCAGCGAAGATTGTAGTGAAGAGATGCTTAAAGAGATGCGGTTTAATGAGATCGCTGCTTATGAGCAGTGCGGGGAATGGGAGAATGCAAAGGCAAAGCTGGCGGAATACATCGAAGATTACCCGGATGATGAGCGCGCAGTGAAAGAGGCAGATTTCCTGGCGACGCAGCAGAGATAGGCAGCAGAGAATGAAGAAGGCAGAAAACCAGATGTTTGAGACGGAAAAACAGGAAGAAAAAGTTATTCTGGTGGGAATATACAAAGCGGATGCAGAACCCTGCAGGCAGTCTCTGGACGAGCTTGAGGAGCTTGCGGCAACAGCCGGAGCCCTGTGCGTGGGCCGGGTGGTGCAGAAACGGGATCAGATGCATCCCGGTACCTACGTGGGAACCGGGAAATTAAGAGAACTAAAAGACCTTCTATGGGAGACGGAAGCGTCAGGGATCATTTGTGATGATGAACTGTCGCCGGCACAGATCGGCAATCTGAAGGACGAATTGAACACGAAGATCATGGACCGGACGCTGCTGATCCTGGACATTTTCGCATCCAGGGCTTCTACCAGCGAAGGGAAGATACAGGTTGAGCTTGCACAGCTTAAGTACAGGCAGTCCAGGCTGACGGGATATGGGAATTCTCTGTCCAGGCTTGGGGGAGGGATCGGTACCAGAGGGCCGGGAGAGAAAAAGCTGGAGATGGACCGGAGGCTGGTCAAGGGGCGTATTGCCAGGCTGAACAGGGAGCTAAAGGATATAAAAAACCGCCGGGAGGTAGCGCGGGAACAAAGAAAGCAGGGGATGCTTCCGGTAATTGCTATCGTTGGATATACCAATGCAGGCAAGTCTACGCTGCTGAACCGTTTTACCGGAGCGGAGGTGACGGCAGAGGATAAGCTGTTTGCCACATTAGATCCGGCTACAAGGGGATACCGCATGGACAGCGGGCAGGAGGTGCTCTTTACAGATACGGTTGGATTCATCCGCAAATTACCGCATCATTTGATCGACGCATTCAGGAGTACCCTGGAGGAAGTAAGATATGCGGACGTGATCCTGCATGTTGCAGATGTGTCGAATCCGCAGCTGGAGATACAGATGCATACAGTATATGAGACGCTGCAGGAACTGGGAGTGAAGGATAAACCGGTTATTACTGCACTGAATAAGCAGGATGTGCCCGGAGAGCATCCGGTTCTGCGGGATTTCAGGGCGGATGAGACGGTGCGGATCTCCGCGCTTACCGGAGAGGGGCTGGCAGAGCTTGAGGAGTGTATAGAAAGGATCCTGAGGAAGCAGAAAGCGTCCGTGGAATATACGCTTCCCTACAAGGATGCCGCGAAGCTCCAGATGATCCGGAAGTATGGAGAACTGCTTAGCGAAGAATATCTGGAGGAAGGGATCCAGGTAAGGGCATACGTACCGCTTCCTCTGTATCAGAGGCTGTTTGCCGGCGAAGCGGACGGGGAAGGATCAGAAGGATTATCTTAATTGCATTTACGGGAGGAGCATATGGCATTGCAATTCATTTTTGGGGGTTCCGGTTCCGGGAAGTCCCATTATTTATATGAGAGGATCACACGAGAGGCAGGGGAAAACCCTGCCCTTACTTACATTGTCCTGGTACCGGAACAATTTACAATGCAGACGCAGAGAGAGCTGGTTGAAAGGAATGTAAGAAAAGGCATTATGAATATTGACGTCCTGAGCTTTGGACGCCTGGCACACCGTGTGTTTGAAGAAACCGGAAAAGGAGATGCGGCAGTGCTGGATGACGAGGGGAAAAATCTGGTGCTGCGTAAGATCGCGGCGGCGGCCGAGCCGGAACTGAGTGTCCTGAAGGGAAATATGAAACGGCTTGGATATATCAGCGAGGTGAAATCAGTTCTTTCAGAATTTGACCAGTATGATATTGGGACAGAAGAACTGGAGCAGGTGATGGAGAGCGTGGGCAGAGACGCAAGCCTCTATTATAAGCTCAAGGATATGAAGCGTATCTATGAAGGATTTCAGGAATATTTAAAGGACCGCTATATTACGAAGGAAGAACTTCTGGACGTACTGTGCGGCGCTGTGCCGGAATCACTGCTGCTTAGGAAAAGCATCGTGGTATTGGACGGATTTACCGGATTTACGCCGGTACAGAACCGCCTGCTTGCAGAACTGATGAAGGTATGCCTGGAGGTCGTGATCACTGTGACCATTGACGGATCGGAGGATCCGTATATGGATTCTCATCCATATCAGATGTTTGGGCTGAGCAAACATATGGTGTCTGCGCTGACAGGGATCGCAGAAGAGTGCAGAGTGGAGCAGAAGAAGCCGGTCTGGATGAAAGGGAGGCCATATTACCGTTTCCGGGAATGCGGGCCTCTGGCATTCCTGGAGGAGCATTTATTCCGTTACGGGAAGAAGCAATATAAAGGCGTTCAGGAAGCAGTCCGGATATACACGGCCAGATATCCAAGAGAAGAGGTTGCTGCTGCGGCGTCGGAGGTGCGCCGGATGGTCAGGGAAAGAGGCCTCCGCTACCGGGAGATCGGTGTTATCGTGACGGATATGGACAGCTATGGGGACGATCTGGAACGGATGTTTTCCAGGTATGATATTCCGGTATTTATGGATTATAAGAGAAGCATCCTGCTAAATTCTTTTGTGGAATATGTGCGCAGCATACTTGCGATGGTGGAGGAGAATTTTACGTATGAGAGCGTGTTCCGCTTTTTGCGGGCGGGATACGGGCCGTTTTCGGATGATGATACGGATGCATTGGAGAACTATTGCCTTGCACTTGGGATCAGGGGCTATAAAAGATGGCAGCAGCGTTGGGTCCGCAGGGAGAAGGATATGACGGAGCCGGAGCTGGAACTTGTCAACCATCTGCGGGTAGAGCTGGTGGAACGGATGGACGGGCTGGTATTTGTCCTGAAACAGAGGAAAAAGACAGTCCGGGATATCACGGAGGCGCTCTATAGCTTTTTGGAACAGGGGCAGCTCCAGCAGGCATTGAAACGCCAGGAGGAGGAATTTGCGGCAAGGGGCGAACAGGCGCTTGCCAAGGAATATGCACAGGTATACCGTGTGGTAATTGAGCTTTTTGATAAATTTGTGGAGCTTCTTGGAGAAGAGCCGGTATCCCTGAAGGAGTATTGCGAATTGCTGGATGCCGGCTTGAATGAAGCGAAGATCGGGGTGATCCCGCCGGGAGCCGACCAGGTGATCGTGGGCGATGTGGAGAGGACCCGCCTGAAGGATATCAAAGCCCTGCTGGTACTGGGAGTGAATGATACGCTGCTTCCGGGGCAGCTGGTCCATACAGGCATTTTGAATGAGCGGGACAGGGAAAAATTCCAGCTGGAGAAGCTGGCGCTGACCCCGGGCGGAAGGGAGCAGGCATACATCCAGAAGTTCTATCTGTATCAGGATCTTACAAAGCCGGAAGAATCATTATACTTGTTTTACAGCAAATCGGCGGCGGATGGGAAGGCCTTAAGGCCGGCCTATCTGATCGGGGAGATAAAAAGGCTGTTCCCGGAGATCTCCGTTACGGATGTGGCGAAGGTCAGGCTTGCAGGGAAAGAACTGACGCCCCAGACCGCTATAGGAGAACTGATACAGGGACTCCGGCAGCAGAGCGCAGAGGGAGGCAGCGCATGGATGGAACTGTATAACTGGTATAAAAAGAATCCGGCTTGGGCGGAAAAGATAGCGCAGATCCTGGAGGCCGGTTTCTATTCCTATCAGCCGGAAAAAATCAGCCAGATGGCGGCGGGCCTGCTTTATGGGGAACACTTTCAGAGCAGCGTGTCCAGGATGGAACAGTTTTCCGCATGCGCGTTTTCGCATTTCCTGACCTATGGACTCCGCCTGAAAGAACGGAAGGAGTATGATTTCCAGGCGCTGGATCTTGGAAATGTCTTTCACAGCGCCATAGAGCGGTATTCCAGAAAGGTGGAACAAAGCGGGGAAGGATGGGCCGGTATTGAAGATACCCGGAGAAAACAGCTGGTCGGGGAAAGTGTAGAGGAAGCTGTGGCGGATTATGGGAACCAGGTGCTGTATAGCTCTGCCAGGAATGAGTATATGATCGTAAGACTTACAAGGCTTCTGGACCGTACGGTATGGGCGCTTACAGACCAGCTTGGCAGGGGGGATTTTGTGCCGGATTCCTACGAGCTGGATTTTGGGAGTGGGAAAATTGACCGGATGGATCTCTGCCAGGACAAGGACGAGGTCTATGTAAAAGTACTCGATTATAAGACCGGGCAGGCCGGGTTCGACATATCCGCATTGTGTTATGGGCTGCAGCTGCAGCTGATGGTATATATGAACGCGGCGGCGGAATATGTACAGAAGCGGTATCCGGGCAGGGAAGTCATTCCGGCAGGGGTATTTTATTACCGGATGAAGGATCCGCTCGTGGAAAAAAAAGAAGAAGGGGTAAAGGAGGAAGACCTGTTAAAGGAGTTTTGCCTGGACGGGATTGTGAATCTGGAGAAAGAAAGCCTGAACCATCTGGATCATACGTTTCAGGGAGAATCCACCGTAGTTCCGGTAAAAAGAAACAAGGACGGAAGCCTGTCAAAATGGTCTAAGGCTGTTGGCCGGGAGGAGTTTGATACTATGCTGTCCTTCGCGGAGAAGAAAAAAGGGTCGCTTAGGACGCAGATCCGGCAGGGAGATATCGTAGTACATCCTTACCGGCGGGGAACAGAAACAGGATGTGATTATTGCATGTACCGGCATATCTGCGGGTTCGATTCCAGGCTGCCCGGGTATGAGTACCGGAATGTCCGCAGGCTTTCCAAAGAGGAGGCGCTTGCAGATATGAAGCGTGAGCTGGCAGACGGCGGGGAGGAATTGTCATGAAAGGCGAATGGACCAAAGAACAGCAGAAGGTAATAAATTTAGGAGGCCGGAACATTCTGGTATCTGCAGCCGCAGGCTCTGGAAAGACGGCAGTACTGGTGGAGCGTATTATCAGGATGCTTACCCGCAAAGAAGATCCTGTGGATGTGGACCGGCTTCTGATCGTAACATTTACAGAGGCTGCGGCGGCGGAGATGAAGGACCGCATCCGGAGGGCGGTGGAGAGCCGGGCGGAGGAAGACCCGGGGAACGAATGGCTTCAGAGACAGGCTACGCTGATACACAGCGCTTCCATTACTACGATACATAGTTTCTGCCTTTCGGTGATCCGGGAGCATTTTCATAAGATCGATCTGGATCCGGCATTCCGCATTGGAGAGGAGGGAGAGCTTGCGCTTCTTGAGAAGGACGCGCTCTCCGGCGTGATGGAGGAGTATTACGGAAAGAAGAATCCCCGGTTCCTGGATCTGGTGGAGGCTTACGGAAATAACAGGGATGATAGGAATATAGAAGAACTGATTTTAAAGCTTTACAGATTTTGCAGAAGTTATCCGGAACCAGGGAAATGGATCAGGAACTGTATCCATGCCTATGAAGCGTCATCACCGGAGGAATTTGAAGATACCGTATATTACAGGCGTGCAAGGAAGAATGCGGAGCAGTATCTGGAAGGGGCGGAGGAGCTTTTGGAGCAGGGGCTTGCGATCTGCCGGGAGCCGGACGGGCCTTATATGTATGAAGCTGCGCTGGAGGCAGACCTTGCAGTGATAGACAGGCTCAGGAAGCCGGGCGGTTATCAGGAAACTTATCAGGAATTCTGCAGGGTAAAATGGACGCGGCTGGCGGCAAACAAAGACAAACTGGTTTCTGTGGAAAAAGCAGAGCATATCAAACATATCCGGGAGGAAGTGAAGGCGGCCGTCAAGGATATCCGGGGGGTATATTTTGCCAGGCCAGTGGATGAGATCCTTGTGGAGCTTAGGCTGTGCAAGCCTTTTATGGAGATCCTTGCAGAGCTTACGCTGGATTTCTCCAGGACTTTTGAGGATATGAAGCGCGCCCGGAATATGATCGATTTTGACGATATGCAGCAGTACGCGCTCCGGATCCTGACCAGGGAACAGGATGGGGAATTAGTACCCTCGGAGACTGCGGCGGAATATCAGGAGTATTACGAGGAGATTATGATCGACGAATACCAGGATAGCAACCTCATTCAGGAAATGATCCTTACCAGTGTTTCCCGGATGCAGAAGGGAGTCCATAACCTGTTTATGGTAGGGGATGTGAAGCAGAGTATCTACCGCTTCCGTCTTTCAAGGCCGGAGCTGTTTATGGAGAAATATGATCGGTATCCGCTGACGGACGGGCTGGAACAGAGGATCGACCTTCACAAGAATTTCCGGAGCCGCGGGGAAGTTCTGGAGGGCGTCAACCATATTTTCCGCAGGATCATGATACGCGCTCTCGGAGGTGTGGAATACGACGACAGCGCAGCGCTGTATGTGGGGGCGGATTACCCTGATGTGGAAAATGACAGGACGGAGCTTTTACTGCTGGATCCGGAAGAGGAAGCCCAGGCGGAATGGGAAGAGCTGTCTGTAAAAGAGAAGGAGGCGGCTGCTGTTGCCGTCCGTATCAAGAAACTGATGGAAGAACAGATGGTGACCGATCAGGAAACCGGGCAGTTACGGCCGGTACAGTACAGGGATATCGTTATACTGACCAGAAGCCTGAAGGGATTTGCAGACGTATTTACCAGAGAGCTGAAGAAAGCGGGGATACCGGTCTATGCAGGCGCGAAGGAAGGATACTTTGAGACGAGGGAGATCGGAGTGTTCCTGGAATATCTCCGGGTATTGAATAATCAGAAACAGGATATTCCCCTGGCGGCAGTATTGAGATCGTTTTTTGGGAAGTTGTCGGATGAAGAACTGGCTCTGATCAAGGGGAGATACAGAAATGAACGGTTTTTTCATGCCGTTTCCATGTACCGGGAGGAAGGGCCGGAAGATGGGATCAGGGAAAAGCTTGAGCGCTGCCTGGGGCAGCTTGAGCATTTCCGGAAGATGGCTTCCTATATGTCCTTACATGAGCTTTTGGAGAGGATTTTTCAGGAAACGGGTTACCGGGATTATGTGGCCGCCCTTCCGGCAGGGGAGCAGAGAGAAGCGAACCTGTATATGCTGGAGGAAAAGGCGAGGGCCTTTGAACGCAGCAGTTATAAGGGGCTGTTCCACTTTGTCCGCTATGTAGAACAGCTAAAAAAATATGAGATAGATTATGGCGAGGCAGGGACGCTGGACGAACAGTCGGATACTGTAAGACTTATGAGTATCCATAAGAGCAAGGGACTGGAATTTCCGGTGGTTATTGTGGCTGGCATGGGGAAGCAGTTCAACCGTCAGGATACCAGGGGGAAGGTGGTAATGCATGCGTCCCTGGGAGCAGGGCTGGAGTGTGCAGACCTGGAACAGCGTACGAAGATCCCTTCCTTTGTCAAAAGTGTGATCGCCCGGGAGGAGCTGCTGGAAAGTATGGGCGAGGAGCTGAGGGTACTGTATGTGGCGCTGACCAGGGCCAGGGAAAAGCTGATCATGACCGGAAGCGTGTCCGAATCGGAAAAGAAAGTAAGAGAGGCGGAAGTCATGGCGGCAGGCCGGGAGACGGGGCATATGAGTTTTGGAAGGCTTGCAGGCGCCGTAAGTTATCTGGACTGGCTGATCCCGGCGGCCGCCGGCGGTAAGGGAGACAGTGCTATCCAGGTGAAGATCTTACATATGGAGGATATCCGGCAGGAACAGGTGGAAGAACGCGCCGGGCAGATCTTCACCAGACAGGCGCTGGAAGACTGGAACCAGGATACGGTATATGACGCCGGAATGAAGCGCTCGCTGGAGGAGCAGTTTGCATATAGATATCCCTATGAATATCTGAATGGGAAGAAACTGAAATATACGGTTTCAGAATTAAAAAAGCGTGTCTGGCTGGCAGAGGAGGCAGGAGAACTGCTTTATGAAGAGGAAACGGTGGTTCCGCTGATCCCAAGATTTCTGCAGGAGGAGACAGAGCTTACCGGAGCTTCCAGAGGAAGCGCCTATCACCGTGTCATGGAGCTTCTTGATCTTACGGAGGATTATGATGATGCAAAACTTGAGGAAGCGGTTGCCGGCATGGAGCAGGCGGGGCGTATCCCGCAGGATATGGCGGTCTGTGTGAGAAGGAGGGATATTCTGTATTTTATCAATACCGGCTCTGCAAAAAGGATGAGCCGGGCGGCCAGGATGGGACTGCTTTGGAAAGAGCAGCCTTTTGTGCTGGGGATCTCCATGGAGGAGATCTATCCGGACATAGAAGGATCCGGGCAGGAGACGGTGCTGGTGCAGGGGATCATCGATGTGTATTTTGAGGAACCGGAGGGTCTTGTGGTACTGGATTATAAAACAGACCGGGTGCGTACAGGGAAAGAGCTTCTGGACAAATATAAGGCCCAGCTGGAATACTATGCCAGGGCGCTGGAACAGATCACAGGGAAAAAGGTCATAGAGAAAATTATATATTCCTTTGCTTTACGGGAAGAACTGGTATGGAAATAAGTGGGAAATAAAGGGCGCCGTCACGTTTTTTTAATATTTTCAATATTGTATTGACAAACAATATTATACGACATATAATATAGCCAAGAAAATAATATAGAGAGAAGAATAGTATAGAGGAGTGAGAGTATGGTATTTAACACCGGAGCAGCGCTTCTGGATGCAATTGTACTTGCAATTGTATCCCGTGAACAGGAAGGGACTTATGGTTATAAGATTACCCAGGATGTCAAGAAAGCGATCGACGTGTCAGAATCAACACTGTATCCGGTTCTAAGAAGACTTCAGAAGGATGAATGCCTGGAAGTTTACGACAGACAGTTTGACGGAAGGAACCGGAGGTACTACAAGGTGACCGATAAGGGCCGGATACAGCTGGATTTATATAAGACAGAGTGGGAATCATATTGTGCGAAGATTCATTCTATATTTGAGGGAGGGGCTATTTTATGAACCGCATTGAGTATATGAGAAAGCTGGCGTCACTTCTCCAGGATGTGCCAGTGAAAGAACGGGTTGCAGCCATGCAGTATTATAACGATTATTTTGACGATGCCGGGGAGGAGAATGAGAGCCAGGTGATAGAGGAACTTGGAAGCCCGGAACAGGTAGCTGCCGAGATGAAAGCGGGGCTTGGGAGGCAGGCGGAGGAATCCGGAGAATTTCGCGAGACAGGGTATACCGATACGCAGTTTGAGCGGAAGGATGTGCCGGTATCCTGGGAGCGGCCTTCAGGCCGGGCAGACAGCCAGGCCGGAGCGGGGCAGGGTGAAAGCGCATACCGGTATGCGGCAGGAAGCCAGGATCAGCATTCCGGGCGTCAGGGAACGCAGGACCAGCCCTGGACCAGCAAGGGGCTTAAAGTGGCGCTGATCATTCTGATCCTTCTGGTCGTAGTACCTGTGCTGGGCCCGTTCATCCTTGTCATTGGAGCGGTTGTATGTGCATTGGCGGTGTCCTGCTTTGCAATATTTATCGCTTTAGTGGCAGCAGCGGCTGCGCTTGCAGTATCGGGAATTGCGGTTTTTATCAGAGGCGTGCTGCTGCTCGTACCGGATACAGCGGTGGCGCTGGCGGCGATGGGGACGGGTATGATACTGACAGTGACCGGGGTCATAGCCGTAGTGGCGGCCGTAAGGCTGTGCATCATTGTTCTTCCGGGGCTGTTCCGCTTTTTTGTAAATCTGTGCAGGAGGCCGTTTCAGAAAAGGAAGGAGAGGGGATAGATGAAGAAAGGCTGGAAATTATTTTGGATTATCTGTGCCGTGACTGGAAGCGTTGGGATCATATGCTGCATGACGGCGGCGATCCTGGGAGTTCATACCAGTGATCTGGAGAACATCTTTGTATTTCATCTGGATGACGGGGATGATGTGGCCCACGGGATCCATGAGGATCATGAGTACGAATATGGTGAGAGCGCCGAAGAGACAGATATGAAAGAAACGTATTCTGGTATTGAGAAGATCGAAGTGGATGCGTCAGGCATACAGCTCCAGGTGCTTCCTTCTGATGACGGGGATGTTCATGTAGAAGCAGCAGGGATTGACAGCAGATTAACATACAGGTGCTGGCAGGAAGGAGCAGAGTTAAAGATTTCTACTACGCATAAGCTTCGTGTGATCAACCGGATTGACGGATATGCAACGGTCTGGCTCTACCTGCCTGCCCGCCAGCTTCAGGAGATAGAACTTTCGAATGAGGCCGGTGAGATCTATGTGGAACAGGCTCATGCCAGGGAGCTTGCCGTGAAGGTAGGAGCCGGTACGGCCAGGATCGATGACTTCACGGTGTCGGAGGCTGACTTTGACTGCGGGGCCGGTGAGATCACTGCAGAAGGACAGATCCTTGGGGATGGGGATATCTCCTGCGGAGTCGGAGAGATCATGCTGATGTTAGCCGGCAGGGAAGAAGATTTCTCCTACGAGGTGGATTGCGGAATCGGAAGCGTGGTCATCGGGGACAGAGAATTCAGCGGGCTTGGAATGGACCGGTCGGAGCAGAATCCCGGCGGCAGGGAACTGGATATTGAATGTGGCATAGGCAGCGTCACGGTTGGCTTTAAAGGATAGATAAAGGAGGAACAGGGCATGGAATCAAAGAAATTATACCGTTCAAAGGAGCAGCGTATGATCTGCGGCGTTTGCGGAGGGATCGCAGAGTATTTTAATATTGATCCGACGATCATCCGCCTGATATGGGTATTGTTTGGCCTGACGGGAGGAAGCGGGCTGCTGGTATACTTTATCGCGGCAATCGTCATACCGGATGCAGCGTCTGTGTATTAAGTGCAGGCATTCTGTCAATACTTCCTGTAAGAAAAACAGGAAAGGGGCAGAGAATATGTCTAAGAAAAAGGAAAAACCAATTGATTTACGTCTGATCACGCCAGAGGAACAGTTAAAGTATGAGATTGCCGGGGAATTGGGACTTCTGGATAAGGTTCTGAATGAAGGCTGGAAGTCCCTGTCCTCGAAGGAAACCGGAAGGATTGGCGGACTGATTACGAAAAAAAGACGGGAATCTGTAAAAAATAACAGAAATATTAATTAGTGTGAACATTTCGTGTCATTACTTGCAAAGGAAACCCTGTTTTGCTACAATTTTAAATTGGAAAATATTGCAGGTGGTTGTTTGAATGTGTGAGACGATTTGTGTATTGGATGTAAATATAAAAAACTGTTCAGCAAAGCAGGCAATGAAGGCCTCCGTCGGCTTTATGGATACTGAGGCGGTCAATGTGGTAGAGCTTGTCACGATAGAAGCGCTGATGTGCGTCAAAGACGTGCCG